>NZ_JBJGYY010000002.1:0-291355 GCF_054050235.1 Geodermatophilus sp. SYSU D00696 | reverse complement strand
CGAGTACGGCGGCGAGAGCGGGTGGGACGTCCTCGCCGACGCGGAGGGCATGGTGTTCTGCTGCTGCCCGGGGGGGGTGGACTGTGGCCGCTCCCCGTCTAGATCGCGCGATCTCGACGCGAACCGGGCCGCTCCCCGCCGAGATCACGTGATCTCGACGAGGCGCGAGCGACCCCCCAGACGCCGACAGGGGCGGCCCCGCGAGTGCGGGACCGCCCCTGCCGGGCGTTGCTGGTGCTACGGGATGACCGGACTCAGAAGTCCATGCCGCCCATGCCGCCGTCGCCACCCGGAGCGGCCGCAGCGGCCTTCTCCGGCTTGTCGGCGATGACGGCCTCGGTGGTGAGGAAGAGCGCCGCGATGGAGGCGGCGTTCTGCAGCGCCGAGCGGGTGACCTTGGCCGGGTCGATGATGCCGGCCGAGACCAGGTCCACGTACTCGCCGGTGGCGGCGTTGAGGCCGTGGCCCACCTCGGAGTTGCGGACCTTCTCCGCCACGACGCCGCCCTCGAGGCCGGCGTTGACGGCGATCTGCTTCAGCGGCGCCTCGAGCGCGACGCGCACGATGTTGGCGCCGGTGGCCTCGTCACCCTCGACGTCGAGCTTCTCGAACGCGACGGCGGCGGCCTGCGCCAGGGCGACGCCACCACCGGCGACGATGCCCTCCTCGACGGCGGCCTTGGCGTTGCGCACCGCGTCCTCGATGCGGTGCTTGCGCTCCTTGAGCTCGACCTCGGTCGCGGCGCCGGCCTTGATGACGGCGACGCCACCGGCCAGCTTGGCCAGGCGCTCCTGCAGCTTCTCGCGGTCGTAGTCGGAGTCCGACTTGTCGATCTCGGCGCGGATCTGGTTCACCCGGCCGGCGATCTGGTCGGTGTCACCGGCGCCCTCGACGATCGTCGTCTCGTCCTTGGTGACGACGACCTTGCGGGCGCGGCCGAGCAGGGCGACGTCGGCGGTGTCGAGCTTGAGGCCGACCTCCTCGCTGATGACCTGGCCACCGGTGAGGATGGCGATGTCGGCGAGCATGGCCTTGCGGCGGTCGCCGAAGCCGGGGGCCTTGACGGCGACCGACTTGAACGTGCCGCGGATCTTGTTCACGACCAGGGTCGCGAGGGCCTCGCCCTCGACGTCCTCGGCGATGATGGCCAGCGGCTTGCCCGACTGCATGACCTTCTCCAGCAGCGGGAGCAGGTCCTTGACCGAGCTGATCTTGCTGTTGACGACGAGCACGTACGGGTCGTCGAGGACGGCCTCCATGCGCTCGGCGTCGGTGACGAAGTAGGGCGAGATGTAGCCCTTGTCGAAGCGCATGCCCTCGGTGAGCTCGAGCTCGAGGCCGAAGGTGTTGCTCTCCTCGACGGTGATGACGCCTTCCTTGCCGACCTTGTCCATCGCCTCGGCGATGAGCTCACCGATGGCGGTGTCGGCGGCGGAGATCGACGCGGTGGCGGCGATCTGCTCCTTGGTCTCGACGTCCTTGGCGCTGGAGAGCAGGTGCTCGGTGACCGAGGCGACGGCCTTCTCGATGCCCTTCTTCAGGGCCATCGGGTTGGCGCCGGCGGCGACGTTGCGCAGACCCTCGCGGACGAGCGCCTGGGCCAGCACGGTGGCGGTGGTGGTGCCGTCACCCGCGACGTCGTCGGTCTTCTTCGCGACCTCCTTGACCAGCTCGGCGCCGATCTTCTCCCAGGGGTCCTCGAGCTCGATCTCCTTGGCGATGCTCACACCGTCGTTGGTGATGGTGGGAGCGCCCCACTTCTTCTCGAGGACGACGTTGCGGCCCTTGGGGCCGAGCGTCACCTTGACGGCGTCGGCGAGGGTGTTCATGCCCCGCTCGAGGCCGCGGCGCGCCTCTTCCTCGAAGGCGATCATCTTGGCCATGTGGTGATGTCCTCCATGCATGGATCGCTGCACGGCCGGGACCGGCGCCCGCGACGGACGACACCGGCGCCGCGGACACTCCTACGGCCCGCGCTCCGGTGCCTCACCGTTCCGACCTGATTGGCACTCGGCACTGTCGAGTGCCAACCCGAAGTCTGGCACTCGCCCCTGCCGAGTGCAAGAACGGGGGGTGGGCGCCGGCTGTTCCCGGAACAGCGACGGCCCGGTCCCCGCGCGGGGGACCGGGCCGTGGCGCGGTGCCAGGAGTCAGGCGACGCGGACGCCGTCGGCCTGCGGGCCCTTCTCGCCCTGGACGACCTCGAAGGTGACCCGCTGGCCCTCGTCGAGGCTCTTGTAGCCGTCCATCTGGATGGCCGAGTAGTGGACGAAGACGTCCTGGCCGCCGTCGACGGCGATGAAGCCGAAGCCCTTCTCGGCGTTGAACCACTTCACGGTGCCCTGTGCCACGTGTGCTCCCACGGTGCGTGCGTGCGGACGGTTCCCCGTGGTCCGGGGACCGGGGTACAGCTCTTCCGCCCGTCGGACACGTGCGTGGAACTGACGACCGCGCGAGACGGTACAACAGGGACGCCGTCGTGGGGAGATGCCGCACACACGACTCGGGGACGACCGGGCGGGGATGTCACCCGCCGGATCGACGGCCCCGAGCGTACGCCTCAGCCGATGAGGCCCGCCGACCGGACCGACCGCAGCGACGGCTCCACCCGGTGCGTCGGGCCGACCACCGGCGTGAGCGGGTCGAGGGTCTTGAGGCCCTCGCCGGTGTTGAGGACGACGGTCTCCCGCGCCGGGTCCAGCCGGCCGTCCTCGACCAGCTGCCGCAGCACGGCCACGGTCACGCCGCCGGCGGTCTCGGCGAAGACGCCGGTGGTGCGGGCGAGGTCGCGGATGCCCTGGACGATCTGCTCGTCGCCGACCCGGCCGACCGCGCCGCCGGTGCGCCGGATCGCGTCGAGCGCGTAGGGCCCGTCGGCGGGGTTGCCGATGTTCAGTGACTTGGCGATGCCGGTGGGCTTGACCGGCTTGACGACGTCCCAGCCGTTGTCGAAGGCGGTGGCGATCGGGTCGCAACCGGCCGACTGGGCGCCGAACACCCGCCACTCGGTGGCCTCGACGATCCCGGCGGCGGCCAGCTCGCGGAAGGCCTTGTCCACCTTGGTCAGCAGCGAGCCCGAGGCCATCGGGATCACGACCTGGGCCGGGATCCGCCAGCCCAGCTGCTCGGCGATCTCGTAGCCCATCGTCTTGGAGCCCTCGGCGTAGTAGGGCCGCACGTTCTGGTTGACGAAGGCGGTGTCCTCGAACTCGTCGGTCTCGGCGAGCTCGCTGGTCAGCCGGTTGACGTCGTCGTAGGAGCCGTCGACGGCGACCAGCGTCTGCCCGTAGACCGCCGACTGCACGACCTTGCCCGGCTCGAGGTCGGCCGGGATGAAGACGAACGACGGGATGCCCGCGCGGGCGGCGTGCGCGGCCACGGAGTTGGCCAGGTTGCCGGTCGAGGCGGCGGCGATCTTCCGGTAGCCGAGGCCCTGGGCGGCCGTGGCGGCCAGCGACACCACGCGGTCCTTGAACGAGTGCGTGGGGTTGCCCGAGTCGTCCTTGACCCACAGCCCGCCGGTGACGCCGAGCTCGGCGGCGAGCCGGTCGGCGCGCACCAGCGGGGTCAGGCCCGGGTCGAGGGAGACGCGGTCGGCCGGGTCCTGGCCCACCGGCAGCAGCGCGGCGTAGCGCCAGATGTTCTGCGGGCCGGCCTCGATCTGCTCGCGGGTCACCGACCGGAGGGCCCCGGGGTCGTAGTCGACCTCGAGCGGGCCGAAGCACTCGGCACAGGCGTGCTCGGCGATCAGGCCGAAGGTGGCGCCGCAGTTGCGACAGACGAGGCCGCGGGCGGGACTGGGCGGGACCGGGCCACGCGCGTGCACGTCGGCCTGGGCGGATCCGGGAGCGGTCAGGGTCATGCGACGACTACCTCCTCATCTTCCCCGCGGCGGGCCGTCGAGCCGCGCGGGACGGAATTGGCACCTCTCGCCGCTCGCGCGGCGGGTTGCCGGGGCTTCGCCGGGCCGTGTCCCTCTGCCCCTCTGGATGAGTGGAACGCCGGCGACTCTACCCACCCGGCGTCGGCGACCCGGGGTCGGCACGGCGGGCTCCGGCCTCGACACGGCCGCGGGCGCGGGCGCGGGATGCGGGCTCCCGCCCGACCTGCGAGGAGGCCGTGCACACCGGTCGGGCACGCCGCCCCTGGCCGGGGCCGGCCCTCGCGCTCCTCCTCGCCGTGACGGGCTGCGCCGGCGAGGACGCCCGGCCGGCCTCCTCCCCCGCTGCCTCGAACACCGTCTACGCGGTCAGCGCCGCGGGAGCGCTGCCCACGCTGCACGACGGTCCCGCCGTCGAGGTGGTGCTGCGGAGGCGGCCCGCGCGGTGCGACGTCCACGCGCTCGGGGAGAGCCACCGCACCGGGCTGGTGGAGCTGGTGGTCGCCCTCGGGAGGCCGCGCCCCGGCGGGTGGTGGTCACGCCGGACCAGGAGGTCCGCCGCCGGCTGGAGACGTTCGCGGTGGACACCTGCCGGGCGCGTCCGGACCGAGCGGGGCCGCAGGTGAGGATGTGCGCCATGTCCCCGGCCGCAGCGCGCATCGTCTACACCGACCTCGACGGCACCATGGTCGGCCCTCGGGGGTCGTTCTGGCACGACGCCGGCGGGTCGCCCACCGCGGAGCCCGCGGCCGCGCTGCTGGAGCTGCACACCGCCGGGGTCGCGCTGGTGATCGTCAGCGGGCGGACCGCCGACCAGGTCACCGAGGCCGGGCGGATCTTCGCCGCCGACGGCGCGATCGCCGAGCTGGGGTCGCTGGTGACCTGGCGGGGCGGGCGCGAGCGCCACCACCTCACCGGCGAGCTGCCCCCCGAGTACGCCGGCCGCACGCCGATGGACGTGATGGCCGAGCTCGGCGTCGTCGAGGCGCTGTGCGCCGCCCACCCCGGCCGGCTGGAGTGGCACGCGCCCTGGCACGCCACGCACGAGGGCGACGCGCTGCTGCGCGGCTACGTCGACCCCCTCGCCGTCGACGCCTGGCTGGCCGAGCGCGGGCTGGGCTGGCTGACCCTCAACGACAACGGCGCCATCCCGGCGTCGGCGCGGCTGAGCCTGGCGCCGGAGGGGCAGCTGGCGCGGGTCTACCACCTCATGCCGCGCGGCATCTCCAAGGGCGCGGCCATCGCCTGGGACCTCGAGCGGCGCGGCCTGGACCCCGCCGACGCCGTCGCCATCGGGGACAGCGCCAGCGACCTGGACATGGCGCCCGCCGTCGGCCGGCTGTGGATCACCGCGAACGGCGCCGAGGTCGAGGGCATGGCCGGGCTGATGGACGCCGTCCCCAACGTGTCGGTGACCGACGGCGCGATGGGCGTCGGCTGGGCCCAGGCGGTCCGGAGCTCGATCAGCTCGTGACGTCGCGGCGGGAGAAGTGGCGGAACGCCAGCGCGGTGAAAACGGCGACGTAGACCAGCGACTGGACCACCCCGCGGAACAGGTCGGAGGAGTCGACCGGCGTCTGCAGCAGGTCGGTCCAGGCGAAGGACTCCGCGGTGGGGAACCAGTCACGGATCGCGCCGAGCTGCTCGACCTGGTCGAGGATCGAGAAGACGATCGTGGTGAACACCGCGCCGCCGACCGCGGCCAGGGGCGCGTCGGTGATCGTGGACAGCCAGAACGCCAGCGCGCCGACCACGAGCAGGTGCACGGACAGGTAGCCGAGCATCCCGGCCAGCCGCAGCAGCCCCTCGCCCTGCGGGAGGCTCACGCCGATCGGCGTGCGGATGTCGTCGAAGCCGAAGGCGATCCCGCCGGCCACCACCGCGACCAGGGCGAGGGTGAGCAGCGCGGCCACCGACAGCACCAGCGCGGCCAGCCACTTCTGCCGGAGCAGCCGCATCCGCGGCACCGGGGTGGCCAGCGTGTAGCGCAGCGACCCCCACTGCGCCTCGCTGGCCACGGTGTCGCCGAAGAACAGCGCGTAGACCACGACGAGGAAGAAGCCGGTGGTCGCGAACAGCACGAACAGCGTGAAGTTGAGCCCGCTGGAGGTGGCGACGTCGACCAGGTTGATCCGGCTGTTCTCCTGCGCGTCCTCGCTGGCGCCCAGCTGCAGCGCGGCGATGAGCACCAGCGGCAGGGCGACCATGAGCGTGAACACGCCCAGGGTGCGCCGCCGCTTGAACTGCCGGCGCAGCTCGACCGACAGCCGCAGCGTGCGCTCGGGCCGGTAGCCGGCGACCGCGCCGGTGGACTGGACGTGCTCGGTCGCGGTCACGACTCCCCCACGAGTGCCAGGAACGCGTCCTCCAGGCGGCGGCGCGGCGTGAACTGGTCGACGGCGACGCCCGAGTCCACCAGCGCCTGCAGCGCGGCGGCGCGGGAGGTCCGCGGCCCCAGCTCGGCGACCAGGCCCTCGTCGGTGCGCTCCACGGTCACTCCGGGCAGCCCGGACAGGACGGCGGCCGCGCGGTCGGCGTCGGCCGGGTCGGTCAGGCCGACGAGCACCGCGCCGCCGGTGCCCACGATCTCCTCGACCGTGCCCTGCGCGATCTTCTGCCCCTTGGCCATGACGACCACGTGGGTGCACGTCTGCTCGATCTCGCTGAGCAGGTGGCTGGAGACGATCACCGTGCGGCCGGTGGCGGCGTAGGAGCGCAGCACCTCGCGCATGGCGTGGATCTGCGGCGGGTCCAGCCCGTTGGTCGGCTCGTCGAGGACCAGCAGGTCGGGCAGGCCCAGCATCGCCTGGGCGATCGCGACGCGCTGCCGCATGCCCTGGCTGTAGCGGCGGACCGGGCGGTCGATGGCGGCGCCGAGGCCGGCGACCTCGATCGCCTCCTCCATGTGCGCGTCCTCGGCCGGCCGGCCGGTGGCCGCCCAGTACAGGGTGAGGTTGTCGCGGCCGGACAGGTGCGGCATCAGCCCGGTGCCCTCGACGAAGGAGCCCAGCCGGGACAGCACCGGCGCGCCCGGCCCGGCGGCGTGGCCGAAGACGCTGATCCGCCCCTGCGTCGGGCGGATCAGGCCCATGAGCATGCGCAGCGACGTCGTCTTGCCCGCGCCGTTGGGGCCGAGCAGGCCGAGCACCTGGCCGCGGCGGACCTCGAAGGACAGGTCGCGGACGGCGACGAAGCCGTCCTTGTAGGCCTTGGTCACGCCCTCGAAGCGCAGCGGCACGTCCTCGCCGTCGGGCTCGACCTCGGAGGTGACCCGCCGGCGCCGCCGGCCCCACAGCACCGCGGCCGCCCAGCCGAGCAGGCCGAGGACGACGACGGCGCCGAGCAGCCACCACCAGCGGGAGGTGCCGCCGTCGGCCTGCGCCTCGCCCGCCACGGTCGGGACGGCGAGCACGGTGCCGCCGTTGCCGGCGCCGGCCAGGGACACCGAGTAGACGCCCGCCTCGGCCGGCAGCGCGAAGCCCTGGTCGGTGGAGCTGACCACGACCCGCATCGTGTGGCCGGCCTCGAAGCGGTGCACGATCCCGGGCAGCGTGACGGCGACCTCGGTGGGTGCGGCGGGGTCCGCGGACAGGCCGGTCAGCGACAGCGGGGCGACCAGCCCGCCGGGCAGCGTCTGGGCGCCGTCGGGACCGACGTCGTAGAGCTTGGCGAACAGCGTCGCGGTGCCGGTGGGCGAGGCGACGGCCAGCTCGACGGTCGGGGCGCCGACCACCTCCACGGCCTCGTCGAGCGGCTCGGTGGCGAAGGCGGCGAACTGGCCGGGGATCTCCACGGCGGTGCCGCCGAGCGCGGAGGCGAGCGACCCCAGGCCCGGGACGGCGGTGATGGCCGCGGGGGTGCCGCCGGCCGGGGTGACCACCGGCTGGAGCGGGCCGTCGAGGGCGAGCTCGGTGCGCGCGGTGGGCCCGGTCCCCTCCAGGCCGGGGTAGGTGTCGGCGACGACGCTCTGCGTGCCGCCCTGGACGCTGCCGAGCGTGCTGCCCAGGCCGCTGGGCACGGGGAACTCGAAGCCGGCGCCGGGATCCTCGCCGCGGGCCGGGTCGTCCTCGTCGCGCAGGTGCCAGCCGAACCAGCCGGCGACGAGCTCGCGCAGCTCGGCGGTCTCCCGCTCGGAGGGCTGGGAGTCGTGGCCGCCGGCGTACCAGACGACCTTCACCGGGGTGCCGTTGGCGGCGATCCCGCGGGCGTTGGCGTCGGCCTGACCGAGGCCGAACAGCGAGTCCTCGGTGCCCTGCACCAGCAGGGTGGGTGCGGTGATCCGGTCGAGCACGGCGGCCGGGCTGCTGCGGTCGAGCACCGCGGAGACCTCGGGCGTGAGCGTCCCGGTGGCCGCGGCGGCCTGGTAGGCGGCGCAGATGTCGGCGCGGAACCGGCCGCAGGTCAGCGCCTGCTCCACCGCGGCGGGGTCGACCGTGGACAGGTCGACCGGCAGGTCCTCGAGCGAGGGGACCGAGGCCGGGGCGGCGGCCGCGCCGTCGCCCGTGGCGGCCTCGGTGTCCCCGCCGTCCTCGGCCTCGGCCGCCCCTCCGCCGCCGAGGGCGTCGAGCAGCCCGCCGCCGGGGGCCGACCCCACGCCGAAGAACAGCCCGGACCACAGGCGCTTGTAGACGCCGGTGTCGGGGTCCTGCGGGGTGGCCGCGGGGGTGGCGGCGTCGACGGCGCCGGTCTGGGAGGGGAACAGCGCGGCGGTCAGCGAGTGCCAGGTGATCTGCGGCGCGATGGCGTCGACCCGGTCGTCGTAGGCGGCGCCGAGCAGGGACAGCGCGCCGCCGTAGGAGGCACCGGCGACGCCGACGCGCGGGTCGCCCTCCCCGTCGAGCAGGACGTCGTCGCGCCCGGCGAGCAGGTCGAGCAGCGTGGAGAGGTCGGCGACCTCGTAGCGGGGGTCGTCGAGGCCGATCTGGCCGGTGCTGGCGCCGAAGCCGCGCGCCGAGTAGGTCAGGACGACGAACCCGCGGCCGGCGAGGTCGCGGGCGTCGTCGGCCACCGACTGCTTGCTGCCGCCGAAGCCGTGCGCGAGCACGACCGCGGGCGCCGGCTCGTCGGCGGTGGCCGAGCCGGGCAGGTGGAGCGTGGTGTCGAGCTCGACGGCGTCGGCACCGGAGCCGGAGGGGACGCGGGCCTCCTCGGTGCGCACCTCCTCGGCCGCGGCCGCCGCGGCGGGCAGCGCGCCGAGCAGGGCACCGGTGAGCAGCAGGGTGAGCAGGGCGCCGAGCGCCGCACGGGCGCCGGGGCGCGGGCGGGGTGTCACGGGCCCGCGGACGGGACGCACGATGCGGCCAACGGACGGTGTCGCGCCGGTGTTCCGGCGGTGGCGGTGCGGTGTGTCGCGGTCGGGCGTCAGGGCCGCCACTCACCGGTGAGGACGACGACGAGGCCGGGGTCGGCCACGCCGGGGACGTCGAAGAAGCGCTCGGCGGGCCCGCCGACCACGCCGGGGAAGGCCTCCATGAGCTGCAGCGCCGACTGCCGCTGCTGCTCGTCGCCCGCGGTGACGAAGACGGTGGTGACGGCGACGCCGGGGCCGTCGTACTCGCCGACGCCGTTCGGCTGCCAGCCCTGGCCGCTGAAGGCCTCGGCGGCGTCCCCGGCCAGGCCGCCCACGTCCGTGGCGTTGAGCACGGTCACCGGAACACGGACCGGCGTGCTGGGCGCCCCGGCGACCGGGGGCAGCGGCTCCACCGACAGCGGCGGCAGGACGCCGGTGGGCGGGGCGACGGTCGCCGGGGGTGCGGCGGTGGTCTGCGGAGCCGTGCTGGTCGAGCCGGCCTCCTGCGTCGCCGAGGAGGTGAAGCTGTACACGCCGAGCACGACCAGCGCGACCACCACGACGGCGAGCAGTGCCGGCACGGCCCGGCCGCGGCGCGGTGGGGCGTCGTCCTGGGTGGCGGCGCGCAGGGCGGCCCGGGAGACGCCGGCCCGGCGCGCGGCCTTGCGGCGCTCGGACTCCATCGCCTGCCGCTCGGCCTCCCGCGCCTGGCGCTCGGCCCGCATCGCGGCGCGGTTGCCGACCACGCCGGTGGAGTCGCTCGGGGGCCCGGTGGGCGGCCCGGTCTCCGGCTCGGGCGCGCGGTCGCGGACCCGCTCGCGGCGGCCATCCCGGGCGACGTCCCGGTCGGGGATGGCCTCGGTCGACGGCGCCGCGGCGCGGCCCCGGACGACCTCCCGGTCGGGGATGGCCTCGGTCGACGGCGCCGCGGCCCGGCCCCGGCCGACCTCCCGGTCGGGGATGGCCTCGGTGGCAGGGGCGGCCGCGGCGCCCTTGGGGCGGGTCCAGTCGCGGTAGGGCGTGGCACCGGCGGCGTCCGGGGTCGCGGACGGGCCGGCCGGGCTGGGCCGGGCCGCGGCCGGCGGTGCCGCCGGGGGTGCCTGCGGCGTCCGGCTCCGGGCGGCGGGGCGGGCGGGCTGGTCCCACGGGTCCAGCGGCGCGACGGCCGGCTCGGCGACGTCGGCGTTCGGGGTCGGGACGGCCTGGAACGGCGCGACCGTGGTGAGCGGCGCCGCCGGCCGGACCGGGGCCGAGGCGACCGGCGGGCTCGCCGCCGGCGGAGCCGCGGGAGGGGCCACGGGCGGCGGCGCGGGCAGCCGCGCGGCGGTCGGCGGGACCAGCGGCGGGGCGGCCGACGGCGCGGGTGCGGGCTGCGCCGCCGCGGGGCGCGGGGCGGCGGCCGGCCGGCGGGTGGGTCGCTCCGCCGGCGCGGACGGCGTCGGAGGTGGGCTCTGCTGCGGGGCGGGCGCCTGGCGGGTGACGCCGTCGACCGGCGGGCGGGCCCACGACGTCGGCAGTTCCGGCTCGGCGGCCCGCGCGGGGACGTCGGGGCGACCCGGCCGGCCGGTCAGCCGGCGGCGCCGCTCGGTCTCGTCGCCGAGCAGGGCGTCGCGGCGGCGCTCGGCGCGGCTGCGCAGCGGCCCGGTGAGGGTCGGGGCGTCGCTCCAGTCGGTGCCGTCGGACGCGTCGGCACCGTCCGGGACGGGATGCCCGGGGGCAGGGTCGGTGCGCCGGCGTCCACCGGCCACCGGGGCGGACGGCCGGTCCGGTTGGTCACCACCTGACGCCGCGTGCCTGCCCACGGTGACCAAATCTAGATGGCGGACGAGCCCTTGCCCAGGAGCGACGGGGAACGCCGCTGGCGTCGCGCGCTGCGCAGGCGGCGCAGCCGGCGGACCAGCAGCGGGTCGGCCTCGAGTGCCGCAGGCCGGTCGACCAGGGCGTTCAGCACCTGGTAGTACCGGGTCGGCGGGAGGCCGAACTGCTCGCGGATGGCCGTCTCCTTGGCGCCGGGGTGGCGCCACCACTTGCGCTCGAAGGCCAGCATCTCGTGCTCGCGCCGGGTCAGGCCCGCAGGCTGCGCGGGATCCTCACCGGACACCGAGCCCCCCGGCGGGGAGACCGCGGGGTCGGGGTCGGGGGTCATGGTCGGGTCCGTTCGATCGGGGGGAAGCCGTCACCGATGACGGTATGCCCCGTCGCCGACCTTTTCCGCGTGTCGCGCCGCCGGTCTCAGGCCGGGGCGGCGACCTGCTCGGCCGCGGCGCGGCGACCGGCCGCCGCCCGGGCCGAGCGCAGGCTGTCGACGGTGAACACGGCCAGGGCGGCCCACACGATGGCGAAGCCGACCAGCCGGGCGGGCGGCATGGGCTCGTCGAAGACGAAGACCCCGAGCGCCAGCTGCATCAGCGGCGTCACGTACTGCAGCAGCCCGACCGTGGACAGCGGGATCCGCCGGGCGGCCGCGGCGAACAGCAGCAGCGGCACCGCCGTGGCGATGCCCGAGGCGAGGAGCAGGAGCAGGTGGCCGGTGCCGGCCTCCCCCGCCGTCCCCCGGCCGGTGGCGTGCAGCACCCCCAGGAACACGACCGCGGGGAGGAAGGTCACCGCCGTCTCGACGAACAGCCCCGGCGCGGCCTCCACCCGGACCAGCTTCTTGAGCAGGCCGTAGCCGCCGAAGGTGGCCGCCAGCGCCAGCGCGATCCACGGCGGCCGGCCGTAGTCCCAGGTCAGGACGGCGACGGCGACGGCCGCCAGCGCCACCGCCGTCCACTGCAGCGGGCGCAGCCGCTCGGCGAACACGACGACGCCGAGCAGCACGCTGACCAGCGGGTTGATGAAGTAGCCGAGCGAGGTCTCGACCACGTGGCCGGAGTTGACGCCGTAGACGAAGACCAGCCAGTTCGCGGCGATGAGCACCGAGGCGCCGGCCAGGACGAGCATGGTGCGCCGGTCGGTGACCGCGGCCCGGACCAGCGACCAGCGGCGCAGCACCGTCAGCAGCAGGGCGACGAACAGCAGCGACCAGACCACCCGGTGCGCGACGATCTCGACGCCGCCGGCGGGCTCGAGCAGCGGGAAGTACAGCGGGAAGCAGCCCCACAGCAGGTAGGCGGACAGGCCCGCCGCCGTCCCCAGCCGCCGCTCGTCCACGGCGGCACGGTACGCCGGGGGACCCTCCGGGCCGGGGCGCGACCCGAGACCCGTGGCTAGCCGGTCTGGATGTACTCGACGAGGTGGGCCCGCTCCTGCTCGAGCTCGTCGAGGCGGGCCTTGACGACGTCGCCGATCGAGACGATGCCCAGCAGCAGGCCGTCCTTGGTCACCGGGACGTGGCGGACCCGGTGGTCGGTCATCGTGCGGGCCAGGTCGTGCACCGAGGCGCTGGGCGGGCAGGTGTGGACGTCGGCGGTCATCAGCGCCGACACCGGGCCGTCGAGCACCGCCGGCCCCGACTCGTGCAGCCCGCGGACGACGTCGCGCTCGGAGACGATGCCGTCGACCGCGCCCCCGCCGGAGGAGACGACGAGCGCGCCGATCCGGTGGCGGACGAGCAGGCTGAGCGCGTCCCGGACGCTGGCGGCCGGGTCGACGGTGACCACGTCGGGACCCTTGTGGCGGAGCAGCTGGGAGATCTGCACGGACGTCCTCCTCACCTGGGGGCGGCGGCAGTGTCCTCCCGGACGGCGCCGGGGGGCAACGGTGCACGGCGCGGGACGGAACCGTCCGCCCGGTGGCCGGACGGGCCTACCGTGGACGCGTGCGCACCACGCGGCACGACGCCCGCCCGGCGTCCCCCTCGGTCCTCCAGTGGCTCCGCTACGCCTTCGGCGGGGGGCTGCCCCGCCGGCTCTCGCCCTGGGTGCTGTCGGACACCACCCGGCCCGGGTGGGTCCGCCGGCACGTGGCCCGCTCGCTGGTCCAGCTCTCGCCGCTCGTCGTGATCTGCCTGGTCGCCGTCCCGATGGCACTGGCCTACCGGGTGACCGCGGCCGCCGGCGGCCTCATGGTCGGGCTGGTGTACTCGCTGGCGTTCATGGTGGAGACCACCGAGCACCGCGTGGCGAAGGCCGGCTACCCCGCCGGCACCGCCGCCCGGCTGCGCGAGGAGCGCGCCGAGCGGCGCCGCGACGCCCGGGTCGAGGAGCGCTTCCCCTACCGGGTCGGCGGAGCCGGCAGCTTCGACTGAGCCGACGGGGGGACTCGAACCCCCAACCGCCCGATTACAAGTCGGGTGCGCTACCAGTTGCGCCACGCCGGCGGGACATGGGAACAAGTCCCGGGACGAGTCTAGGGACAACGCAGGGGACAACTCCGCGGCGTCCGCCGGCGATCCGGCTCGGCGGTCCCGCGCACCCGCGGGAACCGGACGCGCGCCGGGTGGGCCCCTACCGGTCGTCCGGCGAGCCCGGATCCGAGTTGACCCGGATGGCGCGGCGCGGACCGCGCACCAGCCATCCGAACACGGCGGGCCAGATCACCCACCACACCACCGCGTCCCAGGGGAACTCCCCCTCGCGCACGGTCATCCAGTACAGGCCGGCCGCGAGGACGCCGATCAGGCCGAGCAGCACGGCGACCCGTCCCGACCGGGAGCGGAGCCGACGGCGTGCCTCGGTCTGCTCGATGAGCTGTTGAGCCCACTGCACGGCGGCCCGGCGCAACCGCTCGTCCTCCAGCCGGCGCCCCCACGTCACCGCGGACTCGACCTGCGCCGCCTCCTGCGGCGTGAGGCCGAACTGGCGCATGGCGTCGCCCCACGGATCGGGATCGGCCCCCGGACGCAGCCGCGACCACACCCGACGGCTGCCGACCCACCAGGCCAGCAACGGCAGCCCCAGCAGGATCGTCACCACGGCGATCACCGCCCCGGTCACCGGCGCGGACTTCCACCGGCCGGCAGGTCCGCCTGCAGTCGTTGCGCGACCCGGAGCCGGCGCCCGGACCAGCGGACCGCGGCCAGGCTGACCACAGCCACGATGGTCGCGACGGCCCAGACGCCCCAGGCGTTGTCGTTCGCGACCACGGCCGCGAGGCCGATCAGGGAGGCGACGACGGCGCCGTAGACCGCGGCCAGCCACCGCAGGCCGTGCCACTGTCGGACCTCAGCGGCCAGCACGCGCCGCCACAGCTCCGGCTCGGCATCAGCCGGGAGCGCACCCGACCGCGTCGCCGGTGCGACGAACCTCCGCCGCGCGGGGCCGACCGGCGTGGCAGGGCTCTGTTGACGGAGGGAACGGTCGGCTGCTCGCCAGGCCAGCCACATGACCGGTGGCCCGAGCACCGCCCACCCCACGACGTACACGGCCATCTCGGCCCAGTTCCACGGCTCACCGCCCACGAGGCCGCGCACGGCCTGCTGGGAGCCCCCGACGACGATGCCCGCGGTGACCCCGAGGACCAGTGAGAGGCCCCACCACTGGCCCCGTCCCTCCTCGGTCACCCGGTGATCGTCGAGAGGACGCCACACGATCGCCACCGGCCGGCTGGGTGGTTCACCCGACCAGGCGTCCGAGCGGCGGCTGCACGAGCGGCGTCCGGGCCGGCCGGCCCGCTCCTGCGGTGTTGCCCGCCCTCTTGCGGCGTCACGGCACCGCAGGAGCGTCAGGGACACCGCAGGAGCACGAGGCAGCCTCCGCCCGGCTCAAGGCGCGCCCCCGGCGGCCGATGCTGACGGCGTGGCACCGACCGACGACGTCGCCGCCCTCCTGCCGCTGGACCGCTCGCAGCTCGACGCGCTGCGGGAGCACGTCGAGTCGCTGCTGGAGGCCGGGGCCTGCGACCAGACCCGCCGCGCCACCGACGCCTGGGCCGCCCGCCACGGCATCGCCCTCGACCGGCTGCACGAGGGCCTCGAGGAGTTCGGCGGGTTCTGCGACTGCGAGGTCGTGATGAACGTCGACCCCGCGGTGGTCTTCCCGGGGGCGGGTCAGGCGGCGCCGGTACCGGCGGAGGGTCCCTCGCTCAGGTAGCCGGCCGGGTCGCTGCGCGGGGACCCCTCGGCCAGCCAGCGGGCGAAGCCGGCGGGATCGCGCCGCTCGAGCTCGTCGAGCGTCTCCTGGCGGCGCCGCACGATCGACTGCCGCGCCGTCGGGTGCAGCTGCCCGGCCAGCGCCGTCGTCGTGCTCAGCCACTCGCGGCCCAGCGCCGCGGTGGTCATCGTCGTCACCGGCGGCAGGAAGGTCACCGTGCCGACGGTCTCCCCCGGCCGGCCACCGCCCGCCGGCCGCGGCACGGCGGCCGGCGTCCCGGCGGTCGACCCCGGAGGCGACGCGAGGGTGGCGTTGCGCCGCGGCGGGCGCCCGGTGTGCGCGAGCCACAGCCCGAGGCCGCCGACGGCCAGGACCGCGCCGGCGATCACGGTGAGCACCGGGCCGCCCAGCGCCGCCGTGCCGGACAGGAAGAGCAGCACCGCCATCGTGGCCGCGCCGACGCGCCAGGCGGCCTCGAGCGGCGAGTGGCGGTCGAGGACGCCCAGGTCGGCACCGGACCCGCCCCCCGACTCGCGGGCCACACCGGCGGCCAGGCAGGCGGTCACGACCGAGGCCAGCCCGATCGCCAGCAGCCCGGGAGGTCGCAGGGCCAGCCCGCCGACGACGGCCACCGCCGTCGCGGTGAGGGCGGCCAGCCCCAGGAGCAGGCGGGCGGGGACTCCGCGGTCGGACACGAGCAGCCTCCTGGAGGACAGGCCGGGCAGGGGGCCCCGTCCGCTCCGCGAGGACCGGCCGGGCTCCCCCTCTACCCCGCGACGGCCCGATCGCACACCGTGCACGGCGTGTCGCGGGTCGGCGGACCGCGCAGGGCAGGATCGCCGCGCGTGGGGACCTCCGTCGTCGAGCTCGGGCCGCGCCTGGCCGTCGTCCTGGTGCTGCTCACCGCCCTGGCGGCGGCCGTCGGCCGGCTGTCCGGGCTCGGCCAGGAGCGGCCGGTCGTGGTCGCCGCCCTGCGGGCCACGGTCCAGCTGGCCGCGGTGTCTGCGGTGGTGCTGCTGGTCGTGGGCTCGCTGTGGCTGTCGGCGGCGTTCGTCCTGCTGATGGTCGTCGTCGCGGCCGGGACCGCCGCCGGGCGGGCCACCGGACTGCCGCTGCGCGCCCCCGGGGCGGCGCGCCGGGTGGCGACGGCGGCGCTGCCGGTGGCCGGCGGCGCGGTGCCGGTCGTGGCGCTCGTCCTGGCCAGCGGGACGGTCCCGCTGCGCGGCGCGGCGGTCGTCCCCGTCGCCGGGATCCTCGTCGGCGGGGCGATGACCGCGACGTCGCTCGCCGGGCGGCGGCTGCGGGAGGAGCTGACCACCCGCCGGGGCGAGGTCGAGGCGGCGCTGGCGCTCGGCCTGCTGCCCCGCGACGCCGTCCTCGAGGTCGGCCGCCCGTCGGCCGCGACCGCCCTGCTCCCGGCGCTCGACCAGACCCGCACCGTGGGCCTGGTCACCCTGCCCGGCGCGTACGTCGGCGTCCTGCTCGGCGGCGGCAGCCCGCTGGCCGCCGGCGCCGCGCAGCTGCTCGTGCTGGTCGGCCTGCTGGCGGTGCAGGTGGCCGCGGTCTGGATCGTCACCGAGCTCGTCGCCCGCGGCCGGGTGCTCACCGGTCTCCCCCGCTGACCGCGCCGCCGGCGCCCAGAGACCTCACAGGCGCTCGGCAGCGCTCCGCCAGACGCCCGGCCGACAGTCGGTCCCGAGGCGGTGGAGCGCCGCCACGCGAGGAGGACCACGACGATGACCGGCACCCCGTACCCGACCCCCCAGCCGCCGCAGCAGCCGCCGCAGCAGCCGCCGCAGCAGCCGCCGGCCGGTGCGGCCCCGGGATGGACCCCGCCGCCCTCCGGCGGCACCTGGTACTCGCCGGCCCACACCGCGCCGCTGCCCCCGCCGACCTCCCCAGGGCCGGCGCCCCGCCGCGCCGGCCGGCTGCGGATCGGCGTCGCGGGCCTGCTGGCCGGCGCGCTGGTCGGCGGCGGGGCGGGCGCCGGCGTGGTCGCCCTGACCACCGACGGCGCCGGCACGGGAGGGACCGCCGCCACGGCCCAGCCGGTGGTGATCGAGGACCCGGAGAACGCCACTGCGGTGACCGCGGCCGCCGCCGCGGCGGCGCCCAGCGTGGTGACCGTGTACGTGTCCAGCGGCTCGGGCTCGGGCAGCGGCTCGGGGGTCGTCCTCTCCGAGGACGGCTACGTGCTGACCAACGACCACGTGGTGAGCCTCGACGGGGGCACCACCGGCGCGGCCGTCCAGGTGCGCACCGCCGACGGCGCGCTCCACGACGCCACCGTCGTCGGGACCGACCCGACCTCCGACCTGGCCGTGCTGCGGCTCGAGGACGCCGACGGGCTGACCCCGGCCACCTTCGCCGACTCCGACGAGGTGCAGGTCGGTGACCTGGCGGTGGCGATCGGCGCCCCGCTGGGCCTGTCCGACACCGTCACCGACGGGATCATCAGTGCGACCGACCGCGCGGTGACCACCGGCTCCACCCAGGACGACGCCACCGTCCTCGACGCGCTGCAGACCGACGCGGCGATCAACCCGGGCAACTCCGGCGGCGCGCTGGTCGACGCCTCGGGCGCCGTGATCGGCATCAACACCGCCATCGCCTCGGTCGCGTCGGGCCTGCCCGGCTCGTCCGCACAGAGCGGCAGCATCGGCGTCGGCTTCGCCATCCCGAGCAACGTCGCGCAGCGGATCGCCGAGGAGATCATCGAGACCGGGTCGGCCACCCACGCCGTCCTCGGGGTGCGGGCGCAGACCGCCGCCGACGACACCAACAGCGAGGTCGGCACCGGCGCGCGGCTCGCGGAGGTCGAGGCGGGCAGCGCCGCCGCGGACGCCGGGCTGCAGGCCGGTGACGTGGTGACCGCCGTGGGCGACCGCGTCGTGACGACGTCGGCCGAGCTCACCGCCGCCATCCGCAGCCACGCCCCCGGCGACGACGTCTCGCTCACCGTCGACCGCGGCGGGCGGACGACGACCGTCGAGGTCACGCTCGGCAGCAGTGCCGGCTGACCCGGCGACCCCGACGGGCACCCTCCTGCGCCACCTAGGCTCGGGAGGGTGTCGTCGTCGCGCAGACCGCCGGGCAGCATCCCGCTGACCTCCTCGCTCGACGACCCCGCCCGCGCCGAGGGCCTGCGGCGGATGAAGCGGCTGGCCACCGGGCTGTTCCTGCTGGCCGCGGCGGTCTTCCTCGCCTGCGTGCTGGTCGGTGAGGACGCCGGCCCCTGGGTGGGCTACGTGCGGGCCACCGCCGAGGCCTCGATGGTCGGGGCGCTGGCCGACTGGTTCGCCGTCACCGCGCTGTTCCGGCACCCGCTGGGGATACCGATCCCGCACACGGCGATCATCCCGCGCAAGAAGGACCAGATCGGCGCGAGCCTGGGCACCTTCGTCCAGGAGAACTTCCTGACCCGCGCCGTCGTCGAGGACAAGCTGGCCACCGTCGACGTCCCCGGCCGGCTCGGCGACTTCCTCGCCGCCCCCGGCCGTGCCCAGCGGCTGGCCGGCGACGCCGCCGTCGCGCTCAGCGGGGTGACCGACCTGCTCCGCGACGACGACATCAAGGACGCCGTCGCCGGGCTGGTCGACCGCAGGCTGCACGAGACGCCGGCCGCGCCGGTGCTCGCCCGTGTCCTGGAGCTGGTGGTCGACGGCGACCGGCACCAGGAGGTGCTCTCCGCGGCGCTGCGCTACCTCGGCCGCTTCCTGGAGGAGAACCGGGTCGTGTTCCGCGCCCAGCTCGGCGACGCCTCGCCGGCCTGGGTGCCCGACTGGGTCGACGACCGCGTGTTCGACCGGCTCTTCGCCGCGCTGCAGGGCTTCCTGCACGAGGTCGGCGCCGAGCGGGACCACGAGCTGCGGCGGGTCTACGACGCCCGGCTGCGCGCCTACGTGCACGCACTCCGCACCGACCCCGACACCGCGGCGAGCGTCGAGGCGTTCAAGAAGCAGCTGCTCGATCACCCAGCGGTGCGCACCTGGTCGTCGTCGCTGTGGACCAACGCCAAGACGGCGTTCCTCGCCGCGGCCGCCGACCCCGACTCCGAGCTGCGGGCCCGGGTGACCGGGCTGGTCCTCGACGCCGCCCGGCTGCTGCGGACCGACGAGCGGGTGCGCGAGCGGGTGCAGCGGCAGTCGGTGCGGGTGGCCGGCTACCTGGTCGAGCGGTTCGCCGGCGACGTCGCCGACGTCGTGGGCACCACCGTGGCGCGCTGGGACACCGAGGAGACCAGCCGGCGCATCGAGCTGCAGGTGGGCCGGGACCTGCAGTTCATCCGGATCAACGGCACCGTCGTCGGCGGGCTGGCCGGGCTGGTCATCTACACCGTCGCCCAGCTGCTGGGCTGAGGCGCGCAACGATCAGCCTCCCTGATCCCGGCGGAGGCGCTACCCCCGCGCGCGGGCGGCGGCGTACAGGGCGATGCCGGCGGCGACGCTGACGTTGAGCGACTCGGTGTCGCGGGCGATGGGGATGCGCAGGACGACGTCGCAGCGCTCGCGCACCAGCCGGGACAGGCCCGTGCCCTCGGCGCCCACCACGAGCGCCACCGGGTCGGCGAAACCGTCGTAGTCGTGCAGGTCCAGCTCGCCGTCACCGGCCAGGCCCACGGTCTGCAGGCCGGCGTCCTGGTAGGCCGCGAGCGCCCGGGCCAGGTTCACCGCGCGTGCCACCGGCAGCCGGGCGGCCGCTCCGGCGCTCGTGCGCCAGGCCGAGGCGGTCATCCCGACCGCGCGCCGCTGCGGCACGACCACGCCGTGCGCGGCGAACGCGGCCGCCGAGCGCACCACGGCTCCCAGATTGCGCGGGTCGGTGACGCCGTCCATGGCCACCACCAGCGGGGGGCGGCCGGAGTCGCGGGCGAGCTCGAGCAGGTCGTCGGGGTGCGCGTAGTCGTAGGGCGGGACCTGCAG
This sequence comes from Geodermatophilus sp. SYSU D00696, assembly GCF_054050235.1. Classification (NCBI taxonomy): domain Bacteria; kingdom Bacillati; phylum Actinomycetota; class Actinomycetes; order Geodermatophilales; family Geodermatophilaceae; genus Geodermatophilus; species Geodermatophilus sp. SYSU D00696. Next base: position 271,291 of record NZ_JBJGYY010000002.1, on the reverse strand, counting down.
GCCGATGCCCTGGTGCAGCGCACCGCCCGACATCCGGTCGAACTCGGCCCGGCCGACCTCGAGCAGCGGCAGGCCGCGGTCGGCGGCCAGCTGCACGGCCTCGGCGACCCGCTCGTCGGTGCGCGTGCTGTCGCCGGTGACGACGTACAGCGCGGTCGCCGGGATCTCCGCGCGCAGCGCCTCGACCACCGGGTTGCGCCCGAGCAGCAGCTCGGGGGCCTCCTCGGCGCGCTGGCGGCCGCGGTCGCGCTCGGCCCGCCGGCGGGCGTCGGCCTGCGCCCTGCGCTGCGCGGGGTGGCCCTTGCGCATCTCGGCCGGCGGGGTGGCCCCCCGGCCGGCCAGGGCCCGGCGGTTCTTGCCCCCCGTCCCGGCCGTGGCGGTCTTCTTGCCCGCACCGCTCGTGCGGCCGCGGCGCTGGCTGTTGCCGGCCATCAGCGGGTCAGCTCCCATCGGGGTCCCTGCGGGGTGTCCTCGACCTGCACGCCGAGGGCGGTGAGCTGGTCGCGGAGGGCGTCGGCCGCGGCGTAGTCCTTGCGGGCGCGGGCGGCCTGCCGCTGCTCGAGCGCGAGCCGCACCAGGCCGTCGGTGACCCCGGCGAGCCGGCCGTCGCTGCTGCCCTCGGCCCAGCGCGGGTCGAGCGGGTCCAGGCCGAGGACCTGCAGCATGCCGCGGACGGCACCCAGCGCGGCGGCCGCGGCGGCGTCGTCACCCTCGGCCAGGGCGGTGTTGCCCTGCCGGACGGTCTCGTGCAGGACGGCGACCGCGGCCGGGGTGCCCAGGTCGTCGTCCATGGCCGCCCGGAAGTCCTCGGGCAGGGAGGTCCCGCCGTCCGCCCCGACCCGCTCGGCGGCCCGGTGCACGAAGGACTCGACCCGCCGGAAGGCGGCGCCGGCCTCGGCCAGCGCGGCGTCGGTGAACTCGATCGTCGACCGGTAGTGCGGGGCGACCAGGTAATAGCGCAGCTCGATCGGCCGGACCCGGCGGACGACCTCGTCGACCAGCGCGGTGTTGCCCAGCGACTTGCTCATCTTCTCGCCGCCGAGGGTGACCCAGCCGTTGTGCACCCAGTACCGGGCGAAGCCGTGGCCGGCCGCGTGCGACTGCGCCTGCTCGTTCTCGTGGTGCGGGAAGCGCAGGTCCAGACCGCCGCCGTGGACGTCGAAGTCCGGCCCGAGGAATCGTTCGGCCATGGCCGAGCACTCCAGGTGCCAGCCGGGCCGGCCGCGGCCCCACGGTGTCGCCCAGCCGGCGGTGTCGGGCTCGCTGGGCTTGTGCGCCTTCCAGAGCGCGAAGTCGCGCGGGTCGCGCTTGCGCTCGTCGGTGGCGCTGTCGGCCGCTGGCTCCATCTCCTCCGGCTTCTGCCGGGTCAGCGCGCCGTAGCCGGGGAAGGAGCGCACGTCGAAGTAGACGTCGCCGTCGACGGCGTAGGCGTGGCCGCGCTCGATCAGCCGCGCGATGAACTCGACCATGTCGGGGATGTGCCCGGTGGCCCGCGGCTCGTAGGTGGGCGGTCGCACGCGCAGCGCCTCGTACGCGCGGGTGCTGGCCAGCTCGTTCTCGTAGGCCCAGGCCCACCAGGGGACGCCGTGCTCGGCGGCCCGGGTGAGGATCTTGTCGTCGATGTCGGTGATGTTGCGGACCAGCGTGACGTCGACGCCGTGGCCCCGCTCGAGCCAGTTGCGCAGCAGGTCGAAGACCAGGCCGGCGCGCACGTGCCCCAGGTGCGGCCGGCCCTGCACGGTGAGGCCGCAGACGTACATGGAGGCCTGTCCGGCACGCAGGGGCGTGAAGTCGCGGACCGCGCGGGCGGCCGTGTCGTACAGGCGGAGGCTCACCGCGCGGAGTCTACGGAGCCCGGCGCGCCGGTCTCCCGGACCACCAGCGCCGTGGCGACCGCCGCCCGGCCCTCGCCCCGGCCGACCAGCCCGAGCCCGTCGGTGGTGGTGGCCGTGACGCTCACCGGGGCACCCAGCGCCGCCGACAGGGCCGCCTCGGCCTCCGCCCGGCGCGGTCCGAGCTTCGGGGTGGGCGCCACCAGCTGCACGACGGCGTTGCCGACCCGCCAGCCGACGGCGGCCAGCGTGGCCCGGACGTGCTCGAGGACGGCGACGCCGCGGGCGCCGGCCCACCGGGGGTCGTCGGTGCCCAGCAGGCCGCCGATGTCGCCGAGCCCGGCCGCCGACAGCACGGCGTCGGTGAGGGCGTGGGCGACGACGTCGCCGTCGGAGTGCCCGGCGCAGCCGTCGGCACCGGGCCAGGACAGCCCGGCCAGCCAGCACTCGCGGCCGGCCTCGACCGGGTGCACGTCGACGCCGAGGCCGACCCGGGGCAGCGCGTCGCTCACCGGGCCACCTGGAGCTCGGCCAGGTGCAGGTCGTGCGGCACGGTGACCTTGGCGGCGCGCTCGTCGCCGTCGACCGTGCCGACCGGGATGCCGGCGGCGCGCACCACGGCGGCGTCGTCGGTGAGCTCGACGCCCTCGGGCAGCGCGGCGTAGGCGGCCACCAGCGTCGCCCGGTCGAAGCCCTGCGGCGTCTGCACCCGCCGCAGCGGGGCGCGGGGGACGGCGGAGGTGACCACGCCGGCCTCGTCGACGACCACGGTGGTGTCCACGACCGGCAGCACCGGGACGACGGCCGGGGCGCCGGCGGCGAGGGCGGCCAGCACCCGCGCGACCACCTCGGGCGGGGTGAGCGGGCGGGCCGCGTCGTGCACGAGGACGGCGTCGGCGTGCGGGCCCGCGACGGCCAGGCCGGCGCGCACCGAGGCGGTGCGGGTGGCCCCGCCGTCGACGAGCTGCACGGCGCCGGGCAGGACGGCGGCGAAGGCCGCCCGGTCGGCGGCCGGCACGGCGACGAGGACCTCGTCGACGCCACCGGCCAGCAGGACCTCCACCGCCCAGGCGACGAGCGGGCGTCCGGCCAGCGGCACCAGCGCCTTGGGTCGGTCGGCCCCCAGACGCGAACCACTCCCGGCCGCTGCGACGATGCCGACAGCGGACACGGGAGTGGTCGGGTGGAGCGGGTGCGCGGAGGTGGGAGTCAGTCGGCCCGGCTCAGCTCGCCAGGACCTCGTCGAGGAGGACCTCGGCCTTGTCCTCGTTGGTGCCCTCGGCGAGCGCCAGCTCGCTCACCAGGATCTGACGGGCCTTGGACAGCATCCGCTTCTCGCCGGCGGAGAGGCCACGGTCCTTGTCGCGGCGCCACAGGTCGCGGACGACCTCGGCCACCTTGTTGACGTCGCCGGAGGCCAGCTTCTCGAGGTTGGCCTTGTAGCGGCGCGACCAGTTGGTCGGCTCCTCGGTGTGCGGGGCCCGCAGGACCTCGAACACGCGGTTGAGCCCGTCCTGACCGACGACGTCGCGGACGCCGACGATCTCTGCGTTGTCGGCCGGCACGCGCACGGTCAGGTCGCCCTGGGCGACCTTCAGCACGAGGTAGGCCTTCTCTTCACCCTTGATGACCCGCGTCTCGATCGCCTCGATCAGAGCGGCACCGTGGTGCGGGTAGACGACGGTCTCGCCGACAGTGAAGCCCATGTGTGTGTGACCCCTTTCGCTGTACCCAGGTTAGCACGGCACACTGACCCCCGGAACGGCCTGATGGCGGATAAGCGCAGGTCAGCGGCCTGATGAAGTCCAGGAGAGGGGTTGACACGGGCGTGGTGGGTGTGCGTGCGCGGCCCGCCCGGGCGGCCTCGGTGGGCGCCCTGGTGCGCGCGACGCACGCCCCGCCGGCGGCCGCGGTGACCGTCGTCGCGACCCTGCTCGCGGTCGCCGCCGGGCTGTCCCCGGGCCGCGCCGCGCTCGTGGGAGCGGCCGTCCTCGCAGGTCAGGCGTCCATCGGGTGGAGCAACGACTGGCTCGACGCCGACCGCGACCGCGTCGTCGCGCGCGCGGACAAGCCGGTGGTGCAGGGGGCGGTCGACCCCGGCGTGCTGCGCGTCGCGGCCCTCGCGGCGGCCGCGGTGGCCGTCGTCCTGTCGCTCGCGCTGGGCTGGGTGCCCGGTCTCCTGCTCCTGCTGCTGGTGGCCAGCGGTTGGGCCTACAACGCGGGTCTCAAGCGCACGGTGATGTCGGGACTGCCCTACGTCACCGGCTTCGGTGCCCTGCCGGCCGGTGTGGTGGCGGCCGCGCCCGGTTCGCCCGCCGCGCCGTGGTGGCTGCCGGCGGCGGGGGCGGCCCTGGGGGCCGCGGCGCACCTGGCCAACGTGGCACCCGACATCGAGGAGGACCTCGCCACCGGGGTGCGGGGGCTGCCGCACCGCCTCGGCGCGCGGCTGTCGGCGGTCCTCGGCGCCCTCCTCCTCGGCGGGGCCTCGCTGGTGCTCGTCCTGGGCCCGCCCGGGCCGCCGGCGTGGTGGGGCTGGGCCGGGCTGGTGCTGGCGGTGCCGGCGGTCGCCGTCGCCGCGCTGGCGGGGACGCACCGCCTCCGCCGGCTGGCCTTCCCGGCGGTGCTGCTGCTGACCGTCCTCGACGTGGTGCTCCTGCTGCTCGGCGGGGCCGCGCTCACCTGAGCGCGGCCCCGCCGAGGGCGTCACTTCCGGCCGTTGCCGTTGCCGTTCCCGTTCCCGGGGGCGACGGGGGCCGGCGCCGGCGCGGGGGCCGCCTCCTCCACCACGGGCGCGACGGGCGCGATCACCGGCGGCTGCGCGGCCTGCTCGCGGGCGGCCTTGCGCTCGGCGTTGCGCTGGTGGGCCTGCCCGCTGACCCGCTCACCGGTCACCCAGCCGTTGCGGGCGCCCTCGCTCACCCAGTCGCCGTGGGACTGCCCGGCGGCCGGGCCCTCCGTCGCCCACTCCTCCTCGGTCCGCTCCGGGGCGGCCACCGGCGCCTCGACGACGGGCTCCTCGGCGACCGGCTCCTCGACGGGCGCCTCGGTCACGGGCTCCTCGACCACCGGCTCCTCGACCACCGGCTCCTCGACCACCGGCTCCTCGACGGGCGCCTCGGCCACCGGCTCCTGGCCGTCCTCGCCGTCGTCCACGGTCCCCTCGGCGGCACCGCCCTCGGCGGGGTCGAGCGGGTCGACGGCGGCCGGATCGCCGCTCTCGACGGACGCGGGGGGCTCCGCGGTGGAGAAGGTGCCGGTGGTGGCCGCACCGGTCAGGGCGACGGCGACGACGCCGGTGGCGGCGGCCGCCTTGGCGGCGATGCCGGCCGCGGCGAGCTTGGCGGTGAGGGTGGTCAGCAGCATGCGGGGTCTCTTCCGTGAGGCCCGGGCGGGGTGCCCGGCCGTCCGCGTGGACGGTTCCGACTGGTCGGTGAGCAGACCGGTCGCCAGCAGCTCGGCCAGGGCCGCGTTCGGCCGCCCGGGTGCGGTGGCGCAGGCCCGGACCGCGTCGGAGAACGCGGCCAGGGCCTGCTCGTCGGCACGGGCGTCGGCTGGCGTGGTCATCTCGCCCCCGTCATCGCCGGACGGGCCGGGAGGGGTGCGCGTGCATCCTCGATCTCACCCGCAGGGGTGGTGCCGGCCGGCTCGAGCTCCGCGCGCAGCCGGCGCAGGCCGCGCCGCTGCAGCGCCTTGACCGAGCCCACCGAGCGGCCCATGACCGCGGCCACCTGCTCGACGGTGAGGTCGGCGAGCACCCGCAGCAGCAACACCGAGCGCTGGTCGGCGGGCAGTCCCGCGCACAGCCGGTGCACGGCCTCGGTGCCCAGCCGCGTCAGGACGTCGTCCTCCACGTCCCCGCCGGAGGTCTCGGGCAGCAGGTCGCCGGCGTCGTCGGCCAGGTGCGGACGGCGGCTGCGCCGGCGCCAGTCGTCGACCAGCCGCCGGTGGGCGATGGTGAACACCCACGAGCGCAGCGCCTCCTCGTCCCCGCGGAAGCCGCCCAGGCCGCGGAAGACGGCGAGGAAGGTCTCGCTGGCCAGGTCGTCGGGCTCCAGCGCGCCGTGCAGCCGCAGGTAACCGGTGACCACCGGCGAGAGGTCCCGGTACAGGACCTCGAACCCCCACGCCGCGCCCGCCCGGGCCGCCGCGAGGACGTCGTCGAACGCCGGTCCGACCGCCATCCGCGCCTCCCTGCCGTGTCTCCGTGTACGGAGAGGGCATCGGCAGGGACGCCGCGGAACTGGACCGCCGTCCCCCGATCAGGGGCCTCTGTCAGGGGGCGCTGGTGCCGCGGGCGGTCTCCTGCTCGACGACCAGCGACAGGTCGCGCAGCCGGTCGAGGCCCTGCAGCGGACGGCGCATCCGCTGGTTGCCGGCCAGCCGCTCGCGGTTGCGGTCGAGGAAGGCCCAGTAGCCGGCGGTGTAGGGGCAGGCGTCGTCACCGAGGCGCTGCCGGGGGTCGTAGGGGCAGCGGCCGCAGTAGTCGCTCATCCGGTCGATGTAGGCGCCCCCGGCGGCGTAGGGCTTGGTGGCCAGCGCCCCGCCGTCGGCGTGCTGGCTCATGCCGACGACGTTGGCCACCATCACCCAGTCGTAGCCGTCGACGAAGGTCCGGTGGAACCAGTCGGTCAGCTCCCGCGGGTCGATGCCGCGCTGCAGCGCGTAGTTGCCCAGCACCATCAGCCGGGGGATGTGGTGCACCCAGCCGTCGCGGCGCAGGTCGCCCAGCACGCCGGACAGGCAGGCGGCGTCGACGGCGGAGTCGTCGAGCTCGGCCATCCACCCGGGCACCGGCTCGAGCGCCCGCAGCGCGTTGGCGTGCCGGTAGTGGCGGCCGAAGTGCCAGTAGGTGTGCCAGGTGTAGTCGCGCCAGCCCATGACCTGCCGGACGAAGCCCTCCACGGAGTTCAGCGGCAGCGGGTCGCCGTCGGCGGCGCGGGCGCGCGCGGTGGCCTCGGCGGCGCGCACGACCTCCAGCGGGTCGAGCAGGCCGAGGTTCATCGCCGGGGAGAGCAGCGAGTGGGCCAGCCAGCGCTCGTCGGCGAGCATCGCGTCCTCGTGCGGGCCGAAGGCGCCCAGCCGCGCGGCGAGGAAGTCGTGCAGCCGGGTGAGCGCCTCCTCGCGGGTGACCGGGAACAGCCGAGGGCCGTCGTCACCGACGAAGGAGACCTCGCCGTCGGCCTCCCAGCGGTCGAGGTCGGCGCGCACTTGCTCGTCGATCTCGTCCTCGGCGGGCCACCACGGCTCCGGCGCCGGCGAGCGGCCGTCCCGCGGCGGGGGCTCGCGGTTCTGGGCGTCGAGGTTCCACGTCCCGCCCAGCGGCTCGGCGCCGTCCATGAGGACGTCGAGGCGGCGGCGGGCATCGCGGTAGAAGTCCTCCATGACCAGGCGGCGACGGCCGCGCCCCTGCGCCCACCGCGCGAACTCGCCCTGCGAGCTGACGAACCCGCGGGCGGCCAGCACCTCGACGCCGGGGCGCGCGAGGACGAGGTCGCGGCCGCTCCAGGTGGTGGGCGCGCAGACGCTCAGCGGCTCGTCGTAGCGGTCCAGCGCCTCGGCGTAGGTGGCGACCCGGTGCAGGTGCGCCTGCTCCCCCAGCTCGGCGGCCCGGTGGCGCAGCGCGGAGAGCACCAGGTGCGCCTTCTGCCGGTGGAAGCGGCGCCGGGCGAACACGGCCTTCGACTCGACCAGCAGCACCGGCTGGTCGGGCCGGTCGAGGAAGTGGGGGCCGAGCTGGTCGGCGAACAGCCATCGTCGCGTCGCGGGCGACCGCTCGGGGAAGTCGGCGAGCGCGGGGTCGTGCTCCTCCGCGCCGGCGCCCGGTCCCGGGCCCCGCATCGGCCTCACCTCCCGGCGGACATGGTGGGTGGACCGTTACGCTCGGCGCGACTCGGGCCATCGAGACCCACGGTGGCCGGCACGTCTCTCGCTGGAGGTCGACCGCCGTGAACCGCGCGCTGCGCGCTGCCCTGACGGGTGCTCTCGTGATCAGCCCCGTCGCGCTCGGTGCGTGCAGCGCCGGGCAGGTCTCGCAGACCGGCACCCAGGACCGCGACAAGGTCGGGCCGCAGGCCCAGGTCGAGGACGTCCTCCTGCGCCAGGTGCTGATCGCCTACCCGGACGAGAACGCCTACGAGGAGGGCGACGACGCGGTGCTGGTCATGACCATCGTCAACGCCTCGAACGAGGACGAGACCCTCACCGGGATCGAGGGCGAGGGCTTCTCGGGCATCCGGGTCTCCGGCACCGGCCCGACCCCGTCGCCGTCGTCCCCGGCGGGCAACCAGCCCACCACCGCGCCCGCGCCCGGTACGACCGGCGCCACGGGCGGCTCGGACCTGTCGCTGGAGATCCCCGCCGACACGGCGCTCTACATCGGCCAGGACGGCGACGCGACCATCACGCTGCAGGACCTCGCCGAGCCGCTGACGCCGGGGCAGACGCTGCCCCTCACGCTGACCTTCGAGCAGGCCGGGGAGATCGAGATCGAGGCGCTCGTGGGCCAGCCCGAGGAGGAACTCGAGCGCGGTGAGGCCTTCGACTTCCACGAGGGCGAGGCCGGCGAGGCCGAGAACCCGGAGAGCGAGGAGGACACCCAGACGGAGTGAGGCGGGACTGTCGGTCCCCCCACCTACCGTGACGGGGTGCCCCCCTCCGGAGTGAAGCCCGCCCGTCCCGCCCACCGCTGCACCGAGTGCGGCTACGCGTCGGCGAAGTGGGTCGGCCGCTGCCCGGAGTGCCAGGCCTGGGGCACGCTCCAGGAGGTCGGCGCCACGGCGCCCGCGCTGCGGGCGGTCGCCGCCGGCCCGGTCACCGCGCCGGCCCGGCCGATCGCGCAGGTCGAGCTCACCGGCGCCCGCGCGGTGCCCACCGGCATCCCCGAGTTCGACCGCGTCCTCGGCGGCGGCCTGGTGCCCGGCGCGGTGGTGCTGGTGGCGGGCGAGCCCGGGGTGGGCAAGTCCACGCTGCTGCTCGAGGTCGCCCACCGGGTCGCGGCGGCAGGCGGCCCCACGCTGGTGGTGTCCGGCGAGGAGTCCGCGGCGCAGGTGCGGTTGCGCGCCGAGCGGATCGACGCGCTGCACGAGCGGCTCTACCTGGCCGCCGAGACCGAGCTGTCGGCCGTCCTCGCGCACGTGGAGCAGGTCGCCCCCTCGCTTCTGGTGCTCGACAGCGTGCAGACCGTCCGCTCCCCCGCCGTCGACGGCACCGACGGCGGCGCCTCTCAGGTCCGCGCGGTCGCCACGGCGCTGACCGCCGTCGCCAAGTCGCGCGGGATGACGACGATCCTGGTCGGGCACGTCACCAAGGACGGCGCGATCGCCGGCCCGCGGGCGCTCGAGCACCTGGTCGACGTGGTCGTCTCCTTCGACGGCGAGCGGCACTCCACGCTGCGCCTGGTCCGGGCCACGAAGAACCGCTTCGGCCCGGCCGACGAGATCGGCTGCTTCGAGATCGGCGACCGCGGCGTCGTCGGCGTCCCCGACCCGTCCCACCTGTTCGTCTCCCGCCGCACCGCGTCGGTGCCCGGCAGCTGCGTCACGGTGACGATGGAGGGCAGCCGGCCGCTGCTGGCCGAGGTGCAGGCGCTGGTGGCCACCAGCGCCGGCGGCGGCTCGCCCCGCCGGGCGGTGAGCGGGCTGGACTCCCAGCGGGTCGCGATGGTCAACGCCGTCGTCGAGCGCCGCGGCGGGGTGCGGCTGGCCGACGCCGACGTGTTCGCCGCCTCGGTCGGCGGGGTGAAGATCGCCGAGCCGGCGGCCGACCTCGCACTGGCGCTGGCCATCGCGTCGGCGTCGAAGGACACCCCGTTGCCCGAGGGGATGGTGGCGCTGGGCGAGGTGGGCCTGTCCGGCGAGATCCGCCGGGTCGGCGGCACCGGCCGGCGGCTGGCCGAGGCGGCCCGCCAGGGGTACCGGCTGGCGCTCGTGCCGCCGGACGCCGGGACGGCCCCCAAGGGGATGCGGCTGATGCAGGTCCCCGACCTCGGTGCGGCGCTGGCCGGGCTGTTCCCCGGATGAGGCCGGCTGTGCCGCTCGGCGTCCGGGCGCCCGCACCCCGCTCCCGACCCGCCGCGACGCGGGACCCGTAGACTCGGCGGTCGAACCGCGACGACGTCAGGAGCGCCCGTGCCCCCCGCTGTGGACTCCGAGGTCGCCCTGCGCGGACTCCTCGGCCGCATCGCCCCGGGCACGGCGCTGCGCGACGGGCTGGAGCGGATCCTGGCCGGCCGCACCGGTGCGCTGATCGTGCTGGGCTACGACCGGGTCGTGGAGTCCATCTGCACCGGCGGGTTCGCCCTCGACGTCGCGCTGTCGGCCACCCGGCTGCGCGAGCTGGCCAAGATGGACGGCGCGGTCATCCTCTCCTCCGACGGCCTGCGCATCGTGCGGGCGGGCGTGCACCTCATGCCCGACCCGACGGTCCCCACCGAGGAGTCGGGCACCCGCCACCGGACCGCCGAGCGGGTCGCCGTGCAGACCGGCTTCCCGGTGATCTCGGTGAGCCAGTCGATGCACATCATCAGCGTCTACGTCGCCGGCCGGCGGTACACCCTCGAGCACCCGACGACGATCCTCGCCCGCGCCAACCAGGCCCTGGCGGCGCTGGAGCGCTACAAGCTGCGGCTCGACGAGGTCGCCAGCACCCTGTCGGCGCTGGAGATCGAGGACCTGGTCACCGTCCGCGACGCGATGAGCGTCAGCCAGCGGCTGGAGATGGTCCGCCGGATCGCCGACGAGATCGAGGGTTTCGTCGTCGAGCTGGGCACCGACGGCCGGCTGCTCGCGCTGCAGCTCGACGAGATGCTCGCCGGCGTGGAGGAGGACCGCGCACTGCTGGTGCGCGACTACATGCCCGGCGGTGCCGCCCGCCGCCCGCGGACCATCGAGGACGTGCTGGCCGAGCTGCGCACGCTGTCGGCCACCGAGCTGCTGGACCTCTCCGCGGTCGCCCGCTGCTACGGCCTGCCCACCTCGGCCGACGCGCTGGACTCCCCCGTCAGCCCGCGCGGCTACCGGCTGCTGGCCCGGGTGCCGCGCCTGCCGGCCGCGATCATCGACCGGCTGGTCGAGCACTTCGGCGGGCTGCAGAAGCTGCTGGCGGCCACCATCGAGGACCTGCTGGCCGTCGACGGCGTCGGCGAGGCCCGGGCCCGCGGCATCCGCGAGGGGCTGTCCCGGCTGGCCGAGACCTCGATCCTCGACCGCTACAGCTGAACGAAGGCCCCCCGGGGGCCACAGGTCAGGTGACCTGCAGGGGGGCGTCCGGGCTGGTCTTGGTGTCCAGCCGCGCTCGCACCACGTAGGTCCCCGGCCCCACCGGCACGCGTGCCGCGGTGCAGGTCGGCTCGCTGGTCAGGCCGCTCCAGGTCAGCGGGAAGACGACCTGCTCGCCGGGTGCCAGCGTGCGGGTGTCGCTGCTGGTCTCGGGCCGGCAGTCGTTGCTGCCCCACAGCCGGGCGCCGGCGCCGTCGAGCAGCACCATCTCCTGCAGCTGCTTGTCCAGCACCCGGGTGCACGGCACGGGCGCGGTGTTGGTGACGACGAGCTCGAGCACCGGGGCGGACCCGGCGGGCACCGTGCCGGGCGTGCGGACCTCGAGGGCGATGACGTCGTCCCCGCACGGCGCGTCGGCCTGCTGCGCCGGCGGGGCGGGCTGCTGCGGTGGCGGCGGCGTGGTGCTGGGCGCCGGGGTCGGCGTCCGGACGCTGGCCAGCGAGGGGACCACCCGGTCGAGCGCGGGGGTGCCGGCCGGGGAGGACGACGAGCCGGCCGCCGCGGCGCTGTCCCCGGAGCCGGTCAGCAGCGAGACGCCGAGCCAGCCGCCACCGCCGAGCACGGCGAGCAGCACGGCCAGCACCAGCAGGCGCCGTCGCCAGTAGACGGCGGACGGCAGCGGTCCGACCGGGTGCAGCACGAGACGGACGGTAGTGCCCCCTCGTCCCGCCGCCGCACGGGGCACGCCGCCGACCGGGCCGGGCACACTGGACCCCCGTGAGCAGCACGGCCGGACTCGGGGACGCCCTCGTCGACTGGTACGACACCGCCGCCCGGGACCTGCCGTGGCGGCGTCCCGGTGTGGACCCGTGGGCGGTGCTGGTCAGCGAGGTGATGCTGCAGCAGACACCGGTGGCGCGGGTCGAGCCGGTGTGGACGGCGTGGATGGCGCGCTGGCCCACGCCGGCGGACCTGGCCGACGCCTCACCGGCGGAGGTCATCCGCGCCTGGGGCAAGCTCGGCTACCCGCGCCGGGCGCTGCGGCTGCGCGAGACCGCCGTCGCCCTGACCGAGCGGCACGGAGGGACCGTCCCGGCCGACGTGGCGGCCCTGGAGGCCCTGCCGGGCGTGGGGACCTACACGGCCCGGGCGGTGGCCTGCTTCGGCCACGGGCAGCCCCAGCCGGTCGTGGACACCAACGTGCGCCGGGTCGTGGCCCGGCTGGTGCACGGCCGCGCCGAGGCGGGCACCGCGCGGGCGTCCGACCTCGCCGACGTCGCGGCGCTGGCGCCGGCCGACCGGGAGCGGGCCTGCCGGTTCTCGGTGGCGGCGATGGAACTCGGCGCGCTGGTCTGCGTCGCCCGGACGCCGCGCTGCGCCGTCTGCCCGGTGCGCGAGCGCTGCGCCTGGCGGCTGGCGGGCTCTCCGGCCGCCGACGGGCCGCCGCGGCGGGTGCAGCGCTTCGCCGGGACCGACCGGCAGGTGCGCGGCCGGCTGCTCGACGTCCTGCGGGCCGCGGACGGCCCGGTGCCGGCCGAGGTCCTCGACGCCGCGTGGGACGACGCCGTGCAGCGCGCCCGCTGCCTGGACTCGCTGCTGGCCGACGGGCTGGTCGAGCAGTCCGCCGACGGGAGGTTCCGACTCCCCCACTGACCGGCCCGCGACACCTCGCGCCACCGAAACCGGTCGTGCGACGGCCCCGCGGCGCGGTTCACTGGGCCCGTGCAGCTGCCCGGGGAGCTCACCGCCCGACCCCTGACCGCGGGAGACGCCCGTGCGGTCTACGAGCTGATGGCCGCCCAGGAGCTGCACGACATCGGCACCGTCGAGATCGAGGAGGCCGACATCGTCGGGGACTGGCAGCGTCCCAGCTTCGACGTACCCGCCAGCACGCTCGGCGTCTTCGACGGCAGCCGGCTGGTCGCCTACGCCGAGGTCTCGGGCGAGGGACGTGGTGATGCCGCCGTGCACCTGCAGTACCGCGGACGGGGCATCGGCACGGCGCTGGCGGCCTGGACCCGGCAGCTGGCACGCGAACGCGGCGCCCCGGTCCTCGGCATGTCCGTGCCCCAGGGCTCCCCCGCGGACGTCCTGCTGGCGCACCTCGGCTACGACGTCCGGTGGACCTCGTGGCTGCTGGAGCTCCCCGAGGACACGCGGATCGAGGCCCAGCCCCTGCCGGACGGGTACTCCATCCGGACGGCGGCCGGCGAGGCGGACCACCGGGCCGCCTGGACGGTGGTCGAGGACGCCTTCCTCGAGTGGTCGCAGCGGGACCGGCGGTCGTTCGAGGACTTCGCCGCGACGACCGTGCGCCGCCCCGGTTTCGAGCCGTGGCACCTGCGGGTCGTCGCGGACCCGCACGGCGATGTGGTCGGTGCCTGCTTCCTGGTCACCGGTGGCCCGGACGGCTACGTCGACAAGCTCGCGGTGCGCCGGGACCGGCGCGGGCTCGGGCTGGCCCGGGCCCTCCTCGCGGACGCCTTCGCCAACGCCCGCCGGCACGGCGCCACGCGCTGCGAGCTGTCCACCGACTCCCGCACCGGCGCCCTCAGCCTCTACGAGCGGGTCGGGATGGTCGTCACCGGCACCTGGGTGCACCGCGCCGTGGACCTCGGCCCGGTCGCCGCCGCCCGCTGACCGGATCGCCGGGAGACGGAGACCACACCGGCCGGCGACGTCGTCGCGGGGTGGTCCGTGGCGGGCAGGTGGCCGATCGTGCGGGAGACGGTCACCGCTCCCGGCACCGTGGCCGGTCCACCCTCCCCGCCTGACCCCGCCGCCCGCCGTCCTCCCTCACCGCAGCGCGTCCTCCCTCACGTCCCACCGTGCGGGAGGACGCGCCACGATCAGGTCACCTGATCGTGGCGCCGACTCCGGACGCGGCGAGGGCCGCCCCCCGCGGTGCGGGAGACGGCCCTCGTCGGTGGTGCGGTGTGGGACTACTTCTTCTCCAGGGACGTGGGGCCGCCCTGGCCGTCCTCGTCGTCGCCGACGGTGAGCGCCACCGGGGGCGTGTCGGGCACGTCGATCGGCTTGGCCTCGCCGCGGAAGGTGAACTTCGCGGTCGGGCCCTCGCCCTCGACGTCCACCACGATGATCTGACCAGCGGTCAGCTCGCCGTAGAGGATCTTCTCCGACAGCGCGTCCTCGATCTCGCGCTGGATGGTCCGGCGCAGCGGCCGGGCGCCCAGCACCGGGTCGAACCCGCGGGCCGCCAGCAGCTTCTTGGCGTCCTGCGTGATCTCCAGCGACATGTCCTTGTTCGCCAGCTGGCTCTCCACACGGGCGACCATGAGGTCGACGATCTCGATGATCTCGTCCTCGGTCAGCTGGTGGAACACGACGATGTCGTCGATGCGGTTGAGGAACTCCGGCCGGAAGTGCTGCTTGAGCTCCTCGTTGACCTTGTTCTTCATCCGCTCGTAGTTGGACTGGGTGTCGTTGCCGACCTGGAAGCCCAGCCCCACCGCCTTGGAGATGTCGCGCGTCCCAAGGTTGGTCGTGAGGATCAGGATCGTGTTCTTGAAGTCCACGATCCGGCCCTGACCGTCGGTGAGCCGGCCGTCCTCCAGCACCTGCAGGAGCGTGTTGAACACGTCCGCGTGCGCCTTCTCGATCTCGTCGAAGAGGACCACCGAGAACGGCTTGCGCCGCACCTTCTCGGTCAGCTGGCCGCCCTCGTCGTAACCGACGTAGCCGGGAGGCGCACCGACCAGACGCGACACGGTGAACCGGTCGTGGAACTCGCCCATGTCGATCTGGATGAGAGCGTCGTCCTCACCGAAGAGGAACTGCGCGAGCGCCTTGGCCAGCTCGGTCTTACCGACACCCGAGGGGCCGGCGAAGATGAACGAGCCACCGGGGCGACGCGGGTCCTTGAGGCCCGCGCGGGTGCGCCGGATCGCCTGGCTGACGCTCTTGATGGCCTCTTCCTGGCCGATGATCCGCTTGTGGAGCTCCTCCTCCATGCGGAGCAGACGCGTGGTCTCCTCCTCGGTGAGCTTGAAGACGGGGATCCCGGTCCAGTTGGCCAGCACCTCGGCGATCTGCTCGTCGTCGACCTCGGCGACGACGTCCATGTCACCGGCCTTCCACGCCTTCTCGCGCTCGGCCTTCTCGCCCAGGAGCTGCTTCTCCTTGTCGCGCAGCGAGGCGGCCTTCTCGAAGTCCTGCGCGTCGATCGCGGACTCCTTCTCGCGCCGGATGCCGGCGATCCGCTCGTCGAACTCGCGCAGGTCCGGCGGCGCGGTCATCCGCTTGATCCGCATCCGGGCACCAGCCTCGTCGATCAGGTCGATCGCCTTGTCCGGCAGGAAGCGGTCGGAGATGTACCGGTCGGCCAGCGTGGCGGCGGCGACGAGTGCGCCGTCGGTGATGCTGATCCGGTGGTGCGCCTCGTAGCGGTCGCGCAGGCCCTTGAGGATCTCGATCGTGTGGGTGAGCGTCGGCTCGCCCACCTGGATCGGCTGGAAGCGGCGCTCGAGGGCGGCGTCCTTCTCCAGGTGCTTGCGGTACTCGTCGAGCGTGGTGGCACCGATCGTCTGCAGCTCACCACGGGCCAGCATCGGCTTGAGGATGCTGGCGGCGTCGATCGCGCCCTCGGCGGCACCGGCACCGACGAGGGTGTGGATCTCGTCGATGAACAGGATGATGTCGCCGCGGGTGCGGATCTCCTTGAGCACCTTCTTCAGGCGCTCCTCGAAGTCACCGCGGTAGCGCGACCCGGCGACCAGCGCGCCGAGGTCGAGGGTGTAGAGCTGCTTGTCCTTCAGCGTCTCGGGGACCTCGCCCTTGACGATGGCCTGCGCGAGGCCCTCGACGACGGCGGTCTTGCCGACGCCGGGCTCGCCGATGAGGACGGGGTTGTTCTTGGTCCGCCGCGAGAGGACCTGCATGACCCGCTCGATCTCCTTCGACCGGCCGATGACCGGGTCGAGCTTGGAGTCGCGGGCGGCCTGCGTCAGGTTGCGGCCGAACTGGTCGAGCACCAGCGACGTCGACGGGGTGCCCTCGGAGGGGCCGCCGGCCGCGGCCGGCTCCTTGCCCTGGTAGCCCGAGAGCAGCTGGATGACCTGCTGGCGGACGCGGTTGAGGTCGGCACCCAGCTTGACCAGGACCTGCGCGGCGACGCCCTCGCCCTCGCGGATCAGGCCGAGCAGGATGTGCTCGGTGCCGATGTAGTTGTGACCGAGCTGCAGGGCCTCGCGCAGGGACAGCTCGAGGACCTTCTTCGCCCGCGGCGTGAAGGGGATGTGCCCGGACGGGGCCTGCTGGCCCTGGCCGATGATCTCCTCGACCTGCTGGCGGACGCCCTCGAGCGAGATGCCGAGGGACTCGAGGGCC
Organism: Geodermatophilus sp. SYSU D00696; assembly: GCF_054050235.1. NCBI lineage: Bacteria > Bacillati > Actinomycetota > Actinomycetes > Geodermatophilales > Geodermatophilaceae > Geodermatophilus > Geodermatophilus sp. SYSU D00696. Next base: position 254,898 of record NZ_JBJGYY010000002.1, on the reverse strand, counting down.
TTGGCAGCGACGCCCTCACCCTCGTGGATGAGGCCCAGGAGGATGTGCTCGGTGCCGATGTAGTTGTGGTTGAGCATCCTGGCCTCTTCCTGCGCCAGGACGACCACCCGTCGGGCTCGGTCGGTGAACCGTTCGAACATGCGCTGCTTCTCCTCTGACCGGCTGGTCCGGCACTGCCCTCCCCGCTCGTGGAGAGGAGCACCCGACGTCCGTCGGCGCGCTGGGGCACCGGTCTTTCCACTGTAGTCACGGACCACGCCGTCCTGTCGGCCTCGACCGGCGGGCGGTGGGTGGCTGTCCGGGTCAACCGATGGTGCACGGACGGTGTTCCGATCCGGTTTACGCCGACAGCGGACGGCGCGTCGCGGCAGGGACGCCGACGGCCCGGCACCCGAGTGGGTGCCGGGCCGTCGGTGACCTGCTGGATCAGCCCCTCGCAGGGGCCCACCCCGAGCGGGGTGACGTGCTGGAACGGCCCCCTCGCAGGGGCCCACCCCGAGCGGAGCGAGGGGTGGGGGGCGAGGGGGTCCTTCCTCAGTGGGCCGCTTCGTAGGCCTCGACGACGCTGGCGGGGATGCGGCCGCGGTCGCTGACCTCGTGGCCGTTCTTGCGGGCCCACTCGCGGATGGCGCCGGCCTGCTCGCGGTCCATGCGACCGCCGCCGGTGGCGCGGGAACGGCCGCCACCGGAGGCCCGGCCGCCGCTCCCGCGACCGACCTTGCGGGCGGCCTGCACGTAACGGGAGAACGCGTCACGCAGTTCCTTGGCGTTCTTCTCCGACAGGTCGATCTCGTAGTTCGTGCCGTCGAGGGAGAAGCTCACCGTCTCGTCGGCGGGGACGTCCTCGTCGAGGTCGTCGCTGAGGATCACCTGGACCTTGCGTGCCATTCCTTCTACCTCACTCCTTCTCGGCCCCCGTGGCCGGACGATTGGTCGCCGTCCTCGCGGACAACGCGGCCATTCCACCACACGACGGCACAATAGGACGAATTGCACACCGCGGTTCGCCCAATTCGGGGAGAAAGTGTCCGATCGGGACGCGCGGTTCAGGAAATCGGCCGCACCAAAGGGAACAGGATCGTCTCCCGGATACCGAGACCGGTGAGCGTCATCATCAGCCGGTCGATGCCCATCCCGACCCCGCCGCTGGGCGGCATGCCGTACTCGAGGGCCTCGAGGAAGTCCTCGTCGAGGACCATCGCCTCCGGGTCGCCCGCGGCGGCCAGCAGCGCCTGCTGGGTGAACCGCTCGCGCTGCACCACGGGGTCGACGAGCTCGGAGTAGCCGGTCCCGCGCTCGACGCCCCCGATGTAGAGGTCCCACTTCTCGGCCAGGCCCGGCGTCGTGCGGTGCGCGCGGGTCAGCGGCGAGGTGTCCACGGGGTAGTCGACGACGAAGGTCGGCGCCTGCAGGGAGTCCTGCACCAGCGCCTCGAACAGCTCCTCCACCACCTTGCCGGGGAGCCACGCCGGGTCCACGCCGACGTCGTGCCGCTCCGCGAGGGCCCGCAGGTGCTCGACCGGCGTCTCCGGGGTGACCTCCTCGCCGACGGCGTCGGACACCAGGGAGTACAGCGGCACCTGCGGCCACTCCCCCGACAGGTCGATCTCGGTGCCGTCGTGGTGGCGGGCGGTGTGGTCGCCGAACAGCGCCGCGCAGCTCTCCTGGACCAGCTCCCGGGTGGTGCGCGCGACGCCGGCGTAGTCGGTCCAGGCCTCGTAGAACTCGAGCATCGCGAACTCCGGCGAGTGCGAGCTGTCGGCGCCCTCGTTGCGGAAGTTGCGGTTGATCTCGAAGACCTTCTCCAGCCCGCCCACGATGCACCGCTTGAGGAACAGCTCCGGTGCGATCCGCAGGTACAGGTCGAGGTCGAAGGCGTTCATGTGGGTGCGGAACGGCCGGGCCGCGGCACCGCCGTGGACCGTCTGCAGCATCGGCGTCTCGACCTCGAGGAACCCGCGGGCGGTGAGGCCGGCCCGCAGCGCCGCCACCACCGCGGCCCGCTGGCGGACGGTCCGGCGCGCCTCGTCGCGGACGATGAGGTCGACGTAGCGGCGGCGGACCCGCAGCTCCTCGCTCATCGGCTTGTGCGCCACCGGCAGCGGCCGCAGCGCCTTGGCGGCCAGCCGCCAGGAGTCGGCGAACACCGACAGCTCGCCCCGCCGCGACGTCCCGACCTCGCCCTCGACGACGACGTGGTCGCCGAGGTCGACGTCGGCCTTCCAGGCGTCGAGCGCCTCCTCCCCGACCCGGTCGCGGGAGAGCATGACCTGCAGCTCGGCGTCGCCCTCGCGCAGCGTCGCGAAGCAGAGCTTGCCGGTGTTGCGGCTGAAGATGACCCGGCCGGTGACGCCGACCCGCTCACCGGTCATCGTGTCGGGCTCGAGGTCGGGGTGCTCGGCGCGGACGTCGGCCAGCGACGTCGTGCGCCCCACCGTGACCGGGTAGGGGTCGGTGCCGGCCTCGCGCAGCCGGTCGAGCTTGGCGCGCCGCACGCGCAGCTGCTCGGGGAGCTCGTCGTCCGGGGGGCCGGGAGGCAGGTCGCTCACGGCGCCCGAGCCTACGGGCGTGCGCCCCACCACCCCGGCGGCTACCGGCGGCCGGCCGCCTGCTGGCGCGCGAAGGCCAGCCGCAGCCCGTGCACCGTGAGGTCGGGCTCCCGGGCGCCGATGGACCGGCAGCTGTCGGCCACCAGGGGCGCCAGCCCGCCGGTGGCGACGACGACCGGCGCGCGGCCGAACTGCGCCTCCAGCTCGGCGCCGATCCGGTCGACCAGCCCGTCGACCAGCCCGGCGAAGCCGAGCACGACCCCCGACTGCAGCGCGGCGACCGTGTTCTTGCCGATGGCCTGCGCCGGGACGGTCAGCTCGACCGAGCGCAGCTGAGCGGCGCGGGAGGCGAGCGCCTCCAGGCTGACCTCGAGGCCCGGCGCCAGCGCGCCGCCGAGGAACTGCCCGTCCGGTCCGACGGCGTCCACGTTGGTCGAGGTGCCGAAGTCGACGACGACGACCGGCCGGGAGCGCCCGTCGGGCGCGGTGCCGAACAGCTCGTGGGCGGCCAGCGCGGTGACCACGCGGTCGGCGCCGACCTCGCGCGGGTTGTCCACGTGCAGCGGGACGCCGGTGCGCACGCCGGGGCCGATGAGCACGACCGGCACCTCGAGGGACTCCAGCAGCCCGCGCAGCGCCGGCAGCAGGGCCGGCACCGTCGAGCAGGCGGCGACGCCGGTGACCTCGGTGTCGCGCAGCAGGCCGCGCCAGAGCATCCGCAGCTCGTCGGAGGTGGCCCGCGGGTGGGTGGTCACCCGCCAGCAGCCGACCCGGCGGGCGCCGTCGAAGGTGGCCAGCACGGTCTGGCTGTTGCCGACGTCGACGGTGAGCAGCACGGCCGGTCAGCTCCGCAGGTCGAGGGCGAGGTCGAGGATCGGCGAGGAGTGCGTGAGCGCGCCCACCGACAGGAAGTCCACCCCGGTCGCGGCGACCTCGCGGGCGACGGCGAGGGTCAGTCCGCCGGTGGCCTCGAGCTCCGCGCGGCCCCCGACCAGCGCGACCACCTCGCGCAGCCGCGCGGGGGGCATGTTGTCCAGCAGCAGGAAATCGGCGCCGGCCTCGACCGCCTCGGCCGCCTGGGCCGGGGTGTCGGCCTCCACCTGCACCGGCACCCGCGGCGCCCGCTCGCGGACGGCGGCCACCGCGGCGCCCACCGAGCCGGCGGCGGCGACGTGGTTGTCCTTCACCATCGCGACGTCGTAGAGGCCCATGCGCTTGTTCGACCCGCCGCCGCAGCGCACGGCGTACTTCTCCAGCGGGCGCAGGCCGGGCGTGGTCTTGCGGGTGTCGAGGACGACCGCCCCGGTGCCCTCGACGGCGTCCACCCAGGCCCGGGTCGCGGTGGCGATGCCGCTGGCGCGGCTGGCGATGTTCAGCGCGCTCCGCTCGGCGGCCAGCAGCGCCCGCACCGGCCCGCGCACGGTCAGCAGCACGTCGCCCCGGGTCACCCGGTCGCCGTCGGCGGCCCCGGCGGTGAGCGTGGCGCCGGGGGCGAGCCTGGTGAACACCCGGGCCGCGACCGGCAGGCCTGCGACGACGCCGTCGGCGCGGGCGACCAGGTCGGCGGTGCCGTACTGCGCCGGGGGGACGGTGGCGGCGCTGGTGACGTCCAGGGCGACGGCGAGGTCCGGCTCGCTCGGCAGCACCGCGCCCCCGGCGAGGTCCTCGGCCAGCGTGCGCTCGACCAGCTCCTCGACCCACGCCTCCGACAGGCCCGTGCCCTCGAGCGAGCGCGGGTCTCCGCTCACCATGCCTCCCGTTCGCTCCCGCGGGGCGCTCCGCTCCTCGCTCGTTCCTCGCTGCGATGCTCACGCCCCTGTCCGCTCACCACGGGGACACCACCGGCGCGCCCACCGGGCGGCGGGTCAGCGACAGCCGTCCGTCCCCGCCGAGGCGGACGTCGAGGTGCACCCGCCACCGGTCCTCGCTGTCGGGGTGGTCCTCGCGCCAGTGGCAGCCGCGGGTCTCCTCCCGCGCGGTGGCCGCCGCGGTCAGCGCGCTCGCGACGGTGAGCAGCCCGGTGGCCTCCCAGCTGTCCACGCCGGGCGCCGCACCGGGCCCGCCGGCCAGCGAGGCGGCCAGCCCGGCCAGCGTGTGCGTGGCCTCGGCCAGCCCGGCGCCCGAGCGCAGCGCCGCGACGCGGCCCGACATCGTGTCGGTGACCACGCGGCGGCCGGCCGGGTCGAGCAGCCCGCCGGTCGCCGGCGCCGCGTCGACCGCGGGGGCCGACGGCGGCAGCGAGCGGGCCAGGTCCGCGCCGATGCGGGCGGCGAAGACCAGCCCCTCGAGCAGCGAGTTCGACGCCAGCCGGTTGGCCCCGTGCACGCCGGTGCAGGCCACCTCCCCGCACGCGTAGAGGCCCGCGACGGTGGTGCGCCCGGACAGGTCGGTGACCAGCCCGCCGGAGGCGTAGTGCGCCGCGGGCGTGACCGGCACCAGCTCGGTGACCGGGTCGACGTCGCCCGCCCGGCAGCGGGCGACGATCGTCGGGAACCGCTGCGCCAGGCCGTCGATGCCGCGGGCGTCGAGCCAGACGTGGTCCACCCCGTCGCGCAGCTGCACCCGGGTGATCGCCTTGGCGACCACGTCGCGCGGGGCGAGCTCGGCCAGCGGGTGGACGCCGAGCATGAACCGCTCCCCCGCGCCGTCGCGCAGCACCGCGCCCTCGCCGCGCAGCGCCTCGCTGACCAGCGGCTGCTGGCCGCGCACGCCCGGGCCCAGGTACAGCGACGTCGGGTGGAACTGCACGAACTCCAGGTCGGTGGCGACGGCCCCCGCCCGCAGGCCCAGCGCCACGCCGTCACCGGTGGACACCGGCGGGTTGGTGGTGGCGGCGTAGACCTGCCCCATCCCGCCGGTGGCGAGCACGACGGCGCGCGAGCGCACCGCGCCGACGCCGTCCTCGGTGCCCTCGCCGAGGACGTGCAGGGTGACCCCCGCCGCCCGCCCGGTGGCGTCGGTGAGCAGGTCGAGCACCATCGCGTGCTCGACGAGGGTGATGCCGGGGTCGGCGTGCACGGCCTCGCACAGCGCCCGCATGACCTCGGCCCCGGTGGCGTCGCCGCCGGCGTGCACGATCCGGTCGGCGGAGTGCCCGCCCTCGCGAGTGAGCAGGAGCCGGCCGGAGGGGTCGCGGTCGAAGCCGGCGCCCCAGTCGATGAGCTGGTGCAGCCGCGCCGGGCCCTCGGTCACCAGCGCGTGCACCGCGGCGGGCTCGCACAGCCCGACGCCGGCCACCTCGGTGTCGCGGGCGTGCGCCTCCGGGGTGTCGGCCGGGTCGAGGACCGCGGCGATGCCACCCTGCGCCCAGCGGGTCGAGCCGTCGTCGACCCGGACCTTGGTGACCACGGCGACCGACAGGCCCGCGGCACGGGCGTGCAGCGCGACGCACAGCCCGGCGACGCCGGAGCCGACGACGCAGACGTCGGCCGACAGCTCCCACCCGGGCGCCGGCGCGGCCAGCCGGGTGGGCAGCCCGACCACCGGGTCGGCCGCCAGCGTGGTCACCGGACCGGCACGCCCAGGTCGCTGCGCCGCTGGTCGGTGGCGCCGGGCACCGGGGCGGAGGGGTCGCCGCCGAGCTCGACGACGCGGTTGGCGCCGTCGACGTGCACGACCTTCGGGATGTACGCCTTGGCCTCGGTCTCGTCCATGAGGCCGTAGCTGATCAGGATGACCAGGTCGCCGGGGTGCACCAGGTGCGCGGCGGCGCCGTTGATGCCGATGACGCCGCTGCCCCGCTCGCCGGGGATGACGTAGGTCTCCAGCCGGGCGCCGTTGGTCACGTCGACGATCGCCACCTGCTCGCCGGGCAGCAGGTCGGCGGCGTCGAGCAGGTCCTCGTCGACGGTCACCGAGCCCACGTAGTGCAGGTCGGCCTGGGTCACCGTCGCCCGGTGGATCTTGGACTTGAGCATCGTGCGCATCATCGGGGGCCTCCCAGTCGGACGGCGGTGTTGTCGAGGAGTCGGGTGCTGCCGGCGCGGACGGCGACCAGCAGGCGGGCGGGGCCGGCCGTGGGGGCGCGGCCGAGGTCGGGGTCGGTGAGCTCGAGGTAGTCGGGCACCAGCTCGGGCGCGGTGGCGAGGACCTCCCGCGCGGCGGCGAGGACGGCGCCCGCGCCCCGCGGCCCGGCGTCCGCGCCGGCGCACAGCGCCCGGTGCACCGTCGCGGCGCGGGCCCGCTCGTCGGGCGCGAGGTAGCGGTTGCGGCTCGACAGCGCCAGGCCGTCGTCCTCGCGGGCGGTGGGGACGCCGACGACCTCCACCGGCAGTGCGAGCTCGCGCACCATCGCGCGCACGAGCGTGAGCTGCTGGTAGTCCTTCTCGCCGAAGAACGCCAGGTCGGGCCGGGCCAGGCCGAACAGCTTGGCGACGACGGTCAGCACGCCGGCGAAGTGCCCGGGCCGCACCGCGCCCTCGAGCACGCCGCCGAGCGGGCCGGGGTCGACGGTGACGCCGAGCGCACCGGACGGGTAGACCTCCCCGACCGGCGGGTGGAAGACGACGTCGGCGCGCTCCTCGGTGAGCGCGGCGAGGTCGGCGTCCCAGGTGCGGGGGTAGCGGTCGAGGTCCTCGCCGGGCCCGAACTGGGTCGGGTTGACGAACACCGAGACGACGACGCTGCCGGCCCGCTCCCGGGCGGCGCGCACCAGCGTCCGGTGCCCCTCGTGCAGCGCGCCCATGGTGGGCACCAGGGCGACCGGGCCGGGCAGGCCGGCGACCACCTCGCGCAGCTCCGCGGCGGTCCCGGCGACGGCCGGAGGAGAGGTCACCGGGAGCCCGCCGGGTCCGCGGCCTCGTAGAGCAGGTCGAGCAGGGGCGCACCCTCGTGCCGCTTGAGCCGGCCGGCCGCCAGCGCGCGCTCGGTGGTCCGCTGGGCCATCGCCACGTAGGCGGCCACCGACGCCGGGGCCCGGTCGGTGAGCGTCTCGAGGTGGTCGGCGACGGTACCGACGTCGCCGCGGCTGACCGGGCCGGTGAGCCCGCGGTCGCCGCGCCGCAGCCCGTTGTCCAGCGCGGCGGTGAGCAGCGGGGCGAGCACGCGGGCGGGGCTGTCGACGCCGGCGCTGCGCAGCAGGTCGGCCGCCTCGGCGACCAGGGTGACCAGGTGGTTCGCGCCGGTGACCAGCGCGGCGTGGTAGAGCCGCCGGTCGGCCTCGGCGACGAAGAACGGCTCGCCGCCCATCTCGAGCACCAGGGTCTCGGCGACCGCCCGGTGCAGGGGCCGGCTGGTGACGCCGAACGGCGCGCCGGTGAGCCGGTCGGCGTCCTCGGGGGCGCCGGTGAAGGTCATGGCCGGGTGCAGCGCGAGCGGCAGGACGCCGGCCTGCTCCGCGGGCCCGAGCACCGACAGGCCGTGCGCGCCGGAGGTGTGGAAGGCGATCTGGCCGGCCCGCCAGTGGCCCGTACCGGCCAGACCCGCGACCAGGCCGGCCAGCGTGTCGTCGGGGACGGCGAGGACGACGAGGTCGGAGGCGGCGACGACCTCGTCGGCGGGCAGCAGCGGGACACCTGGCAGCAGCCGGGCCGCGCGCTCGGCGGAGGCGGTGGACACACCGGAGGCGGCGACCACGTCGTGGCCGGCGGTGGCGAGGGCGGCGCCCAGGACCGACCCGACACGGCCGGCCCCGATGACCCCGACGCGGAGCCGGGCGGGAGCGCTGTCGGCGGGCGGGAGCCCGGCAGCGCGGGGGGTCCTGCGGGCAGCAGGCATCGCGGTCACCTCTCGTTCCAGTCCCTGGCGGGTACCGGACTCGGTGGCCGGGCCGACGTCGTCGTCCCGGGTGTGCGGGGTCGTGCGGGGTGGTGCCGGCGGGAGGCCTGCTGCGACCGGGTGTGTCACGCGGGCGACGCGCTGATGGCGAGTGTGTGACGGCCCGCCGTCGCCTGCAACGCGCCGGGCCTGTGGAGTGGGTCACTCCGCCTCCGGGGGTGGCGCGGGCGGTGGACGGGCCGGTCCTTACGGTGTGCGCGGCACCGGCGCCGACGCGGTGGCCGGCGGACACGAGGGGGTTCGGTGGGCACGTTCGAGGGACGCACCGCGCTGGTCACCGGCGGCAGCCGCGGCATCGGGCTGGCGATCGCCCGCAGCCTGGTCGACCGGGGGGCCCGGGTGGTGCTCACCGCCCGCAAGGCCGAGGCGCTGGAGGAGGCGGTCGCCGCGCTCGGCGGCCCCGAGGTGGCGGTGGGGGTGCCGGGCAATGCCGGCGACGCCGCGCACCGCGCCGAGGCCGTGCGCACCGCGGTCGAGCGCTTCGGCAGCCTCGACCACCTGGTCGGCAACGTCGGCATCAACCCGGTCTACGGCCCGCTGGTGGACCTCGACCTCGACGCCTTCCGCAAGATCCTCGACACCAACGTCGTCGGCACGCTGGGCCTGGTGCAGGAGGCCTGGCGGGCGTGGATGGGCGAGCACGGCGGCTCGGTGCTCGTGGTGGCCTCGGTGGCCGGGCTCAAGGCCTCCCCGAACATCGCCGGCTACGGGGTGAGCAAGGCGGCGCTGGTCAACCTGGTGACCCAGCTCGCCGTCGAGCTCGGCCCCACGGTGACGGTCAACGCGGTGGCCCCGGCCGTCGTGAAGACCCGGTTCGCCGGCGCGCTGTACGAGGGCCGCGAGGCGGAGGCCGCCCGCGCCTACCCCGTCGGCCGCCTCGGTGAGCCCGAGGACGTGGGCGAGGCCGCGGCCTACCTGCTCGGCGCGGGCTGGGTCACCGGCCAGACGCTGGTGCTCGACGGCGGCGCGCTCTCCCGCGGCCCGGCGTGACCGGCCGCTGCGCGGTGGCCTACTCGCGGTAGCGCCGGCGGCGGCCGCCGGGGGTCACGCCGCTCTCGGCGAGGATCCGCGCGAGCCGGGCGGCGCCGGGGTCGTCCGGGATGTCCGCGGCCCGGCCGGGCGACGGGGTGCTCGCACCGGCGTGGCCGGCCGCGACGGCGTGCACGGCGGGCCGCTGCACGGTGGGCCGCTCGGTGGTCACGGGGACGGGCAGGTCGACCGGCAGGTCGGTGCGGCGGCGGCCCAGCGGCGCCCGGTCGGCGGGCGCGGGGACGGCCGGGGCGTCGTCGAGCATCCCGCGCGCGGCCAGCCACTCGCGGGGCGAGTCGGCCGGCCGGGGCGGCGGCGGGGGGACGGCGGGCAGGGGGCGGGCGACCGGCGCGGGCGGCGGCGGGGGCGGGGGCGGCGGCTCAGGCCAGGGGTCCGGCCGGGGCTCGTCGCGGGCGGCCTCGACCGTGACGGTCGACGCGGGCACCGCGGGCCAGCTGCCCGACAGCCCCCGGGCCACGTCGGCCGACCACGCGGCGGCGGCCGGCTCCAGCGGTTCGAGGCCCGGCCCGGTGCGCACCGACTGGGCGTGCATCACCACCCGCTCGACCCGCATCTCCCCCGACAGCGGGCCGCCGAGCTGGCCGGTCAGCTCGGCGCGCAGCCGGCCGACGTCGGCCCGCAGTGCGCCGAGCCCGGAGAGTTCCGCGTGCAGCTCCCGCTGCAGGGCGCCGGCCGCGGTGACCTCGCGACGGAGGTCATCGAGCCCGGACAGCCCCTCCCGCAGGCCGGCGAGCTCGCCGCGCAGTGCATCGAGCTCGCGGCGCACGGCGGCCTCGGCGTCGCGGCGGGTCCGGTCGGTGCGCTCCCGCTCGGTGTCGCGGACGGCGGCGAGCTCCCGCTGGTGGGCGGCGTGCAGGTCGGCCCGGTCGGCGGCGGCCGCGGGCTCGTCGTCGTCGCGGGCGGGGCGGGCGGTGGCGAACGCGGCCAGCAGGCAGGCCCAGGCGACCGAGACGACGGCGATCCGCAGCACCTGCGGGTCCTCGCTCAGGAAGACCACGGCCGTGGCCGCGACGGCGGCGAGGCAGCCGAGGGCCAGGCCCGCGACCCGCCGGGACGACCCCGCTCCGCTCGCCGCGCGACGGGCTCTGCCGTCCTCTCCCGTCGTCCGCACGGCGCTCAGCGTAACGCTGCGCGAGCCCTCGACTGCGTCACGGAGTCGCCCCGTGTCCGCCCGCGCGCGGCACCCTCCCGACCCGAGTGGGCAGTTGCGGTCCACGACACGCGCCGGCACGTCGTGTCGCGGACCGTCGACTGCTCACTCGGCACCGCGAGTCGTCAGCCCTGCGCCAGGGCGCCGTCGGAGCTGAAGACCAGGCCCATGGAGACCTCGCCCTGCTGGATCGCGGCCTTGGTCAGCGGGCCGCCGGCGTCGAACTCGCGGAACTCGGCGAACTGCAGACCGTAGGTCTCTTCGAGGCCCGGCTGGCAGAACGGCCGGGTCGGGCACTCGGCCGGACCGCCCAGGACCAGCGACCCGTCGCCGCAGGCGTCGGCGAGCTCGGACAGCGTGCTCACGCCCAGCTGGTCGGCGAACTCCTGCGTGACGGCGAAGGCGTTCTGGTCGGCGGCCTCCGACGGCGTGCCGAAGGTCAGCCCGACCTGGTCGGCCAGCGGCTGGAGCGCGTCGCGGGTGGCCTGCGGGTCGCCGCTGGCGATCGGGGTGGGGTTGGGCCCGTTGACCTGCGCGTTGAGCGCCTCGGTGACGGTGGCCAGGTACTCCGGGAAGACCTGCAGGTCGGTTCCCGAGATCAGCGCCGGGAGGTAGGTGTCGCGGTTGCCGACCTCGCGGACCGAGGCGTCGAACCCGGCGGCGTCGAGGACCCCGGCGTAGACGTTGGCCAGGATCGTCGACTCGGTGAAGTTGCCGGCGCCGACGATGATCGGCCCGCTGCCCTGCTCGAGCCCGTCGGTGACCCCGCTCTCCTCGACCCACGCGGCGGCGACGTCCTCGGCGCTCTGGCGCTCGAGGTCGACCGCGGCGTTGAGCTCGATCAGCTGGTCGGTGGTCATCGCGGCGGAGACCGCGTCGAGCGCCGGTACCAGGGCCGGGTTGGCCGAGGCGGTGGCCGAGGTGATCGCCGGGACGATGTTGTCGGCGTTCTGCAGCTGCTGGTCGTCCTCGAGGACGACGAGCTGGTCGCCGGCCACCGGGGCGCAGGCGTCGCCGCTGGCCGCCGAACCGCTGGCGGTGGACCCACCGGTGCCGGACGACCCCGACTCGCCGCAGGCGGCGGTGAGCAGCAGCCCGGTGAGGAAGAGGGGGGCGAGTGCGCGTGGCTGACGCATGCTGTCCGCCTTCTGTGTCCCGTGCGGCGTGGCGCCGCGACGCGTGTCTGGCGGGGGTCCCCGCGCGCACATGCAACCGTCCGGCTCCGGTGCAGGGCAACGGTCGCGCCGATGTGTTGCCCGGTCGTTACACGGCCGACCCCGAGGACGGGGACCGGCTCACAGCGGGACGCCGCTGGCCGTCGGTTCCGGAACCCCACCGGCCCTCGACGACGTCCTGACGTGCAGGAACGGCAGCCGGCGCGGCCCGGGGGTGATCGCCCACGACAGGAGCGCCAGCACCGCCTCGGTCAGGAGCGCCAGCCCGGCGACGAGGATCGCGCCGGCGATCATGACCCCGTAGTCCTGCTGGCCGAAGCCGAGGTTGATCAGCCGGCCCAGCCCACCACCGCCCACCAGCGCGGCCAGCCCCGCCGTCGCCACCACCTGAACGGCGGCGGTGCGGATGCCGGTCATCACCAGCGGGAGGGCCAGCGGGAACTCCACCCGGGCGAGCACCTGCCCACGGCTCATGCCCATGCCGCGGGCGGCCTCTCGCAGCTCGGGGTCGACACCGCGGAACCCGACGAAGGTGTTGGTGAGGATCGGCGGGATGGCGAAGACGGCCAGGGCGATCGTCGTCGCTCGGTTGCCGAAGCCGATCGGGCTCACGGCGAAGAGGGTGAGCAGCGCCAGGGTGGGCACCGCGCGGCTGACGTTGGACAGCACGACGACCAGCCCGCCGCCCCGGCGGGCGGTGCCCAGGGCCGTGCCGATCGGCAGCGCGACCACCATCGCGGCCAGCACGGCCACGGCCGAGATGACCAGGTGCTCGACGGCGAGGTCGGCGATCCCGTTGGGGCGGGACCAGTTGTACGGGTCGTTGAGGTAGACCAGCGCCCGCTCGAAGTCGTTCATGCCCGCACCGCCCGGGTCCAGGGGGTGAGCGCCCGCTCCGCACCGGCCAGCAGGACGTCGGCCAGCAGGGCCAGCAGCACGCACCCGACCGCGCCGGTGACGATCTCGGCCCGGTAGAAGTTCGCGGCGAAGCCGCCGGTGATCAGCTGCCCGAGCCCGCCGTGGCCGACCAGGACACCCACCGTCGTCAGCGCCACGGTGGACACCGTCGCGATCCGCAGCCCGGCCATGAACGCCGGCAGCGCCAGGGGCAGGTCCACCCGCCGGAACGTCTGCGCGGCCGACATCCCCATCCCCCGCGCGGCCTCGCGGACCTCGGCGGGCACGCCCTGCAGCCCGGCCAGGAAGTTGCGCACCAGGATGACCAGCGAGTACGCGACCAGGCCGACCAGCACGGTGTTCGACGACAGCCCGGTGAAGGGGACCAGCAGCGCGAACATCGCCAGCGACGGGATGGTGTACACGACCGTGGACAGGCCCAGCACCGGCGCCGACAGGAAGCGGCTGCGCCGGGCGAGCAGCGCCAGCGGCAGCGCGAGCGCCGCCCCGATGACCACGGCGAGCACGGTGAGGCGGACGTGCTCGCCGGTGTAGGCCAGGATGGTGTCCCAGTTGTCGGTCACGTAGGACGGGTCGAACCAGGGGTTGGGGGCCTCGTCCACCGCGAGCAGCCCCGACCCCGGCCCACCCACCGCGTCCAGCACAGGGCGCGCACCCAGGGAGGTCACGCCGTGGACGCTACTGCCGGGAGGGGCCTGCGCAGCAGTGCCGCGGACGGCACCGCCCAGGAGATCCGGCTCGAGGGGGTGAGCAAGACCTACCCCGACGGCACGGTCGGCGTGGCCGAGCTGGACCTCACCTTCGCCGCCGGCGAGCTCAGCGTCCTGGTCGGGCCCTCCGGCTGCGGCAAGACCACCACGATGAAGATGATCAACCGGGTCATCGAGCCGACGACGGGGCGGATCCTGCTCGGCGGCGAGGACGTCACCCGGGTCGACGGCGACCGGCTGCGCCGCCGCATCGGCTACGTGATCCAGAACGTCGGGCTCTTCCCGCACCAGACGGTGCGGGCGAACGTGGCGACCGTACCGCGGCTGCTCGGCTGGGACAGGCGGCGCACCCGCGAGCGGGTCGACGAGCTGCTCGCCACGGTGGGTCTCGACCCCGCCGTCCACGGTGACCGCTACCCCGCCCAGCTCTCCGGCGGGCAGCGGCAGCGGGCCGGGGTGGCCCGGGCGCTGGCCGCCGACCCCGCCGTCCTGCTGCTGGACGAGCCCTTCTCCGCCGTGGACCCGGTCGTGCGCGAGCGGCTGCAGACGGAGTTCCTCCGGCTGCAGGAGACGGTGCGCAAGACGATCGTGTTCGTCACCCACGACATCGAGGAGGCCGTCCGCATCGGTGACCGGATCGCGGTGATGAGCACCCGCGGGCGGGTGGAGCAGTTCGCCCCGCCCGCCGACCTGCTGGGCCGGCCGGCCAACGAGTTCGTCGCCGACTTCGTCGGGGCCGACCGCGGGCTCAAGCGGCTGGCGGTCACCGGCATCTCGGTCGACGACCTGGAGCGGCCGCCGGTGGTGCACGTGGCCGACGGCCTGGCCGACGCGCGGGCCTCCATGGCCGCCGCGGGGGCCCGCTGGGCGGTGGTCCTCGACGACGAGGGCCGGCTGCACGGGTGGCTGTCGGCCGAGCGGGCCGGCGGCGCGGGCACCGTGGGCTCGGCCGCGCGCCGGATGGAGGCCTGGGTGCCGGTCGACGCGACGCTGAAGACGGCGTTCGCCACGATGCTGCAGCACGAGGCCGGCTGGGTGGCGGTGCTCCACGGCGACGTCTTCCTCGGGGTGCTCACGCCGGGGTCGCTGCACGCGGCGCTGCGCCGCTCGGTGGAGGGGACGGCGCCGGAGACGGCCGGCGCCGCGATCACCGCGGAGGGCTGACCCACCCGCGTCACGCCGCAGCGGCGAGCCCTCCCACGGCGACCGCGGCGGCGAACAGCAGCGATGCCCGGGGGACGCTCGCCGGCACCGTCCCGTCCCCCGCCGCCCGCCCCCGGAGCGCCTGCAGCCGGGCCCGCACCCGCTGACCGTGGGTCAGGCCCGCCGCGAGCAGCAGCAGGCAGGGCAGGCAGTAGACCAGCGCGTAGCCGGCCAGCAGCCCCACCGCCGGGAGGGCCGGGACCTCCGCGGCCAGCACCCGCTCGATCGCCACGAGGTAGGGGAAGGCGTTGGGGAGGTCGGCCGCGGTGACCAGCACCCCCGCCGGGACCGCCGTCCAGGGCCCGAACCACGACGGCAGCCGCACCTCGCGCCGGGGCCGGGTCCGCAACCGGCGGACGGCGGCCACGAGCAGCAGGACCGCGGCGAGGGCCAGCGCCGCGCGCCGGATCCACACCGTCCCGCCCTCCAGGGCACCCGCCAGTGCCCCGGCACCCAGGTAGAGCGCCGACCCGGCGGCGAGCACCGTGGCGTAGGCCCCGGCCACGTAGAGCAGCGCGACCCGGCCGGGGTGCGCCACCGGGGACAGCAGGATGACGGCGACCCCGAGGATCGTCGCGGGGTTGAGCGAGTCGAGGAGGGCCAGCCCGGCGAGCCCCGCGAGCAGTTCACCGCTCATGGCATGACGTCCATGCTGAGACTTTATCGTCTCATGTGAGACGCTGTCATCTCAGACTGGAAGGAGTACGCGTGCCCACGGACGACGAGACGATCGCCCGCGCCGCGGTCCGCCTGCTGGCCGGACGCCCGGGCGCCTCGATGGAGGAGATCGCCGCCGCCGCCGGGGTCAGCCGCGCCACCCTGTTCCGCCGCCACCCCTCCCGCGCGGCGCTGGTCGCCGACCTGTCCCGGCGGGCGGTGGAGGCCTACGCCGGGGCGGTCGACCGGGCGGAGCCGGAGTCCGGTCCGCCGCCGGAGGCGCTGCGGCGGGTGCTGTCCGGGCTGGCCGCGCTCGGACCCGAGCACGGCGCGCTCGCGGTGCAACCGCTGGCCGACCAGGTCGAGGCCGACCTGCTCGCGCGGGCGCGGGCCACCGACGACCGCATCCGCGCGCTCGTGCGGCGCGGGCAGGAGGCCGGCGACTTCCGCGTCGACCTGCCGGCCGACTGGGTCCTGATCACCGTGACCTGGCTGGTCGTCGGCGCCGCCGAGGGTCTGCGCACTGGCCGGGTGGCCGCCGCCGACCTCGACCGGCTGGTCACCGAGACGGTGCTGACCGCGCTCACCCGGCGCTGAGCGGCCACCCGCCGCAGCACCGCAGGATGCTGCGGGGTGCGGCCCTCCTGCAGGGGCCCGGCGCGAGCGTGCGAGCGGTGGGGGGCAGGAGGGTCCCTCGTCAGGCGCGGGCGGCGTCCTCCGGGCCCTCGCCGTCCCGGTCGGGCGGGACCCGGCAGACCGACTCCAGCCAGAGCGCCGCCGCGGTGAGCGCCGCGGCGCAGACGACCCCGACGACGGCGGTGACGGTGTCGCTGCCCGCGGCCGAGAGCCGGGACACCGACGGCGCGACGTGCAGCAGGACGCCGGCCCAGACGCCGGTGAACACCGCACCCACGTAGGCGCTGGCCTGGGCGAGCACCGCGAGGCGGGCGACCAGCATCGGCTCGACCGGGCGCACGAGCGGGGCGCCCGGCTCGTCGGGTCGGGCACCGCGGCGGGCGGCGCGCTCGGCGGCCAGGCGGGCGCGCAGGGTCCGGGCACCGAGCGCCTCGGCGACGGCGAGCACCGCCAGCGGCACGGGCAGCCACCAGCGCAGCGGCGGCAGCGCCCCGTAGGTGGCGCGGACGACCAGCCAGGTCGCCAGCGCGAGCCCGGCCGCGACGACGAGGAGGTCCCGCCGGCTGACCGGCCTCACTGCAGGTGCTCCCAGCGGCGGACCGCCGCGACGTCGTCGGGCGGCAGCGCGGCCACCAGGTCGGCGACCCGGCCGCGCCCGGGCAGGACGGCGGTGGGGTCCAGCGACAGCCACGGCACGAGGACGAAGGCCCGCTCGTGCGTGCGCGGGTGCGGCAGCGTGAGCGCCGGGTCGTCGGAGAGCACCGGGGTGCCGTCGTCGGCGGTCACCGTGACGACGTCGACGTCGAGGGTGCGCGCCCCCCAGCGCACCTCGCGGGTGCGACCGGCGGCCTGCTCGAGCTCGTGGGCGCGGGCCAGCCAGCCGGCAGCGTCCCGGTCGCCGCGGACGAACACCACCGCGTTGAGGTAGGGCGGCTGCTCGACCGGCCCCCACGGCGGCGTCTCGTACAGGGTGGAGCGGGCGACCAGGCCGTCGACCCGCAGCGCCTCGATCGCGGTGCGCAGCGCCCGGGCGCGGTCGCCGAGGTTGGCGCCGAGGGAGAGCACCGCGCGGGTCATGCCGCGCGCTCCCGGCGGATGGTCACGGTGACGTCGTCGAAGGGGACGCCGAGGTCGGCCTGCGGCTTGTGCACGGTGATCTCGACGGCCTGCACCAGCGGGTCGGCCAGGCACACGTCGGCCAGCCGTCGGCACAGCGTCTCGAGCAGGTCGACCGGCTCGCCGGTGAGGACGGCGTGCAGCCGCTGCGCGAGCTCGGCGTAGTTGACCGTCAGCGCGAGGTCGTCGGTGGCGGCGGCCGGGGCGGTGTCGACCTCGAGGACGGCATCGACGGAGAACGTCTGCCCCCGCTCCCGCTCGAAGCCGTACACGCCGTGGTGGGCGTGCGCGGTCAGGCCGCGGACGGCGATCCGGTCGGGCGTGCCCCGGCCCGGGGTGGGCGGCTCAGTCACGACGGGCCTCCTCGCGGGCGCGCTGGACGGCGGCCACGGTGGCGACGGCATCGGCCGAGGCCGCGGCGTCGTGCACCCGCACCCCCCAGGCGCCGGCCTCCGCGGCCAGGACGGTGGTGGCCAGCGTGGCCGCGTCCCGCCCGGCGGCCGGGCGCGGGGCGCCGTCGGGGCCGGCGAGCAGGCGGCCGAGGAAGGACTTGCGCGAGCTGCCGACCAGCACCGGCAGGCCGAGGGCGACCACCCGGGGCAGCGCGGCCAGCAGCGCCCAGTTGTGCCCCGCCTGCTTGGCGAAGCCCAGGCCCGGGTCGAGCACCAGCCGGCCGGCGTCGACCCCGGCGGTGATCGCGGCGTCGACCCGCGCGGACAGCTCCCCGCAGACCTCCGCGACGACGTCGCCGTACTCCGCGCGGGAGTACATCTCGCGGCTGTGCCCCCGCCAGTGCATGAGCACCCACGGCACCCCGGCGTCGGCGACCAGCGGGGCCATGCCGTCGTCGGCCAGGCCGCCGCTGATGTCGTTGACCAGCACCGCACCGGCCTCGATCGCGGCCGCGGCGACCTCGGTGCGGGTGGTGTCGATGCTGACCCGGACCCCGGCGGCGCTGAGGTCGCGCACGACGGGCACCACGCGCCGGCGCTCCTCGGCGGCGTCGACCCGGTCGGCGCCCGGCCGGGTGCTCTCCCCACCCACGTCCACGTAGTCGGCGCCGGCGGCGGCCATCGCCAGGCCGTGCGCGACCGCGGACTCCCGGTCGGCGAAGCAGCCGCCGTCGGAGAAGGAGTCGGGCGTGACGTTGAGGACACCCATCACCACGCACCGCCCGGGGTGCAGCAGCTGCGCTCCGGCCGCGCTCACCGGCCCAGGACGAGGCTCATCGCCTCGGCGCGGGTGGCGACGCTGTCGCGGAAGACGCCGCGCACGGCGGAGGTGACCGTCGTCGAGCCCGGCTTGCGGACTCCGCGCATGCCCATGCACAGGTGCTCGGCCTCGATGACGACGATGACGCCGCGCGGCTTGAGGTGCTCGGCGAGGGCGTCGGCGATCTGCCGGGTCATCCGCTCCTGCACCTGCGGCCGGCGGGCGTAGACGTCGACCAGCCGCGCGAGCTTCGACAGCCCGGTCACCCGGCCGTCCTCGCCCGGGATGTAGCCGACGTGCGCGGCGCCGTGGAAGGGCACCAGGTGGTGCTCGCAGGTCGAGTACATCGGGATGTCCTTGACCAGCACCAGCTCGTCGTGGTCCTCGTCGAACACCGTCGCGAGGATCTCGCCGGGGTCCTGCCAGATGCCGGCGAAGGTCTCCGCGTAGGCGCGCGCCACCCGGGCGGGGGTGTCGCGCAGACCGGGCCGGTCTGGGTCCTCCCCCACCGCGAGCAGCAGCTCCCGCACCGCCGCCTCGGCGCGCGCGTGGTCGATCCGGGCCGGGTCGGCGCGGACCTCGTCCTCCGGCTCCTCCGGGAGTGCGCTCACCGCTGTACGGGTGCGCCGACGTCCCCCACCGGGTTGGTCCCGCCCTTGACCAGACCGGTGCCGTTGCCGTTGGCCCCGACCGCGGTGGCGCCGTGGCCGGTGCCGTGGCCGTTCGCCGCGGCCGCGGCCTCGGCGGGGGTGAGCACCGGCGGCTGGTCCGACGGCGTCCGCTTGCCGAAGCCGTTGTAGGGCGCCATCGAGGGCCGCTTGGTGACCGGCGCGCAGATGCGGGCCATGTCCTCCTTCGAGAGGGTCTCCTTCTCGATGAGCTCGAGCACGAGCTGGTCGAGGACGGCCCGGTACTCCACCAGGATCTCCCACGCCTCGTCGTGCGCGGCCTCGATGAGCGCGCGGATCTCGGCGTCGATGTCGGCGGCGACGGCCTCGGAGTAGTCGGGCCGCGAGCCCATGTCCCGGCCGAGGAACGGCTCGGAGTCGGTGCTGCCGTACTTGACCGCGCCGAGCTTGGCGCTCATGCCGTACTGGGTCACCATCGCGCGGGCCATCGAGGTGGCCTTCTCGATGTCGTTGCCCGCGCCGGTGGTGGGCTCGTGGAAGACCAGTTCCTCCGCCGCCCGCCCGCCGAGCGCGTAGGCCAGGGTGTCGATCATCTCCGAGCGGGTCTGGGTGTACTTGTCCTCGGTGGGCAGCACGAGCGTGTGCCCCAGGGACCGCCCGCGCGGCAGGATCGTCACCTTGTGCACCGGGTCCAGGTTGGGCAGCGCGTGCGCCACCAGGGCGTGGCCGCCCTCGTGGTAGGCGGTCACCTTCTTCTCCTTCTCGCTCATCGCCCGCGTCTTGCGCTCGGGGCCGGCGATGACACGGTCGATCGCCTCCTCGAGGACGGCGTCGGTGATCACCGTGGCGTCGGTGCGGGCAGTGAGCAGCGCGCCCTCGTTGAGCACGTTGGCGAGGTCGGCACCGGTGAACCCGGGGGTGCGGCGGGCGACTGTCTCGAGGTCGACGTCGGGGGCGAGGGGCTTGCCCTTGGCGTGCACCTCGAGGATCCGCTTGCGGCCCTCCAGGTCGGGCCGGTCGACGGCGATCTGCCGGTCGAAGCGCCCGGGGCGCAGCAGCGCGGGGTCGAGGATGTCGGGCCGGTTGGTGGCGGCGATCATGATGACGCCGCCCTTGACGTCGAAGCCGTCCATCTCGACGAGCATCTGGTTGAGCGTCTGCTCGCGCTCGTCGTGACCGCCGCCCATGCCGGCGCCGCGGTGGCGGCCGACGGCGTCGATCTCGTCGACGAAGATGATCGCGGGGGCGTTGGCCTTGGCCTGCTCGAACAGGTCGCGCACCCGGCTCGCGCCGACACCGACGAACATCTCGACGAAGTCCGACCCGGAGATCGAGAAGAACGGCACGCCGGCCTCGCCGGCCACCGCGCGGGCGAGCAGGGTCTTGCCGGTGCCGGGCGGGCCGAACAGCAGCACGCCCTTGGGGATCTTGGCGCCCACGGCCTGGAACTTGACCGGGTTGGCGAGGAAGTCCTTGATCTCGTGCAGTTCCTCGATGGCCTCGTCGGCCCCGGCGACGTCGGCGAACGTCGTCTTCGGGGTGTCCTTGCTGACCACCTTGGCCTTGGACTTGCCGAAGGCCATGACCCCGCGGCCGCCGCCCTGCATGGAGTTGAACAGCCAGAACAGCAGCAGCAGGAGGATGAGGAAGGGCAGGAAGCTGATCAGGACGCTGACCAGCACGCTGTCCTGCGTGACGTTGGTCGTGAACTCGACCCCGTCACCGGTGCGCTGGCCGTCGGCGCCGATGCCGGAGACCAGGGCGAAGACGTCGTCGGACGCGCCGATCGGGTACGAGGCGCTGATCTGGTCGTTGCCGTCGACCGGGTCGCTCAGGTCGAGGTCGAGCGTCTGCTCCTTGTCGTTGATCGTGACGGACTCGACGTTGCCGTCCTCGATCTGCTGGAGCGCGACGGAGGTCTGGACCGGCTCGTACGCCGAGCCGCCGCTGAACACGGCGGACAGGCCGAGGGCCACCAGGACGACGAGCACGACCCAGAACCACACGGAGCGGAAGATCTTCTTGCGTTCCATACACCGATGCCGGGCGGCCGGGGCGCCGGCCTGGCCCGTCGACCCTCCTGATCGTCCGGGTGACGCTCCGCGCGACCCGGGCGGGCACCCTGGCGCTCGGTCAGGCGTCGTAGGCCTCGACGGTACACCGGGACGCCTGTGGATCCCCTGTGCGCGAACTGGGCGGACACCGTCCGCTCACCCCTCGGGAGGAGCCTCCGCCCGGCCGGCAGGCCGACGATCAGGCCTCGTAGACCTCCGGCTTGAGGGTCCCGATGTAGGGCAGGTCGCGGTAGCGCTCGGCGTAGTCGAGGCCGTAGCCGACGACGAACTCGTTGGGGATGTCGAACCCGACGTAGCGCACCGGCACCTCGACCTTGATCGCGTCGGGCTTGCGCAGCAGCGCGCACACCTCCAGCGACGCCGGCCGGCGGCTGCCGAGGTTCTTCAGCAGCCAGGAGAGGGTCAGCCCGCTGTCGATGATGTCCTCGAGGACGAGCACGTGCCGGTCGCTGATGTCGCGGTCGAGGTCCTTGAGGATCCGCACGACGCCCGAGGAGCTGGTGGAGCTGCCGTAGGAGGAGACCGCCATGAACTCCATCTGGGTGGGCAGCCGCAGCGCCCGGGCGAAGTCGCTCATGAACAGCACCGCGCCCTTGAGCACGCCGACCAGCAGCACCTCGCGGCCGGCGTAGTCCCGGGCGACCTGGTCGGCCAGCTCGGCGATCTTCGCCTGGATCTGCTCCTCGTGGAGCAGGACGTGGTCGATGTCGGGGCCGTAGCCGTGGTCGGGCCCCAGCACCGCAGGGGTCGACGCGGTCTCGCTCACGGGGTCTGCTCCTCCGGATCGGGTGCCGAGACAGCCCTCCCGCCCGGGGAGCCGGCGGGCCGCAGCACCAGCCTGCCAGACGCCCGCAGGGCCTCCGCACCGCCGGGGAGGGTCACCGGGCCCTGCCCGCGCCAGGCGGCCACGAGCGCGTCGACGGCGGCCAGGTGCACCGCCTGCAGGTCCGGGACGCCGCCGTCGCGCAGCCAGCCTCGCAGCACCCGTCGGCGCAGCGCGTCCGGCAGCCCGGCGAGGTCGGCCGCGGGGAGGCCCGCCGGGTCGGCCAGCCGCGCGAGGTGGCCGGCGGCCAGCCCGTCGAGGGCGTCGAGGTCCTCGCGCAGCAGGTCCGCGGTGCGGGCGAGGGCCTCGGCGACCCCGCCGCCGAGCACGTCCTCCAGCAGCGGCAGCACCTCGGCGCGCAGCCTGGCCCGCCGGTGGGCGGGGTCGGTGTTCCACGGGTCGTCCCACACCGGCAGGCCCAGCGCCGCGCACGCCGCCCGCGTGGTGGCGCGGCGGGTCCCCAGCAGCGGGCGCCAGTACGGCGGGCGCTGCGCCACCATGCCGGCGACCGAGCGCGGGCCCGAGCCGCGCCCCAGGCCCAGCAGCACCGTCTCGGCCTGGTCGTCGAGGGTGTGGCCCAGGGCGATGCGCGCGCCGTGCGCGGCGGCCTCCCGCGCCAGCGCGCCGTAGCGGGCGGTGCGGGCCGCGGCCTCGGGTCCGCCGCCGGTGCCGACGTTGACGGCGACGACCCGGACGGGGTCGAGCCCCAGGCACCGCAGCAGGTCCGCGGTCGCCGCGGCCCGCTGCGCCGACCCCGGCTGCAGGCGGTGGTCGACGGTGACCGCCCCGGCCGGCACACCGGCCCGCGGGGCCTCGAAGGCGACCGCCGCGGCCAGCGCGAGGGAGTCCGCTCCCCCGCTGACGGCGACCAGCACCGGCTGGGCGGAGGAGCGCAGGCCCGGCCGGACGGCGCTGCGGACGTGCGCGACCGCGGGTGGCGGGCCGCTCACCGCCGGACGGCTCAGGCGGGGACGGCGGGGCGCCCGTGCACCCGCTCCACCCAGCGGGCGGGGTCGGTGAGCTCCTCGACGAGGGGCAGGTTCTCCGGCCCGGCCCACACCCGGTTGAAGCCCTCCATGCCGACCAGGTCGACGACGCCGCCGACGAAGTGCCGCCCGTCGGCGTACTGCTTCATCTTCTGCTCGAGCCCGAGCAGGCGGCGCAGCACCCGGTCGAGCGGCCCGCGGCCCTTGCGCCGCTGCGCGAAGCGCTTGCGCAGGGTGCGCACCGATGGCACCACGTCGGGGCCGACGCCGTCCATCACGTACTCGGCGTGCCCCTCGACCAGGCTCATCACCGCGGTCACCCGGTCGAGCACGGCGCGCTGGGCGGGGTCGCGGACCAGCGCCATCAGGCCCTGCCCGCCCCCGCCGTCGTCCTCGCCGCGGACGGCGTCGGTGACCCCGCGGACCAGGTCGGCCAGCCGGTCGCGCAGCGCGTCGGGACTGAGGTCGGTGGCGTCGACGAACTCGGCGATCTGCGCCTCGAGGTGGGCGGTGAGCCACGGGTGGGCGGTGAACTGCAGCTGGTGGGTGACCTCGTGCAGGCAGACCCACAGCCGGAAGTCGGAGGGGTCCACCCCGAGCTTGCGCTCGGCGTCGACGATGTTGGGGGCGACGAGCAGCAGCCGGCCGCCGGTGCCGAAGACCTCGTACTGGCCCAGCACCCGCGAGGAGAGGAAGGCCAGCAAGCCGCCGGCCTGCACGCCGGTCGCGCGGGAGCCGATGGCGGTGGCCAGCGGCCCCGGGCGGTTCTCCTGGCGCTCGGTGAGCGCGGTGACCAGCGGGTCCATGAGCGCGGCCATGCCGGTGGTGTTGGCGTCGATCCAGCCCGGCCGGTCGACGACGGCCACCTCCGGCACCGGCCCGCCCTCGACCGGGCGCAGGCCGGTGAGCTCCTCGACGTGCGCGACGGCGGCCGCGGCGGCCTCGTGCAGCTCCCGGACGACGGCGGCGGCCTCCTCGCGGGTGGTCGCGGGCCCCGCACCGGACAGCCGGCGGGCGGTGCGGCCGGCGAGCTCCCAGTCGACCAGTGAGCTGCTCGTCATCGCCTCACCGTACGGGAAGGACCACCCCTCCCCCCACGCCTCGCCAGCTCGGCGCGGGCCCCTGAGGGGTGGCCGTTCCAGTTCCTCACCGGCAGCCGCAGGCGGCCAGGGTGGCGGCTGCGGCGTCCAGGGCCGCCTCCTCGGGCCCGCCGCCGCCGACGGTGCCGTTGGCGACCAGCGCGTAGGCCAGCAGCCGGCCGTCGGCGGTGACCACCGTGCCGGCCAGTCCGTGCACACCCAGCAGCGTGCCGGTCTTGGCGCGGACGGACCCCGGTGCGGTGGCGGGGTCGACGTCGCCCCGCTCGGCCAGGGTGCCGTCGTAGCCGGCCACCGCCAGTCCCGAGACCACCGCCGAGGTCCCCTCCAGCGACCCGTCGGCGACCCCGGCGACCAGGTCGGTGAGGACGGCGAGGGGGACGCGGTCCAGCCGGGACAGGCCGCTGCCGTCGTGCAGCTCGACCCCGGAGACGTCGACGCCGGCGTCGGCGAGCGCCGCGGTGACCGCCTGCGCCGCGCCCTCGAAGGAGGCCGGCAGGTCGCGGGCGCGGGCCACGTGGCGGGCCAGCGACTCGGCCAGCAGGTTGTCCGACAGCGACAGCGCCTGCTCGACCAGGCGGGCGACGGGCGCGGAGCGGACGGTGGCCAGCGTCCGCGCGCCGTCGGGGGCCTGCCCCAGCTCGACGATCGCGCCCGGAGCGCCGAGTGCGGCCGCCAGTGCCCGGCCGGCGTCGGTGCCGGGCGCGCCGCTGCGTGCGGTGTCCCCCGGCGTGACCCGCGCGCCGTCGACGGCGGTGGCGGTGACCGGCGAGGCGTAGGTGGACGGCGCGTCCTCCGCCGCCCACCCCTCCGCGGTGAGCGGGCCCTCGAACAGCGAGTTGTCCACGAGCACCCGGCTGACCGTGGTGCCCGGGGGCAGGGCGGCGCGGACCTGGGCGGCGAGGTCGGCGACCATCGCCGCGCCCGGGTAGGTCTGCGACGGCACGGTGGTCGACAGGGTGGGGTCGCCGCCGCCGACGAGCACCACCTCGTCGGGCGTGGCCCCCGCGACGACCGTGGTCTCCAGCGTGTCCTCGGGGTCGAGCGTGGTCAGGGCCGCGACGGCGGTCAGCAGTTTGGCCGTGGAGGCCGGCGTCACCGGCCGGTCGGCGCCCTCGTCGAGGAGGACGTCCCCGGTGGCGACGTCGACGACCTCCGCCGACACGCCCCCGGCGAGCGCGGGCGTGGCCAGCAGCGGGCGCAGCGCCGCGGCGAGCGCGTCGGGGTCGGGGGCCGGCGCGTCGGAGGACAGCGCCGCGAGCACCGGGCCGGGATCGCCGACCTCGGGCAGCTGCGCGGCGGGGACCGAGGGGTCGGCGGTGGCCGTGCCGTCGCCGTCGTCGCCCCCGAGGGCCACCGCGGCGCCGACGGCGAGCGCGGCCACGAGGACCACCGCCAGGAGGGTGACGAGGAGCCGTCGGCGCAGCCGCCGGTAGCTCGGCGTGATGGTGCTGGACCCGCTCGGCGTGATGGTGCGCTCCCCCCGGAAGAGGCCCCCGCGGACGCCCTGCGCCGGTGGACCCGATACCGGTGGGCCACACTACGTGCCGTGCAGTTCGACGTGACGGTAGAGATCCCCAAGGGCCAGCGGAACAAGTACGAGCTGGACCACGCCACCGGGCGCATCCGGCTCGACCGGATGCTGTTCACCTCGACCCGGTACCCGGCCGACTACGGGTACATCGAGAACACCCTGGGTCAGGACGGCGATCCGCTCGACGCCCTGGTGCTCCTCGACGAGCCCACCTTCCCCGGGTGCCTGATCACCTGCCGGGCCATCGGCATGTTCCGGATGACCGACGAGGCGGGCGGCGACGACAAGGTCCTCACCGTCCCGGCCACCGACCCGCGGATGGCCCACCTCCAGGACATCACCGACGTGTCGGAGTTCGACCGCCTGGAGATCCAGCACTTCTTCGAGACCTACAAGGACCTCGAGCCGGGCAAGTCGGTGGAGGGTGCGGAGTGGGTCGGCCGCGCCGCGGCGGAGGCCGAGATCGACGCCTCGATCAAGCGGGCCGCGGAGGCAGGCGACCACTGAGCCGCACCCGACCGGCCCCGGGCCGGCCCTGAGCGCACTCCGGACGACGGACGGCGGCGCACCCACAGGGGTGCGCCGCCGTCGTCGTCGTGGGCCCGGTGTCCGCGGTGCCGCCACTCAGCTCCCGGTGTCGTGCAGGACGGCGGTCAGGAAGCCCAGCTCGCCGCGGTAGCCCTCCAGCCACTGGCGCCGGTGCGTCCGCGCGGCCTCGAGGGCCTCCTCCCGCTCCCCGGGGGCGGCCTCGGTCAGCGCCCACTCGGTGACGGCGCCGGTCCAGCACCACTCGTACTCGTCCCACTCGGCCAGGGTGCTCACGTGCCCGTAGCCCGGCTCGAACCCGGCGCGCGCCACCTCCGCCAGCAGGCCCGGCAGGTCGGGCAGCTCGCCGGGCTCGGCGCCCAGGCCGGCCAGCGCCCGTTCGCTCGGCCCGGTCTCCCAGAACCCGTCACCGAAGAGCACGCGCCCACCGGGACGCAGGTGCCGGCGCACCGCGGCCAGCGCCCCGGCGGTGCCGCCGAAGGCGTGCGCGGCGCCGATGCACAGGACGACGTCGGCCGGCTCGCCCTCCCAGGTGGCGGCGTCGGCCTGCACGAACACGACGCGTCCCACGAGTCCGGCCATGGCGGCGCGGTCGCGGGCGGTGTCGAGCGCCGGCGCGGAGGTGTCGACCCCCACGCCCACCAGCGCCGGGTGCGCGGCGACCAGCGCCAGCAGCCAGGAGCCGGGGCCGCAGCCGAGGTCGAGGACGCGCCCGCTGCCGCCGGGGCGGCCGGGCGGGGCGGCCCGGTCGACCAGGCGGGCGAGGGCGTCGTCGGAGACGGGGCTGGCGACGGGGTGCCAGCGGTGGGCGATCGCGCTGAGCCGGGCTCGGTCCACGGAGGGGATCAGATCAGGCCGCGCGAGCGCAGGTCACGCAGCTCGGCGAAGACCCGGCGCCGGATGGCGTCCTCGCGCCGCTCCCCCAGGCCGACGAAGCGCAGGGACAGCTCGGTGTGGGCGTCCTCCCGCGGGTGCCGGCGGATCACCTCGGCCTTGGTGGCCACCCGGTCCCCGTCGAGGTCGACGACCACGGACACCACGGCACCGACCTCGATCTCGGGCCGCTCCGCCCCGGGCCTGCCGGTCAGCAGGCAGCGCGTGCCGCCCTCGCTGAGGTCGACGGTCGTCCCGGCCAGCAGCCGCTCCCCCACGGCGACCTCGATCGGCACCGACATCGGGGCGCGCACGGCGTTGCGCCGCTGCCCCCGCGACGCCGGCCCGACCGCCTTCAGCCGCCAGGTCGGCGGGTCCCCGGCGACCACCTCGACGAGCTCGGCGGGCAGCGACCGCAGCTCCTCCGGGCCGCGCCAGATCAGCTCCAGCTGCTCCCCGGTGTCGAGCCGCACGCGCCGCTTCTGGGCGTCCTCGCCGACGCTGACCACCAGCTCCGAGCCCGACACCCGCTCGACGAAGCTGGTCAGGACGTCGGCGCGGCTGGTCGCCTTGACGTCGAGCACCGCCTTCTCCTCGGGGTGGTCCACTCCCGGCGTCGTCATGCTCCGTCCTCCGTCTCCGCGTCCCGGTCCCGGGTCCGCTCCCGTCCAGAGGCATCGGCACGGACCGCGGTGAAGTGGAGCCGGGCGGAGCAGGAGACCCCTCTCACCCGCCCACGTAGGCCGCCAGGTGCTCGCCGGTGAGGGTGGACCGGGCGGCGACGAGGTCGGCGGGTGTGCCCTCGAACACCACGCGGCCGCCGTCGTGGCCGGCGCCGGGGCCGAGGTCGATGATCCAGTCGGCGTGCGCCATGACCGCCTGGTGGTGCTCGATGACGATCACCGACTTCCCCGAGTCGACCAGGCGGTCGAGCAGGCCGAGGAGGTTCTCGACGTCGGCGAGGTGCAGGCCGGTGGTCGGCTCGTCGAGGACGTAGACGCCGCCCTTCTCGGCCATGCGGGTGGCCAGCTTGAGCCGCTGCCGTTCGCCGCCGGACAGCGTGGTCAGGGGCTGGCCGATGCCGAGGTACCCGAGCCCGACGTCGGCGAGCCGGTCGAGGATCGCGTGCGCGGCCGGCGTGCGCGCCTCCCCGGCACCGAAGAACTCCTCCGCCTCGGTCACCGACATCGCGAGGACCTCGGCGATGTCGCGGCCGCCGAGCGTGTACTCCAGCACCGAGGCCTGGAAGCGCCGGCCCTCGCACTCCTCGCAGACCGACTCGACGGTGGCCATGACGCCCAGGTCGGTGTAGATGACGCCGGCGCCGTTGCAGGTGGGGCAGGCGCCCTCGGAGTTGGCGCTGAACAGCGCCGGCTTCACGCCGTTGGCCTTCGCGAACGCCTTGCGGATCGGCTCGAGCAGCCCGGTGTAGGTGGCCGGGTTGCTCCGCCGGGACCCGCGGATGGCGCCCTGGTCGACCACCACCACGCCGTCGCGCCCGGCGACCGAGCCGTGGACCAGGGAGCTCTTGCCGGACCCGGCCACACCGGTCAGCACCACCAGCACGCCGAGCGGGACGTCGACGTCGACGTCCCGCAGGTTGTGGGTGCGGGCGCCGCGGACCTCCAGGGCTCCCGACGGCGTCCGCACCGCCGGCTTCAGGGACGCCCGGTCGTCCAGGTGCCGCCCGGTCAGCGTGCCGCTGGCCCGCAGCCGCTCGACGGTGCCCTCGAAGACCACCTCGCCCCCGGCGGCGCCGGCGCCGGGGCCGAGGTCGACGACGTGGTCGGCGATCGCGATCGTCTCGGGCTTGTGCTCCACGACCAGCACCGTGTTGCCCTTGTCCCGCAGCTGCAGCAGCAGGTCGTTCATCCGCTCGATGTCGTGCGGGTGCAGCCCGATGGTCGGCTCGTCGAAGACGTAGGTGACGTCGGTGAGCGAGGACCCGAGGTGGCGGATCATCTTGGTGCGCTGCGCCTCGCCGCCGGAGAGCGTGCCCGCCGGCCGCTCGAGGGAGAGATAGCCCAGCCCGATCCTCGCGAACGAGTCGAGCAGGTGCTGCAGGCCGGCGAGCAGGGGCGCCACCGAGGGCTCGTCGAGGTCCCGGATCCACTCGGCGAGGTCGCTGATCTGCATCCGGCAGACGTCGGCGATGCTCGTGCCGCGGATCGTCGACGACCTGGCCTCCGGGGCCAGCCGGGTGCCGTCGCAGTCGGGACACGTGGTGAAGGTGATCACCCGCTCGACGAACGCGCGGACGTGCGGCTGGAGCGCGTCGACGTCCTTGGACAGGATCGACTTCTGGACCTTGGGGATGACGCCCTCGTAGGTGAGGTTGATCCCCTCCACCTTGATCTTCGTCGGCTCGCCGTACAGGAGCGTGTGCCGCTCCTTGTCGGTGAAGTCCCGGATCGGCTTGTCCATGGGCAGGCCGGCGCCGCTGAAGATGCGGCCGTACCAGCCGTCCATGCTGTAGCCGGGGACGGTCAGGGCGCCCTCGCTGAGCGACTTCGTCTCGTCGTAGAGCGCGGTCAGGTCGAAGTCGGTGACCGAGCCCATGCCCTCGCAGCGCGGGCACATGCCGCCGAGCCGGGTGAACGTCGCCTTCTCGGCCTTGGTCCTCGCGCCGCGCTCCACGGTGATGGCGCCGCTGGCCCGCACGGTGGGGATGTTGAACGAGTAGGCGTTGGGCGGGCCGATGTGCGGCTGCCCGAGCCGGCTGAACAGGATCCGCAGCATCGCGTTGGCGTCGGTGGCGGTGCCGACGGTGGAGCGGGGGTTGGCGCCCATCCGCTCCTGGTCGACGATGATCGCCGTCGTCAGGCCCTCCAGCAGGTCGACCTCCGGGCGCGACAGCGTCGGCATGAAGCCCTGCACGAAGGCGCTGTAGGTCTCGTTGATCATCCGCTGCGACTCGGCGGCGATCGTGTCGAACACCAGCGAGCTCTTGCCCGACCCGGAGACGCCGGTGAACACCGTGAGCCGGCGCTTGGGGATCTCGACGCTGACGTCCTTGAGGTTGTTCTCGCGGGCGCCCTGCACCCGGATCAGGTCGTGGCTGTCGGCGGCGTGCCGCGCGGAGACCCCGGGGTCGGTGCTGGTCGCGGTGCTCATCGTTCCTCCGTCCGGCGGGCGCCGCCGTCGTCGGCGCCCCCGTTGTCTACCGGGTGGGGGTGACGACCGGAACGGCGCGACGCCCGTCCGGCTGACGGAGCGCTCAGCCGGCCTGCTGGATGCGGACCAGGTTGCCGGCGGGGTCGCGGAAGGCGCAGTCGCGCACGCCGTAGGGCTGCTCGGTGGGCTCCTGGACGACCTCGGCGTCACCGGCCTGCAGCCGGTCGAAGGTGCCGTCGAGGTCCTTGGTCGCCAGCAGGATCCACCCGTAGGTGCCCTTGGCCATCATCTCGGCGATGGTGCGGCGCTCGTCGTCGGTGATGCCCGGGTCGACGGCCGGCGGCGCCAGGAGGACCGACGTGCCGGGCTGACCGGCGGGGCCGACGGTGATCCAGCGCATCGCGCCCCGCCCGACGTCGGTGCGCACCTCGAAGCCGAGGGTGTCGCGCCAGAACGCCAGCGAGGCGTCGGGGTCGGTGTGCGGGAGGACGGTGGTGTGGATGGTGAGGTCCATGGCGGTCACGCTAGGGACGGCTCACCGGCCCGTGCTTCTCGATTCCTGACCGGTCGGGTGACCTGCTTGGCGACGCACGCGGGGAGGCCCTGGGTGCCCTCCGCGGCGAGCCGCCGGTAGGTGCTCGGCGGCATCCCGACCAGCTCGGTGAAGCGGGTGCTGAAGGTGCCCAGCGACGAGCAGCCGACCGCGAAGCACACCTCGGTGACGCTGAGGTCGCCGCGGCGCAGCAGGGCCATCGCCCGCTCGATGCGCCGGGTCATCAGGTAGGAGTAGGGCGACTCCCCGTAGGCGCGTCGGAACTCGCGGCTCAGGTGCCCGGCCGAGACGTGGACGCCGCGGGCGAGGGCCTCGACGTCGAGCGGCTGGGCGTACTCGCGGTCGATCCGGTCGCGGACGCGGCGCAGCCGGGCGAGGTCGCGCAGGCGCTGCGCGTCGGCGGCTCCGCTGGTCACGGCCGGGATCGTGCCACGGCCGGGGGCCGGCGTCCGGGGACGGGAGCCTCGGGGAGGAGGAGAGCCGCCTGTCGGAATCGAACCGACGACCTTCTCATTACGAGTGAGATGCTCTACCGACTGAGCTAAGGCGGCGGGCGTGCGGCACACAGCGTACGTCACCGTCCCTGCGGTGCCGCGCAGGGTGGCCCTCCTGCAGGGACCCGCCGCGAGCGCGCGAGCGGTGGGGGCAGGAGGGTCCGTCGTCAGGCCGGCAGCCGCAGCGCCACGGTGAGCGCCTCGACGGCGACCTGCGGCTTGACGTTCTGCTCGAGCGCGGTGCGGCAGGCGAGCACCGCGTCGATGCGCCGCAGCGCGCCCTCCGCACCGATGCGCCGGGCCAGTTCCAAGGCGTCGGCCCGCCGGTCGGGGTGGTTGAGCGGCAGCCCCGCACCGGGAGCGGCGTGCAGGACGAGGGCGTCGCGGTAGAGCCCGGCGAGGTCGACCAGCGCTCGGTCGAGCGAGTCGCGGCCGATCCGGGTGGCGCGGCTCTTCTGCCGCCGCTCGAGCTCCTTGAGCTGGCCGGCGCCACCGCGGGAGGCGGCCACCCCCGGTCCCCGCGCGCCGACCCCGAGGCTGGTCTTGACCGCCTCGGTCTCCGGCGCGTCGAGCGCGGCGCTGGTGCGGTCGGACTCCTCCTTGGCGGCGCCCACCAGGTCGTCGGCGGCGGTCAGGCAGGCGGCCAGCGAGACCAGGGACAGCGGGATGTCGAGGACGGCCTTGCGCAGCAGCCGGGCGCTCTCGTCGCGGGCCAGGTGGCGCGCCCGCCCGACGTGCCCGCCGGCGGCGGCCGCGGCCCAGGCGGCCAGGGCCGGGTCGACGCCGTCGCGGCGCACCAGCACCTCGGCGACGGCGTCGACCGGCGGGGTGCGCAGGCCGACGACGCGGCAGCGGGACCGGATGGTGACCGGCACGTCCTCCGGGTGCAGGCTCGGCGCGCAGAGCATCACCACGGTGCGGGGCGGTGGCTCCTCGATCATCTTGAGCACCGCGTTGGCCGCGGCCTCGCTCATCCGGTCGGCGTCCTCGACGATGATCATCTGCCAGCGGCCCTGGGAGGGGGCCCGGCCGGCGATGCGCACCAGCTCGCGTGCCTCCAGGACGCCGATCGACAACCCCTCCGGGACGATGAGGTTGAGGTCGGCGTGGGTGCCGGCCAGCACGGTGCGGCACTCGTGGCACGTGCCGTCGCCGCCGTCGGGGCACTGCAGCGCCGCGGCGAAGGCCCGCGCGGCGACCGAGCGGCCCGACCCCGGCGGTCCGGTGAACAGCCACGCGTGGGTCATGGCGGCGGGGTCGGTGACCGCGGCGCGCAGCTCGGCGACGACGGCCGGCTGGCCGATCACCTGGGACCACACCCCGGCCGGCGCGGCTGTGCCTCCTGGCGACCTCGCGAGCTCGGTCATGCGACCCGCCCGGGCAGCAGGGCGGCGACCCGATCACGCACGGCGGCGGCGATCTCCTCGGCGGGGAGGCCGGCGTCGAGGACCAGGTAGCGGTGCGGCTCGGCGGCGGCCAGCGCCCGGAACGTGGCGCGGACCCGCTCGTGGAAATCCAGCGACTCGGACTCCAGCCGGTCGGCCGCGGCGCGGCCCAGCGCCCGCGCGAGCCCCGCGTCGGGCGGCAGGTCGAGCAGCACGGTGAGGTCGGGGACCAGCCCGCCGGTGGCCCACTCCGACAGCCGGCGGACCTCCTCCAGCGCCAGCGCCCGGCCGGCGCCCTGGTAGGCCAGCGAGCTGTCCACGTACCGGTCGGTGACCACGACCTCACCGGCCTCGAGCGCCGGGCGGACCACCGCGTGCACGTGGTGGGCGCGGTCGGCGGCGTAGAGCAGCGCCTCGGCCCGGGGCGCGAGGTCGCCGGTGGCGGGGTCGAGCAGCAGCGCGCGGATGCGGGCGCCGGGCCTGGTACCGCCCGGCTCGGAGGTCAGCCGGGCCGGGACCTCGTGCAGCCCCAGCCAGTCGAACAGCAGGCCGGCCTGGGTGGACTTGCCGGTGCCCTCCCCACCCTCGAAGGCGACGAACAGCCCGCGGCCGGGCAGGCGCGGATGGACGTCGATCGGGTGCTCCCGGGGATGGCGGGCGGAGTGGTCGAGGCCGGTCCACGGTACCGGCCGGGTGCGACGTCCCCGGCTCCGCCGCGGGCCTAGCGTCGCGGCCGTGGACACCGCCTGGGACCCCGCGACCTACCTGCGCTACGCCGGCGAGCGGGCGCGCCCCTTCGCCGACCTGCTGGCCCGCGTCGACGCGCGCGAGCCGCGGGTCGTCGTCGACCTCGGCTGCGGCGAGGGGGCGCTGACCGCCTCGCTCGCCGCACGGTGGCCGGAGGCGCAGGTGACCGGCGTCGACTCCTCCCCGGAGATGCTCGCCGCGGCCGCGGCGCACGCCGTCGACGGGCGGGTCGGCTTCGAGCTCGGCGACGTCCGCGACTGGCGTCCGGACGGGCCGGTCGACGTCGTCGTCTCCAACGCCGTCCTGCACTGGGTCCCCGGCCACGCCGGCCTGCTGGCGCGCTGGGCCGGGTACCTCGCGCCCGGCGGCCGGCTGGCGGTGCAGGTGCCCGGCAACCACCGCGCGCCGACGCACCGGCTGCTGGCCGACCTCTGCGCCGCCCCGGAGTGGTCCGGGCGGCTCGCGGCGGCCGCTCCCCCGCCGGAGCCGGTCCTCGACCCGGCCGCCTACCTCGACGTGCTGGTGGACGCCGGGCTGACGGCCGACGTGTGGGAGACCACCTACCTGCACGTGCTGCGCGGGCCCGACCCGGTGCTGACCTGGGTGCGGAGCACGGTGCTGCGGCCGGTGCTCGCCCGGCTCGACGACGACGCCGCCGCCGGGCTGACCGCCGCCTACGCCGCGGCGCTGCGCGAGGCGTACCCGGTGCGGCCCGACGGCACGACCGTGCTGCCGTTCCGGCGGGTGTTCGCGGTGGGCTCGCGACCGGTCAGCGCGGGGTGAGCCGGTAGGCGTCGGTCCGGTACGGCAGGTCCAGCAGGTCCCGGCCGGCCGTGTCCGGGTGGGTGGCCAGCAGGTCGCGCAGGCCGCCGAGGAAGGCCTCGCGGCGCTCGGCGGTCATGGTGGCCACGTAGCTGCGGGTGCCGATGCCGCGGACGACCTGCTCGGGCGTCACCCGCTGCACCGTGCCCGACCGGTGCGTGGCGACGTCGGCGGGCAGGACCCGCGCGAAGGCGGCGACGACGCCCTGGTCGGCCTCGTGGTCGCGGGCCTCGGCGGCCAGCGCGGCGCCCAGGGCGGCGACCCACGGCACGGACTCGTCGCGGGTGTTCCACACCAGGCCGACCACGCCGCCGGGCCGCAGGACGCGGCGCAGCTCGCGGGCCGCCGGGTCGGGGTCGAACCAGTGCGCGGCCTGGCCGGCGACCACGGCGTCGACGCTGCGGTCGGGCAGCGGGATCTCCTCCGCGCCGCCGACGTGCACCGGCACGCCGGAGTGGCGGGCGCGCAGTTGGTCGAGCATCCGCGCGGACAGGTCGACCGCCACCACCTCGTGCCCGGCGGCGAGCAGGACGTCGGTGAGCAGGCCGGTGCCGGCGCCCAGGTCGAGCACCCGCAGCGGCCGCCCGCCGAGCAGGAACCCCACGGCGTCGGGCGGGTAGCCCGGGCGCAGGGCGGCGTACTCGGCCGCGACCGACCCGAACGACGTCCGCCGCCGCTGGTGCTCGGCGGGGTCGAGGGGGCCGGTCACGGCCGCGGTCAGCTCGCGGGGACGGCGTCGGCGGGAGCGGCGGTCTTCTTCGCGGCGCTCTTCTTGGCCGTCGTCTTCTTGGCGGCGGTCTTCTTCGCGGTGGTCTTGGTGGCCGCCGTCGTCTTCTTGGTGGCCTTCTTCTTGGTCGCGGCCGGCCGGCTGCGGCGGTCGGCGAGCAGCTCGGCGGCCCGGTCGAGCGAGATCGTGTCGACCGCGTCGCCCTTGCGCAGGCTGGCGTTGGTCTCGCCGTCGGTGACGTAGGGACCGAAGCGGCCCTCGCGGACGGTGATCTGGCCCTGCGTCACCGGGTCGGGACCCAGCTCCTTGAGCGGCGCCGCCGCGGCCCGCCGTCCCCGCTGCTTGGGCTGGGCGAAGACCGCCAGCGCCTCGTCGAGGGTGACGGTGAACAGCCGGTCCTCGCTCTCCAGCGAGCGGGAGTCGCTGCCCTTCTTCAGGTAGGGCCCGTACCGGCCGTTGAGCGCCTGGATCTCCTCGCCGTCGGGCGCGGTGCCCACGGTGCGCGGCAGGGTGAGCAGCTGCAGGGCCTGCTCGAGGGTCACCGTCTCCGGGGACATCGACGAGAAGAGGCTGGCCGTGCGGGGGCTGTCCTTGCTGCCCTCGGGGACGACGGTGGTGACGTACGGGCCGTAGCGGCCGGCCTTGACCACCACCGGGTGGCCGGTCTCGGGGTCGGTGCCCAGCTGCCGGTCACCGGTGGGCGCGGCGAGCAGCTCGGCGACCTTCTCGCTGGTCAGCTCGTCGGGCGCGAGGTCCTCGGGGAGGCTGACGCGGGCGCCGTCCTCCCCGCCGGCCTGCAGGTAGGGGCCGTAGCGGCCGACGCGGACGACGACCGGGCCGCCGTCGGGGCCGGTGGCGCGCAGCGGGATGGAGTTCACG
This sequence comes from Geodermatophilus sp. SYSU D00696, assembly GCF_054050235.1. Lineage (NCBI taxonomy): Bacteria > Bacillati > Actinomycetota > Actinomycetes > Geodermatophilales > Geodermatophilaceae > Geodermatophilus > Geodermatophilus sp. SYSU D00696. The sequence goes on along the minus strand of NZ_JBJGYY010000002.1, from coordinate 219,463 downwards.
CCCCGGGCGTCGATCTCCTCCAACTGCTGGCCGATGACCTGCTTGAGCCCGCCGGAGGCCGCGATGCCGCCGGCGTGCCGACCCTCGCCGCCGAAGTAGAACTCGGTCAGCCAGTCGACCCGGCCCAGTTCGCCGCTGGCGATCTCGTCGAGCTCGTTCTCCAGCGACGCGGTGAAGTCGTAGTCGACCAGCGCGGCGAAGTGCTGCTCGAGCAGGTTGACCACCGCGAAGGCGGTGAAGGAGGGCACCAGCGCGGCGCCCTTCTTCCACACGTACCCGCGGTCCTGGATGGTCTGCATGATCGACGCGTAGGTCGACGGGCGGCCGATGCCCAGCTCCTCGAGCCGGGCGACCAGGCTCGGCTCGGTGTAGCGCGACGGCGGCGTCGTGGTGTGGCCCTTGGGCTCCAGCGACCGGGTGTCGAGCAGCTGGCCGCGCTCGACGCGGGGCAGCCGGCGCTCGGCGTCGTCGCTGCCGGGCTCGTCGTCGCCGCCGGTGGTGCCCTCGTCGCGGGACTCGACGTAGGCGCGCAGGAAGCCGGGGAAGGTGATGGTGCGGCCGCTGGCGGTGAACTCGACCCGCTCGTCGGTGGCGCTGCGGCCGGCCAGCCGGATGCTCACCGTCTGCCCGACCGCGTCGGCCATCTGGGAGGCGACGGTGCGCTGCCAGATCAGCTCGTAGAGGCGGAACTCGTCGCGGGCGAGCTGGCCGGCGAGCTGGCCGGGGGTGCGGAAGGAGTCGCCGGCGGGCCGGATCGCCTCGTGCGCCTCCTGCGCGCCCTTGGCCTTCTTGCTGTAGCGGCGGGCCTCGGCGGGGACGTAGGCGTCGCCGTAGAGCTGGCGGGCCTGGGTGCGGGCGGCGTTGATCGCCTCGTCGGAGAGGTTGGTCGAGTCGGTCCGCATGTAGGTGATGTGGCCGTTCTCGTACAGCCGCTGCGCGACCCGCATCACCTGCGCCGAGGACCAGCCCAGCTTGCGGCCGGCCTCCATCTGCAGCGTGGAGGTGGTGAACGGCGCGTAGGGGCGCCGCCGGTAGGGCTTCTCGTCGACCCGGCCGACCGTCACCTGCCGGCCCTCGAGCCGGGCGGCCAGGCCGCGGGCGCCGGCCTCGTCGAGGTGCACGACGTCGCCGGTGACCTGGCCGGTGGCCGGGTCGAAGTCGCGGCCGGTGGCCACGCGGCTGTCGTCGACGCTGACCAGGCGGGCGCGCAGCGTCGTGGGCTCGCCCGCGTCGGCGCCGGTGCGGCCGGGGACGGCGAAGACGCCGTCGAGGGACCAGTAGTCGGCGGCGGTGAACGCCATCCGCTCCCGCTCCCGCTCGACGACGATGCGGGTGGCCACCGACTGCACGCGGCCGGCCGAGAGCCGGGGCAGCACCTTCTTCCACAGCACCGGGCTGACCTCGTAGCCGTAGAGCCGGTCGAGGATGCGGCGGGTCTCCTGCGCGTCGACCAGCGCGGTGTCGAGGTCGCGCGGGTTGGCCACGGCGCGGGCGATCGCCTCGGGGGTGATCTCGTGGAAGACCATCCGGCGGACCGGGACCCGCGGCTTGAGGGTGTCGACCAGGTGCCAGGCGATGGCCTCGCCCTCACGGTCCTCGTCGGTCGCGAGGTAGACCTCGCTGGCGTCCTTGACCAGCTGCCTGAGCCGGCTCACCTGCTGCTTGCGGTCGGGGCTGATGACGTAGAGCGGCTCGAAGGCGTTGTCGACGTCGACGCCCAGCCGTGCCCAGGGCGCGCCCTTGTGCTCGGCCGGGACGTCGGCGGCGTTGCGGGGCAGGTCGCGGATGTGCCCCACGCTGGCCTCGACGACGTAGCCGTTGCCGAGGTAGCCGGCGATCTTCCCGGCCTTGGTCGGCGACTCCACGATGACCAGTGGGCGGCCGCCCCCGGTGGCGGCGGTCCGGCGGCGGGCGGGCGTGCTGGTGCCGCCGGCCGTCCGGCCGGCGCTCTCGCCGTTCTTGGTGGTCTTCGTGGGCACGGTGCTCCTGTCGGTGGTGCTCGGTCGGCGGCGGGTGCGGTGTCGGCACCCGGTGCGCCCCCTCGGCGGGCCACGGTAGGCCACGACCGCGGAACGCGACCGGCTGGCGACCCCGGGTGGGCGCGCCGTCACCGCGTCCAACGGCGCAGCACCGTGGCTGTTCCCGGAGGCCGGCGGGCGGGTCAGTCCGGCGCACGGGGGCCGGCGACCACCTCCCCGACGGCGGCGAGGGTCGGCCGGTCCGGTTCGAGGAACCAGGTGTGCCAGGTGTCCCAGTCCGCCGGCAGCGGCGTGGCACCGAAGTCCTCGTCGTCGGTCTCCGTGCCGTGGACGTCCACCAGCCACGTGACCGGGTCGAGCAGCGCGGAGGCCTCGTGGACCTCCGCCGCCTCGAGGTCCGACGCCGGGCCGTCCATGCCAGGGCTGCCGAGGAGGACCAGCGCGTCGGCCGCGAACTCCCCGCGCTCCTCCGCGGCGCGATCGACCACGACGGTCCCGTAGCTGTGCGCCACCACGGTGACGCGGGGCACGGCCGCCCCGGGCGCGGGACCGCCCGCGCGTGCGGCGCGCAGACCGGCCAGGTCCCCGGCGAGCGCCCTCCCGCCGGTTCCCGCCCGCCCCTCGACCCAGGCGGCGGGGTGGAGGACGTGGCCCGGGGGCCGGTAGCCCAGCCAGGCCACGGCGGCCACCGAGGCGGCGGAGCCGGCCGCCCGCGCCGCGTCGGCGACGGCCTGCGCGTCGTCGCCGAGGTCGTCGAGGTCGTCGACGCCGTTCCCGACCCCCGGCACCAGCACGGCGACGTCCTCGGCCGCGTCCAGGTCGCCGTAGGCGAGGGCCACCAGGTGGTCGTCGGCGTCGAAGGACCACAGCTGGACCGTCCGCCCGGCCGCTTCCTCGGCCGCGATCTCGTCGGCGGCCGCCCGCGCCGTCGCGTACCCCTCGGAGGTGGGGTCCTCCAGCGCCCGGGAGAGCAGCTGCCGGTTGGCCTGGTCCCGCGCCCAGGCGGGCAGGCCGTCCAGGCTCCCGACGAGCCGGGTCTCCACGTCGATCAGCTGGTCCCGGGCCGGCTCGGACAGCCCGGCCCACCACGCCGCCACCGACTCCGGCGCCGTCCCGGCGACCGGGAGGCACGACGGGATCCACACGCCGTCGGGCAGGACGGTCGCGGCGAGGCCGGCGAAACCGGCGGGCCGGAAGCCGAAGGGGGCGAGGGGCGCGACCGGAGCCGCGGAGTCCCCGGCCGCAGCAGCGGCGCGCGCGGCGGCACGCAGCGCCTGACGGGCGGTCCCGGCGACCCGCTCGGCCGCAGCCGCCTGCTCGGCGAGCCGGTCGTCGTGAGCGGCGAGGGCGTCGGGCGAGGCGTCGGCGGGCGGCGCGACAGGAGCGGGCGCGGCGACACCACCAGCCTCGTCCAGCGTCATCCCCGACGCCGCGGCGGCGGCCAGGGCCTGGGCCGCCAGCTCCTGGGCGGTGCGCGCCTCGCGGGCCGCCTCCTGGAGCCGGTCGAGGGAGGTGCCGAGCGCGCCGGTCACCTCCGTCACGACCCGGGACACGTCGTCGAGGGCGTCCGCGGCGGCCGATGCCGCCGGTCCCGACCAGCACCCGGCGTCGGCGAGGGAGCGCGCCACCGCCTCCATCCGTGCCCGCCACGGGGGCAGGCGCTCGGTCACCGTCTCGAGCGTGGCGACGGCGCCGTCGAGCAGGGGCGTGTCCCAGCCGGCGACGGCGGTCAGGCCGGGCGTGCTCACGCCCCGGCCCCGGCCCCGGTGACGGTCCGGGCGACCAGGACCCGGTCGGAGAGCGCGGCGTCGGTGAGGCGGTAGCCCTGGACCGCGGCCAGCAGCGCCCGCGCGGCCGCGTCGGCGCCGTCCGCGCAGTCGGCCACCACCCTGGCCCACGCCCGGCCGGTGAGACCGGCGGCGGCGGACACCTCCCCGGGCGCCGCGGTGTCCAGGGACACCGCGGTCGAGGCACACAGGTCGGCGTCGGCGGACAGCTCGCCGGCGAGTGCGGCCAGCTCCTCGCCCAGCGCCTGGACGGCGTCGAGCTGGATGGCGACGGATACGGACACGGCCCCTCCTGGCGTCGCTGCCGGCCCGGGACCGGGTCGGCGGAGCGGACGCTAGGACCGGGCGGCGACCGGTCCCGGCGAGCCGTCCACAACCCGGCCGGCCGTCCACAGGGCACGCCGCGGGCCTCCACCCGGCGGGTGTCCGGGCGGAGGCTCGCGGCGTGCGGTCAGGGAGCGGTGGTGGTCGGGGCGCTGGTCCCGGTCGGGGTCCCGGTCGGGGTCGTCGCGGCGGGAGGCGTCGCGTGCGGGTGCGTCGCGATCGGGTTCGTCGCGGTCGTGGGCAGCGTCCCGGCCGGTCCGCCCCCGCCGGCGTCGCCGACGACGACGGAGCGCCGCTTGGACACCACCACGGCACCGACGACGATCAGCGCGGCGACAGCCGCGATGAGCAGCCGGACCGCCGTGTTGGCGTCCTCGCCGACCGACAGGCTGACGACCGCCGGGGCGATCAGCAACGCCACCAGGTTCATCACCTTGATGAGCGGGTTGATCGCCGGGCCCGCGGTGTCCTTGAACGGGTCGCCGACGGTGTCCCCGATGACCGTGGCGGCGTGCGCCTCGGTCCCCTTCCCGCCGTACGCCCCGTCCTCGACCATCTTCTTGGCGTTGTCCCAGGCACCGCCGGAGTTGGCGAGGAACACGGCCATGAGCGTGCCCGTCGCGATGGCGCCGACGAGGTAGGCCGCCAGCGGACCGAAGCCGAGACCGAAACCGACCGCGACCGGCGCGAGGACGGCGAGCAGGCCGGGCGTCGCGAGCTCCCGCAGCGAGTCCTTCGTGCAGATGTCGACGACGGCGGAGTAGTCCGGCCGCTCGGTGTAGTCCATGATCCCGGGGCGCGTGCGGAACTGCTCGCGCACCTCGAACACGACCCGCCCGGCGGCCCGGGAGACGGCGTTGATCGCCAGGCCGGAGAAGAGGAAGACGACCGCGGCGCCGATCACCGCGCCGACGACGTTGTCCGGTTCGACCAGGCTGAACGACTGCGCGAGGTCGACGTCGCCCAGCGCGGTGCGGACCTGCTCGTTGTAGGACCCGAACAGCGCGGTCGCCGCCAGGACGGCGGTGGCGATGGCGATGCCCTTGGTGATCGCCTTGGTGGTGTTGCCCACCGCGTCGAGGTCGGTCAGCACGCGGGCGCCGGTCTCGTCGATGTCGCCGGACATCTCGGCGATGCCCTGCGCGTTGTCGCTGACCGGGCCGAAGGTGTCCATGGAGACGATCACGCCCGCGGTGGTGAGCAGGCCGCAGCCGGCGAGCGCGACGGCGTAGAGGGCCGCGCCGCCGCCGATGAGGAAGGCGCCGTAGACCGCGCCGCCGATGAGCAGGGCCGCGTAGACGGCCGACTCGAGGCCCAGGGAGATGCCCGACAGGACGACGGTGGCGGGCCCGGTGAGGGAGCTCTGGCCGACGTCGCGGACCGGCTTGCGGGAGGTCTCAGTGAAGTAGCCGGTGAGCTGCTGGATGGCCGCGGCCAGGACGATCCCGATGACGACCGAGACGAACCCGAGCACCTGCGGGTTGACCACCGAGTCGGGGACGTCGGCCACGCTGGGGAGGACGGTGAAGGCCGCCGCGGCGACGAGCACGAGGGAGACCACCGCGGAGGTGAAGAAGCCGCGGTTGATGGGCGCCAGGCCGCTGGAGTCGCCCTTGCCGGGGTTGCTGGCGAGGATGCCGACGACCGAGGCGAGCACGCCGATGCCGGCCACCACGATGGGGAAGACCATCCCGTCGGCGCCGAAGAAGACCTGGCCGAGGATGAGCGCGGCGACCAGGGTGACGGCGTAGGACTCGAAGAGGTCGGCGGCCATGCCCGCGCAGTCGCCGACGTTGTCGCCCACGTTGTCGGCGATGGTCGCGGCGTTGCGGGGGTCGTCCTCGGGGATCCCGGCCTCGACCTTGCCCACGAGGTCGGCGCCGACGTCGGCGGCCTTGGTGAAGATCCCGCCGCCGACACGCATGAACATGGCCAGCAGGGCCCCGCCGAAGGCGAAGCCCTCGAGGACCACCGGCGCGGTGTCGTCGAAGAGCAGCAGCGCCAGCGAGGCGCCGAACAGACCGAGCCCGACGGTGATCATCCCGCAGACCCCGCCGGTGCGGTACGCGATGCGGAAGGCCGGGCGGTAGCCACCGGCCTGGGCGGCGGCGGCGACCCGGACGTTGCCGCGGGTGGCCAGGGTCATGCCGATGAAGCCCACGGCGGCAGAGAAGAGCGCACCGACGAGGAAGAACACGGCCCGGGCGATGCGGGTCCCCCAGCCGCCCTCGGCGACCGGCAGGACGAGGAGCAGCAGGAAGACGACGACGGCGAAGACGCCGAGGGTCCTGAACTGGCGCCGCAGATAGGCGCCGGCTCCCTCCTGCACCGCGCGCGCGATGTCCCGCATCCGCGTCGTGCCCTGGTCGGCGCCCATCACGGCGCGGACCAGTGACGCGGCGAAGAGCAGCGCCGCGAGCGAGACGACGAGGGCAGCCGTCACGAGGACGACGTCCCCGCCGGAGAGAGAACTGTCCGGCATCTAGACCTCCCAGCGGTGGTTGCCGCCGGGCGGCCCCGCGTTCCCCGGTCGGCGGAGAGCATCCGCGGGCGGCGGGCCGTCCGCGGATGCCGCGCCACTGTAATGGAGATCACACACTGTGGTAGGTCCACTTCCGTAGTGCTCCGGTCGCTCACCGCGAGGGCGGGTCCGCGGTGGGTTGCCTCGGGGTGTGACAGTGGAGGGGTGACCGCGCTCCACCCGGTCCGGCCGGCTGCTCCCCCATCCGGCCGCGAGGGGCTCCCAGGGGGCGACGAGCGCCCGGGTGCCGCACCCGGCGCCGCGGAGGTGCACGGCGCCGCGGCAGGGCACGGCGCCGCGGCGCGGCCCGGCGGCGTCCTGCCCGGGGCCGAGCTGCTCGAGGACCTGCTCGCCGGCACGCCCGAAGAGGAGCAGCCGGTCACGCACGTGCACCACCTGCCGGTGCGTGCGTCCCGGACGCTGCCGTGGCCGGCGTGGGTCGACCCGGGCCTGCGGGCGCGGCTGGAGGAGCAGGGCGTTGCCCGGCCGTGGCGGCACCAGGTGGAGGCCGCGCAGCTCGCTCACGACGGCACCTCGGTGGTGGTCGCCACCGGCACGGCCTCGGGCAAGTCGCTGGCCTACCAGCTGCCCGCGCTGACCCGCCTGGCCGAGGACCCGCGGGCCTGCGTGCTCTACCTGGCGCCGACCAAGGCCCTGGCCCGCGACCAGCTGGCCTCGGTGGCCGCGCTGGCCGACCCGTCGGTGCGCCCGGCCGCCTACGACGGCGACACCCCGGCCGAGGAGCGGGACTGGGTGCGCCGTCACTCACGGTGGATCGTCACCAACCCGGACATGCTCCACAGGGGCGTGCTGCCGGCGCACCAGCGGTGGTCCTCGACGCTGCGCCGGCTGGCCTACGTCGTCATCGACGAGTGCCACGCCTACCGCGGGGTCTTCGGCTCGCACGTCGGTCACGTCCTGCGCCGGCTGCGCCGCATCTGCCGCCGCTACGGCGCCGACCCGGTGTTCGTCCTGGCCTCGGCCACGGTGGCCGAGCCCGCGGCGGCCGCCTCCCGGCTGGTCGGTGCGCCCGTCGCGGCGGTCACCGAGGACGGGTCGCCGCGCCCCGGTGCGACCTTCGCGCTGTGGGAGCCGCCGCTGACGGAGCGGACCGGCGAGCACGGCGCCCCCCTGCGCCGGTCGGCGGCAGCGGACGCCGCCGGGCTGCTGGCCGACCTGGTCGAGCGGGGCGCCCGGACGCTGGCGTTCGTGCGGTCGCGGCGCAGCGCCGAGTCGGTGGCCGAGCAGGCCCGGCGCCTGCTGCAGGACCGCGGCCGGGGTGACCTGGCCCGGCGGGTGGACTCCTACCGCGGCGGCTACCTCCCCGAGGAACGCCGGGAGCTCGAGCGGGCGCTGTCCTGCGGGGAGCTGCTGGGCGTGGCCACCACCAACGCCCTCGAGCTCGGCATCGACATCGCCGGCCTCGACGCGGTGGTGCTGGCCGGCTACCCCGGGACGCTGGCCTCGCTGTGGCAGCAGGCGGGCCGGGCCGGGCGCGCCCAGCGCGAGTCGCTGGTCGTCTTCGTCGCCCGCGACGACCCGCTGGACCACTACCTGGCCCACCACCCGCGGGCGGTGTTCGGCCGTCCGGTCGAGGCCACGGTCACCGACCCGGCCAACCCCTACGTCCTCGGCCCCCAGCTCTGCTGCGCGGCGGCCGAGCTCCCCCTCACGCCGGCCGACCTGTCGGACTTCGGGGGCGCGGTGGCCGAGGCCCAGCTCGACGAGCTGGTCGCGGCCGGTCAGCTGCGACGGCGACCGGCCGGCTGGTACTGGGCGGGGCGCGGGCGGCCCGACGTCGACATCCGCGGCAGCGGCGGGGAGCCGGTGGCCATCATCGAGGGCGGCACCGGCCGTCTCCTCGGCACCGTCGACGGCGGCGCCGCGCACGCGACGGTGCACACCGGCGCCCTCTACGTCCACCGCGGCGACACCTTCGTCGTCGACGAGCTCGACCTCGAGGACGCCTGCGCGGTCGTGCACGCCGAGAGCCCCGAGTGGACCACCGTGGCGCGGGACGTCACCGACCTGGGCATCGTCGGCACCGACCGCGTCCGGCGGCTGGGCACGGTCACGGCGCACACCGGCGTCGTCGACGTCACCAACCAGGTGGTCGCCTACCAACGGCGGCGGGCCGGGACCGGTGAGGTGCTCGCCGAGTTCCCGCTCGACCTGCCGGCCCGCCAGCTGCGCACCCGCGCCGTCTGGCTGACCCTGGACGCGGACGCCGTCGCGCGCGCCGCCGTCGACGACCTGTCGCTGCCCGGCTCGCTGCACGCCGCCGAGCACGCGGCGATCGGCATCCTGCCGCTGCTGGCCACCTGCGACCGCTGGGACCTCGGCGGGCTGTCGACGGCGCTGCACCCCGACACCGGCACCGCCACGGTGTTCGTCTACGACGGCCACCCCGGTGGCGCCGGGTTCGCCGAACGGGGGTTCGCGGCCCTGCGGCGCTGGCTCACCGCCACCCGGGCCACCGTGGCCAGCTGCGAGTGCGACAGCGGCTGCCCGTCCTGCGTCCAGTCGCCCAAGTGCGGCAACGGCAACGACCCGCTGGACAAGGCCGGTGCGGTGCGCGTGCTCGACGTGGTGCTCGACGAACTGGCCGCCGCGGACGAGGCGGGGACGGGGGCGGTGGAGGTCGCCACCGGGACACCGACCGACCCCGCGGCTCCGGCCGTGGGGAGCGACCGGACCGCCGACGATGCCGCCGAGGACGCCGTCGAGGACGCCGGGCGGGACGTCCGCCCCGTCGAGGACGACCTCGTCTTCTGACCCGGCGGGATCCCCCGGCGCGGGCACGTCGGGCGGGACGGGCCCGGCGCGGGCCGTGGCCTGCGCGCGCCGGACGCCGAGCGGTCCCAGCCGGACGCCCACCTCGGCGGTCACCTCGACCACCGCGCCCTCGTCGACCGCGCAGGCGACGAGCGCGGCGCCGTTGTCGCGGGCGACGTCGGCGGCCACGGTGCAGGCCGCGGGGTCCCCGGTCACCGCCGCGCCGGCCGCCGCCAGGGCCGCGAGGTCGGCCGCGGTGCCGGCGCGGTGGCGCGCGGTGGCCGCGGCTCCGAGCAGCACGGCGGCCATCCCCACGGCCGCCAGCACACCGGCCAGCGCGACGGTCCACACCGTCGCCGACCCCCGTTCGCCGTCGCTCACCCGACGACCCCGGGCTCGACCCGGGCGACCGCGGTGGCGCCGACGCCGATCCCGGGCGACACCGGCCCCAGCGGCGCGACCTCCGCGCGGACGGTCACCCGGACCTCGCCGCCGCCGACGCTGACGGCCGTGACCGCCGCGTCGGGCGCGATCCGCGCGACGAGGGCGCGGACGGTGGCCGGGTCCTCCCCGCGGGCGGCGGCCCGGGCGCCCTCGCGCGCGGCGTCCACGCAGCGCAGCTGCGCCCCGACCACCAGCACCGCCGCGACGACCGCCGCCAGGACCAACAGGAGCACGGGCAGCACCACGGCCGTCTCGGCGGTGACCATCCCGGCCTCGCCGCCCGCCCCGCCCCTCGTCCGTCTGTCGCGCCGCCGTGCCCGGCGGGTCAGGACAGCACCTGCAGCGCGGACGAGACGAGGTCCCCGAGCGCGGTGACGACCGACCCGCCGGTGACCACCCGGTAGAGCACGGCGGCGAAGGCGCACGCGGCGACCGTGCCGACCGCGTACTCGGCGGTGCTCATGCCGGCCTCGGCGTCGGCGTGCAGGCGGGCCCACCGCGCGGCCAGGCCGCGGCGGCGCGGTGCGTCGTCGGCAGGCGCGGCGGTCTCGGGCGGGGTGGCGGTCATCGCAGGTCCTCCTCGGGTCGGCGGCCCCGCACGGGGCGCGGCACCGACCCTCGCCGCGCCCGCCGCACGCGATCCAGGCCCGGAGCGGACCTGTGGACGGCCGGGCGGCCTGTGGACGGCGCACGCGGCGCCGTCGGTGCGTCCGCTTCCACTTCAGGACGGCAGCACGACTGCCGATCCAGCCATGAGGTGGCGCAGCCGCACCGCCGGGCACGACGCGGGAGGAGGATCTGTGGCACACGGCACCGGCCGCCCCGAGGGCCGCCCGCTCGTCCTCGTCGCCTACGTCCTCGCCCTGGCCGCGGCGGTCGCACTGTTCGGCCTCGACCCGACCCTCGGGGTCCTCGCCGGCGCGCTCAACGTCGTCTTCGGCGTCTACTTCTGCCGGCACCTCGCCTTCGCGGTCGCCGCGGCGCGGTGGGCCGAGCGCGACCTGCTGGCCGCCGACGTGGGCCTGGACGCCTACACCCCGCCGGTCGCCGTCCTCGTCGGCTGCAAGGACGAGGAGCTCGTCGTCGACGGGATGGTGACAGCACTGCTGGCCCTGGACTACCCGGCCGACCGGCTCACGCTCGTCGTCGTCGACGACGGCTCGGCCGACGCGACCGGCGCGAAGCTCGACGCCTGGGCCGCCCGGGAGCCGCGGCTGCGCGTGCTGCACCGGCTCCCTGGCGCCGGCGGCGGCAAGTCCGGCGCCCTGAACGAGGCACTGGCCCTCGTCGACGCCGAGATCGTGCTCGTCTTCGACGCCGACCACGAGCCGGAGCCGACGGCGCTGCGGCGGCTGGTGCGGCACTTCCGCGACCCCGTCGTCGGCGCGGTGATGGGCCGGTGCGTCATCCGCAACGGCCAGGACTCCTCGATGGCCGGCACCGTCTTCCTCGACTACCTCTCCGGCTACCTCGTCAACGAGTACGGCCGGCAGGCGCTGTTCGAGCTGCCCGCCTACGGCGGCGCCAACTGCGCCGTCCGGACCTCGACGCTGCGGGCGCTCGGCGGCTGGAACCCCGAGACGGTCACCGAGGACACCGACCTGACCCTGCGCATCCTGCTGCGGGGCCAGCGGGTCCGCTACGACGTCTCGGCCATCGACTTCGAGGAGGCGGTGGTCAGCGCCCAGCGGTTCTGGAAGCAGCGCTACCGCTGGGCCCGCGGCCACCAGAAGTGCCTGCGCGACTACTGGCGCCCGCTGATGCGCTCGCCGCACCTGTCGCCGCTGGAGAAGGTCGAGACGACGTTGTTCCTCGGCGTCTACCACGTCCCGGTGCTCAGCGGCCTGGGCCTCCTGCTCACCGTCCTGCGCGCCGCGGGGGTGGGCGACCTCCCGGTCGTCGGGCTGCTGCCGCTGTCGATGCTGCTGTTCATCGGCCCGCTGGCCGAGCTGTGCGTCGGCCTGCTGGTCGGCCGCGTGGAGCGCCGCTCGGCCTGGCGGCTGCTGGGCTTCCTGCCGGCCTTCGCGCTGTCGATCTGGATCACCTCGCGCGCCTACCTCGACGGGATGCTCGGCCGGCCCTACAGCTGGGTGAAGACCTCACGCTCCGGCGCCACCTCGACGGTGCCGCGCCCCGCCGCGGCTCCCCCCGCCCCGGCCGTGGCCGCGCCGCCGGCGCGCCCGCGGTCGTTCGCCCTGCCCTCGGAGGACCGGTGACCACCGCACCCGCGCTCGGACGGCGACGGCTCTCCCGCGGGACGCGGGAACGGATGCTGCCGGTCCTGCTGGACCTCGCGCTGGCCGCGGTGATCTGCGTCGCCGGCTTCGCCACCCTCTCGGGGTCGCTGCAGGTCCTCGAGGCCCGTGCCGTCGCCGTCATGCTCGGGTGGCTGGACCCCACCTGGTCCTCGGGCGTCCTGCCCGGTCACGTCCTGCTCTTCCGCGGCGAAGGCGAGGTGATCGACGCGGTCGTCACGGCGTCGTGCTCGTCGGTCCTGTCGGTCCTCGGGCTGGTCGCCCTGACCGCGGTGGTCCTGCGCAGCCGCGGGCTGCACGCCCTCGGCGGCCTGGTCGTCGCCGTCCTCGCCGTGGTGGTGCTCAACCACGGCCGGCTGCTGCTGTCGGCCCTGGCGGGCCTGCGGTGGGGCGAGGGCGCACTGGTCCTGTTCCACGACTGGGTGGGCACCGTGTGGAACCTCGTCGCCACCCTCGGCGGCTTCCTGGTGATGGTCTGGGTCACCCTCCCCGCCGCCGAGCGGGCCGAGCAGGACGTCGAGGGCCGGCACACCGCCCGCCGCCCCGACAGCTGGGCGCGGCCCGGTCTGGGCTACCGCACCGCCGACGCCGAGGACGTCGAGGCCCGCCGCCGGCGGACGACCGTCACCGGCCTGCTGCACCGGCACGTGCTGCCCCGGCGGCTCTCCGCCTGGCTGGCCGCGCGCCGCGAGGCCTCCCGCGTCGACTACCGGCTCGGCCACCTGCCGGCCGCCCAGCGGGTCGAGCGGGTGCACGCCCTGGCCGCTGACGGGCTCGGCGCGCACGCCGCCACGCTCGTGGCCGTCGCGACCTACGAGTCCGACCCCCTCGTCCTCGACGCCCTCGCCGACGCGGTCGCCGCGCGGCAGTGGGAGCCGGTGACCGACCACCGGGTGGCCGCGCTGCGGCTGTGGGCCCGCGGCTGGCTGCTGGCCCGGCCCGCGGCACCCCCGTCCGCCCTCGGCGGCCCGTCCGCGGACGACGGCGCCCCGGTCGTGGTGGCCCGGATCCCCGTGCCGCCGGCCACGCCCGGACGTGGCCCCGCGCCGCCGCCGGACGGTTCCGCGCACCCTGCCGGGTCCGCGGCGCCCCGCAGCTTCGCCCGCCCGTCCGCCCCGCACCCCCCGGAGACGCCCCGGTGACCTCGACCCTGCCGACCCGGCCGCCCGCTCCTGTCCCCCCACCCGCCGGCGAGCACGAGCGGCGCGGCGCGCCCGCGGTGATCGTCACCGGCGCCGGCGGCCCGGCCGGCGTCGCCGTCGTCCGCCGGCTGACGGCGCTGGGCCACCGCGTGGTCGGGGTGGACGCCGACGCGACCGCCGCGGGAGCGGCGCTGGCCACCGTCGGCGCCGTCGTCCCCCGCGCCGACCACGTCCGCTTCGTCGACGCCCTCGTGGCCCTGGCCGGCGCGCACGGCGCCGACGCGCTCATCGGCACGGTCGCCGAGGAGCTGCCCGCCCTCGCCGCGGGCGCCGACCGGCTGGCCGCGGCCGGCGTGGCCACCTGGCTGCCCGACGTATCCGCGGTCGAGGTCTGCTGCGACAAGGCCGCCTTCGCCCGCGCGCTGCGCGCCGCGGGCGTGCCGCACCCCGCGACCACCGACACCCCCGCCGGGCTGGTCACCGTCCCCGGGCCCTGGGTGGTCAAGCCCCGCGCCGGGCGCGGCAGCCGCGGGGTCCGGCTGCTCGACGTGCGCTCCGACGTCGTCGAGGCCATGCGCGCCGACGCGGCGCTGATCGCCCAGACCCGGCTGTCGGGGCGCGAGTTCACCGCCGACGCCCTCGTCGGCCGCGACGGGGAGCTGGTCACCGTGGTGCCGCGCTGGCGCGACGACACCCGCGCGGGCATCTCGGTGAAGGGCACCACCTTCGACTCCGCCGAGGTGACCGCGGTGGTGGCCGCCGCCCTCGAGGCCGTGCGGCTCACCGGCCCGGCGAACGTGCAGGGCTTCGTGGCCGACGACGGCCGGGCGACGGTGGTGGAGGTCAACCCCCGCTTCTCCGGCGGGCTGCCGCTGACCCTGGCCGCCGGCGCCGACGTGGTCAGCGCCCACCTGACCGGCATCCGCGAACCCGGTGCCGTGCTCCCGCACCTGTGGTTCACCCCCGGCGTCCGGATGAGCCGCTACTTCGCCGAGACCTACACCGCCGACGACGGCACCCCGGTGACCGACCCGTGCACCGCCGCGGCGGTCCGGGCGTGACCCGCGCCCGGCACGTGCTGGTGCCGTTCGGGACCCGGCCGGAGGTGGTCAAGCTCGCGCCCGTGGTGCGGGCGCTGACCGCCGCGGGGCACCGGGTCGACGTGGTCGACACCGGCCAGCACGCCGACCCGGACCTGTCCACGCGCCTGCAGAAGACCCTCGGGCTGGCGCCGACCTGCCGGTTCGACCTGCCCCCCGGCGACCCGGCCGCGCGGTACGGCGCCCTGCACGCCGACGCGGCGCGCGCGGTGGCCCGGTTCCGGCCCGACGTCGTGTTGGCCCTCGGTGACACGAACACCGTCCCCGCCTACGCCCTGGCCGCACGCGGCGCCGGTGTGCCCTTCGCGCACCTCGAGGCCGGGCTGCGCAGCCTCAACCCGCGCAGCGTGGAGGAGGTCAACCGGCGGGTGGCCGCGGCGGTCGCCGCGCTGCACCTGGCGCCCACCCGGCGCGCGGCGGCGTTCCTGGCCGCCGAGGGGGTGCCCGCCGAGCGGGTGTTCGTAGTGGGCAACCCGGTGGTCGACACGCTGGTGGCCCGGGGCGTGCGGCCGGTGCCCGTGGCGGAGCGCGAGGGGGTCCTGGTCACCGCCCACCGCCCCACCAACGTCGACGACCCCGTGCGGCTGAAGCGGCTGGTCGGCGTCGTCCGGGCGCTGGCCGACGACGTCGGGCCGGTGACCTTCCCGGTGCACCCGCGGACCGCGGCCCGGCTGGCGGTCGCCGGCCTGGACGCCGAGCTCGAGCACCCGGCGATCACCCGGACCGGCCCGGTCGGCTACGACACGCTGCTGGCCGCCCTCGCCTCGGCGCGGCTGGCGGTCACCGACTCCGGCGGCATCCAGGAGGAGGCGGCGTTCCTGGGCGTGCCCGTCGTCGTCCTCCGCGGCTCGACCCCGCGGTGGGAGGGCGTGGAGGCCGGGACGACGACGCTGGCGGGGCTGGCCGACGACTCGGCCGCCGACGCCGTGCTCGCCGCCGCGGCCCGGCACACCGGCGCGGAGGGACAGGCCCGCGCGGCAGCCCACCCCTGCCCCTACGGCGACGGCACCACCGGCGCGCAGGTGGCCGCCCTCCTCGCCGACGAGGCGACCGACGCCCTGCTGACCCTCGAGGAGCCCGACTTCACCGACGGCCGGCTGCCGTGGTGACCGCGGCGCCGTCCTGGCACGGGCCGCCGCCGCTGGCGGTCGTGGTCGACCTCGACGACACGCTCTACCCCCAGGCGGCCCACCTGGCCGGTGCGGCGGCCGACGTCGGGGCCGCCGCTGCCGCGGCCGGGCTGGACGGCGCGCGGGTGCACGCTGCCCTGCTCCGGGAGCTGGCGGCAGGGTCCGACCGCGGCGGGACGATCGACCGCGCGCTGCTGGCCGTGGGGGTGCCCGCCGCCGACCTCCCCGGGCTGGTCCCGGCGCTGGTGGCCGCCTTCACCGCACACGCGCCCGTGTCCCTGGCCCCCTACCCGGGCGTCACCCCGGCGCTGGCCGAGCTCGGCCGCGCGGTCCCGGTGGGGTGCCTGACCGACGGCAACCCGGTCATCCAGGCGGCCAAGCTCGCCGCGACGGGCCTGACGTCCCTGCTGTCCGAGGTGCTGGTCACCGACACCCTCGGCGGCCGGGCGGCCCGCAAGCCGGCTCCCGAGGGACTGCGGGTGCTGGCCGGCCGACTCGGCGTGCCCGCGGAGCGCGTCCTGGTCGTCGGGGACCGCCCGGGCAAGGACGTCGCGGTCGCGGCCGCGGTCGGCGCCCGGGCCATCCGGGTGCGCCAGGGGGAGTACGCGTCGGCTCCCGACCGGCCCTCCGCCTGGGCGGTCACGGACGACTTCCCCGCCGCGGCCGCCCTGGCCCTCACCGTCCTCGGCGCGGGTGCGGTCGTCGCGGGCTGACCCGTTCCGCCGCGGGCCGATCCGTCGTGCACGACCGGATCTCCCCCTGACGGGGGAGGAGCCGCCGGCCGGGATGGAGGGCACAGCCGGGTCCGCCGATGCAGAGACGTCGGGCGGGGAACCGCCCCGGACGGACAGGACGGCGGACGATGGACGGCGCGGGCACGCGGAGCACGGGACGCAGCGTCCTGGCCATCGGGGCACACCCCGACGACGTCGAGCTGGGTTGCGGAGGCGCCCTCCTGGCGCACGTCGCGGCCGGTGACACGGTGACGGTGCTGGTCATGACGGGCGGTGAGAACGGCCCGGGCAACGGGCCGCAGGTCGCCGGTCGCCGGGCCGAGCAGGAGCGGGCGGCCCGGGTGCTCGGCGCCGACCTGGTCTGGGGCGGCCTGCACGACTGCGAGGTGGTCGCGGACTCGGCGGCGATCCGCCGGATCGAGCAGGTCCTGGAGGCCACCGCGGCCGACCTGGTCTACGTGCACGCTCCCGACGACAGCCACCAGGACCACCGCGCCGTCGCGGCCGCCACGCTCGGCGCGGCCCGCCGCCTGCCGCGGGTGCTGCACTACCAGAGCCCGTCGACGCTGACCTTCGCGCCGACCGTCTACGTCGACGTGACCGCCCACCTCACCGGCAAGCTCGCCGCGCTGGCCGCCCACGCCTCGCAGGTGGAGCGGTCGGCGATGGTCGAGCCCGACGCGGTCGTCGCCTCCGCCCGCCACTGGGGCGCGCAGGCGCGGATCGGCTACGCGGAGGCCTTCCAGCCCACCCGCATGGTGCTCGACCTGGCGCCGGCCGGCGGCGCGGCGCCCCGGTCGATCCCGGCCTCCTGGTCGCTGGCCCCCTCATTCGTCCCGCACGCCACCTCGTCGTTCGCCGCCGGGCGGCGCTGAGCGCCACCGGCCGCCGACCGGGTTCCGCGACGGCCCAGTCACCCGAAGACCTGCCCGGCGATGCCGATGACCATCGGCGCGATGCCGAGGCAGACGAAGGCCGGCAGGAAGCAGGCGCCCAGCGGCGCGAGCACCCACACACCGGCCCGCCGCACCGCGGCGTCGGCGTCGCTGCGGGCGGTCTGACGGGCCTCGGCGGCCAGCACGCGCAGGGCGGGGACCGCCGCCGCCCCCGACTCCCCGGCGCGCACCAGCACGCGGCCCAGCCCGGCCAGCCCGGCGGGGGCGCCGGCCCAGGCCGCGTGCGACGCGGCGCCCAGCCGCATCCGGCCCGCGACCGCCGCGAGGGCGCCTCCCGTGGGCCCGGGCAGCGCCGTCGCCACCGCGCCCAGCGCGCCGCCGACCGGCAGCCCGGCCGCGAGGCAGACGGCGAGCAGGTCACAGGCCACCGGCAGCTCGGCTCCTCCCCCGCCGCCCGGGGTGTCGACCGGCCCGCTCCGCCGCAGCACCCGGTCGGCGAACACCCCGGCCACCACGCCCAGCGCCGCCCCCGGCGGTCCCCCGACCAGCAGCGCGACGGCCACCCCGGCCGTCCCGGGCAGCAGCAGGCGGCGCACCGCCCCCGGCCGCGGCGGCCTCGCCTCCGGGCCCGCGGGAGGACGGGCGGCCACGGCCCGCACCCGGGCCGCCCGCCGGGCGGCCGGCGACGGCCACAGCAGCAGCGCCGCGGACAGCAGGACCAGGCTCGCGCTCACGCCGTCGCGTCCCCCGCCGCCCGGCGGACCAGCCGCGCCGACCAGGCCAGTCCGGCTCCCTCCAGGGCGATGCCCGCGACGAGCAGCACCTGCCCGGCCGCGGTCGTGGTGAGCACCGCCCACGGATCGGCGCCGATGCCGCTGCCCATCGCCAGCGCGAGCAGCGGCAGCCCGGCGAGCAGCGCGGCGCTGGCCCGCGGGCCGGCGGTCGCCGACCGCAGCTCCTGCCGCTGCCGCCGGCGGGCGCGCAGGTCGTCCTCGACCGCCGCCACGACCGCGGCCAGCGAGCAGCCGGTGCGCTCGCTGAGCAGCACGGCCGCGGCCACCCGTGTCAGCGCCCGGTCGAGGTCGGTCCCGGGGACCGCCGGGGCGCCGGCCGCCGCCGGTGCCCGCAGCGCCCCGGCGAGGCCACGCGCGAGGTCGCCGTCGGGGCAACCGGCCAGGGCCGACGCGGTGGCCGCCGCGAGCGGCCGGCCGGCGCGCAGCTCCGCGGCCACGGCACCGAGCGCGTCGGTGAGCGCGTCGACCCGGGCCTCCTGCGTCCGGCGGGCCCGCGTCCGGACGAAGCCCCTCGCCGCGAGCGCTGCGGCTGCGCCGGCCAGGACCGCGACCAGCGGCGTGCCCACCGCGGCACCCGCGAGCACGCCGAGCACGGCCGCCGGCACCGGCCACGCCGACGCCGGGACCGCGGTGGCCCGCGCCCGCAGCCCCGGCCGCGGCCGGACCAGCCGGCGCAGCCGGTGCCGGCGCTCCGCCACCCGGCCGGGCCACAGCAGCAGCGCGACCGCGACCAGGACCAGCGCCGCGCTCATCCCGCGCCACCGCCCGCGAGGAGTGCGGCCAGCCGCCCGGCGCCCGGGCACGGGCCGCCGTCGGCGCGCCAGCCGGGCTCCACCACCACCCAGTCACCGTCGCGGCGCACCACCCCGATCTCCTCGACCCGCCGGCCCTCCGGGGTGCGGCGGAGGTGGACGAGCACGGCCAGCGCGGCCGCCGCCTGGCTGTGCACCGCCCGCCGGTCCAGGCCCGCCGCCACGCCGAGCGCCTCCAGTCGCGCGGGCACCTCGCCGGGCCGGTTGGCGTGCAGGGTGCCGCAGCCGCCGTCGTGACCGGTGTTGAGGGCCGCGAGCAGGTCGGTGACCTCGGCGCCGCGCACCTCGCCGACGACCAGCCGGTCGGGCCGCATCCGCAGCGCCTGGCGCACCAGGTCGCGCAGGGTCACCCGGCCCGCGCCCTCGACGTTGGCCGGGCGGGTGAGCAGCCGGACGACGTGCGGGTGCGCGGGCGCGAGCTCGGGCGCGTCCTCGCACAGCACCAGCCGCTCCGCCGCCGGCAGCTCGCCGAGCAGGGCCGCGAGCAGGGTGGTCTTGCCCGACCCGGTACCGCCGGTGACGAGGAAGGCCAACCGGGCCCGCAACACGGCACGCAGCAGTCCCGCCGACTCCCCGGGCAGCGTGCCGCGGGCGGCGAGGTCGTCGAGGTCGAGGCGGGCGCGGCGCAGGACCCGCAGCGACAGGCAGGTGCCCCCGCCCGACACCGGCGGGAGCACCGCGTGCAGGCGGGTGCCGTCGGGCAGGCCGGCGTCCACCCAGGGCGCGGCGTCGTCGAGCCGGCGTCCGGCGCTGGCCGCCAGCCGCACCGCCAGCCGCCGGACGGCGTCCTCGTCGGGGAAGCGGACCAGGGAGCGCTCGAGCCCGCCGCCCCGGTCGACGTAGACCGCCGCGGGGCCGTTGACCAGGACGTCGGTGACGCCGGGCTCGCGCAGCAGCGGCTCCAGCGGTCCGGCCCCGGCCAGCTCGGCCACGGCGTCCCGCACCGCGTCGAGGACCTCGGCGTCGCCGACCAGCCCGGCCTCGTCGCGGACCAGCGCGGCGACCGCGGCGCGGCTGGGCGGGCCCGGCTCCAGCGCCAGCCGGGCGCGGACCCGCTCGACCAGCGGCAGCCCGCTCACGCCGCCCGCTCCGCCCGCACGAGCTCGCCGAGCAGCCGCCGGGCGACCGAGCCCAGGGGACTGCGCGGTGTCACCGAGGGCGGCTCGCCCCGCTCGCCGCGGGCCAGGGCACCGCGGTCGTGTGCCAGGCCGGCCAGCACCGGCCGGCCGGTCACCGCGGCCACCTCGGCCGCGGACAGGCCACCGGGGACCTCCCGGACCACCACCCGGGCCGCACCCCACGGGGCCGGCTCCTCCGGCGCACCGGTCAGCAGCAGCCGGGCCGCGGAGACCGCCCGGAGTCGGGCGGGCACGAGCAGCGCCGCGAGGTCGGCCTCGGCGAGCACCGCGGCCGCCGTCGCGTCGGCGGGACCGGTCGGCCGCGGCAGGTCGACCACCACCGGCCGGCCGCACCCGCGGGCCGCCTCGACGACCGCCGTCAGCGCCGCGGCGGACACCGGTGCGGCATCGTCGCGCGCCGCGGCCAGCACCGTGACGCCCCCGACCTCGGGCAGCGCGGCCAGCAGCGCCTCGCCGGCGACCCGCCCGCGGAGCCCGGCGAGCGCTGGCCAGCGCAGGCCGTCGGCGTCCTCGGCGCCCAGCAGCAGGTCCAGCCCACCACCGCAGGCGTCGGCGTCGACGAGCAGGACGCCGTCGGTGGACTCCGCGGCGGTGAGCGCCAGTGCGGTCGCCAGGGTGCTGGCGCCGGCCCCGCCGCAGCTGCCGCCGACCACGGCCAGCCATCCGCGCTCGACCGGCGAGCGGACGGCGTCAGCGGCGCGGGCGGCCAGCCACGCCTCGTCGTCGGGCAGCACCACCACCCGCTCGGCCCCGAGCTCGACCGCCGCCGCCCAGACCGGCGCGGCCGGCACCCCGGCCGCGACGACCACCACGCCGGGACGCCGGGGCAGCGCCCGCACCGCGGGGAGCCCGAGCGCGTCGGCGCCGAGCAGGACCAGCCCGGCGTCCCGGACGGCGCGCCGCAGCGCGGGACCGCCGGTGGCGACCTCCGGCTCGGTGCCGGCCGCGGCGAGGACGCGCAGCACGTCGTCGAGCAGGTCCTCGTCGGAGCTGACGACGAGCGGGCGGGAGGAGGGCGGCGGGGCGGGACGCGGGGACACGCGGCCGAGCCCAGCGCACGGCGGAGCCCCGCGGGCCCCGGCCGGGTGACCTGTGGACGACCCGTTGGGGTGTGGACGGCGTGAGGCGGGTCGTCACCGGCCCCCGCTCCCCTACAGTCGTGAACCGTGACCCGCGCTGCGGCGTTCTTCGACCTGGACAAGACGGTCATCGCCAAGTCCAGCACCCTGGCCTTCGGCCGGCCCTTCTTCGCCGGCGGCCTGATCAACCGTCGTGCCGTGCTCAAGGGCGCCTACGCGCAGCTGGTCTTCTCCCGCGCCGGCGCCGACGCGCAGCAGATGGAGCGGCTGCGCGCGCAGATCACCCGGATGGCCACCGGCTGGGACGTCGCCACCGTGCACGAGATCGTCAGCGAGACGCTGCACGAGGTGGTCGACCCGCTGGTCTACGCCGAGGCCGCCGACCTGATCGAGTCCCACCGGGCGGCCGGTCGGGAGATCGTCATCGTCTCCAGCAGTGGCGCGGAGATGGTGGGACCGATCGGCGAGATGCTCGGCGCCGGCCGCGTCGTGGCCACCCGCATGGTGCGGGCCGAGGGCCGCTACACCGGGGAGATCGAGTTCTACGCCTACGGCGAGAACAAGGCCGAGGCGATGCGGCAGGTGGCCGCCGAGAGCGGCTACGACCTGGCCGACTGCTACGCCTACAGCGACTCGGTCACCGACCTGCCGATGCTGTCGGCCGTCGGGCACCCCACGGCGGTCAACCCCGACCGGGCACTGCGCCGGGTCGCCGCCGAGCGCGGCTGGCCGGTCCTGCAGTTCACCCGGCCGGTGTCCATGCGCAGCCGCTTCGGCGCACCGCCGGTCCCGGTGGTCACCGGCGCGGCGGCGATGGGCGCGGCGGTCGTGGGGCTCGCCTGGTACGCCCGGCGGCGGGCCCTGCGCGTCGTCCCGGCCGCGTCCGCGGTGCCGTCAGCCGTGCCGGCTGCGCGCCGGCGACGGCGCGGGGCCTGAGCTCAGACCCCGAGACGCTCCCGGACGCCGTCCACGAGGCTGCGCGCGGCCGAGACCGGCGTGAACGCCCGCGCCGCCTCGGTCAGCGCCGCCACCTCGTCCGCGCGCAGCTCCAGGTCGCCGGCCGCCGCGTTGGCCTCCACCTGCGCCACGCTCGAGGCGCCCGGGATCACCACGACCCGCGGCAGCGAGACCAGCCAGGCAAGCGCCACCGTCCCGGGCTGCACCCCGTGGGCGCCGGCGACCTCGCGCAGCACGTCGAGCAGCGGCCGGGCGCGGCGCAGGTTCTCGGTGCCGAACAGCGGGTTGGCCGCCCGCACCCCGCCGGGCCGGTGGTCGGCGTCGTACCGCCCGCCGAGCAGGCCCTGCGCCAGCGGGCTGTAGGCGATCACCACGCGGCCCTCGCGCTCGGCGAAGGGCACCAGGTCGTCGAGCGCGGCGGGCCGGGCCAGCGAGAAGTGCACCTGGTTGCTGATCACCGGCCGGCCCAGCGCCGCGTCGGCGGCCCGCCACCGCCGCAGCGAGTAGTTGGAGACGCCGACGGCGCCGATGCGGCCCTCGTCGAGCAGCCCGCGCAGGCCCGGCATGGTCACGGTGTCGGGCACGACCGGGTTGGGCTGGTGCACCTGGTAGAGCGGCACCGTGCGCAGGCCGAGCCGCCGGGCGCTGCCCTCGAGCCGGTGGCGCACCACCGGCGGGAACGGCGCCACCGGCAGGAGCTTCGAGGCCACGACGACGTCGCCGCGCCGGTCGCCCAGGGCCTGGCCGAGGATCCGCTCGCTGCGGCCGAACCCGTAGACCTCGGCGGTGTCGAAGAGGGTGACGCCGAGGTCGAGCGCGCGGCGCACGATGTCGCGCGCGGCACCGGAGGCGTAGCCCTCGCCGTAGCCCCACTCGCGGGAGCCGAACTGCCACGTGCCCAGGCCGACGCGGCTGACGCGGCCGAGCCCGTCGACGTCGAGGGAGCGCATGCGGCCACTGTCCCCCGGGCCGCGGCCGGGTGCAGGAGGAGCCGAGCCGCCGGACCCCGGCCGAGCTCAGCCGCGCAGGATGGCCTCGGCGATGGCCAGGCCCTCGCGGGCGCCGAGCTCGGTGGCCCGGCAGCAGTGCACCAGCCAGGCGGCCACGCCCTCGGGGGCGCCGGAGCCGTAACCGGTCAGCCGCTCGCGGTAGGCCTCGACCCCGAGCTCCAGGAACCCGACCTCGGGGACCGACACCGCCTTCGGGTCCAGGCCCCGCCCGATGACGGTCAGCCGGCCGGCCGCGCGGGCGACCACGCCGTCGGCGGTGCCGAAGGGCGCCAGCGCGGCGAGCTCGCCGTGCACCAGCCCGGCGACGAGCACCGCCGGCACGGTCGAGG
The DNA here is from genome assembly GCF_054050235.1 of Geodermatophilus sp. SYSU D00696. Taxonomy (NCBI): domain Bacteria; kingdom Bacillati; phylum Actinomycetota; class Actinomycetes; order Geodermatophilales; family Geodermatophilaceae; genus Geodermatophilus; species Geodermatophilus sp. SYSU D00696. Next base: position 196,256 of record NZ_JBJGYY010000002.1, on the reverse strand, counting down.
TGCCGGTGACGACTTGGAACAGCCCGCCCAGGCGCGGGCCGGCGTGCGGCGCGGGACGGCCGAGGTCGCCGCGGTCGACGAGATCGGCGGCGGCGAGGACGTGCAGCCGGGCGAGCACCTGACCCGGCGCCCTCGACCACGTGTCGACCATGGCGCCCAGCCCGACCGAGACGCGCAGCGACCCCTGGACGACCGGGTCCTCGACCGAGCCCGCGCGCAGGTCGGCCAGCGCGACGTCGACCCCGTCGAGCGCGGCCGACGCGCGGGCGCCCCGCAGCGCCGACTCGGTGCTGACCTCCGCCGACCGGTTGCGCATGAGTCGGTGGGCCAGCAGCCGGTCGATGCCGCCACGCGCGGACTCGGCGGCCTCGCGGACGCCGGGCAGGTCGAGCAGCGGGGTGAGCGGGTCGGGGCCGGCGGGCCGGGCCGCGGCCCGCGGAGCAGTGCGGCCGGCACCGGGACGGACGGGGATGGTCACGCCCCGACGGTACGAGCACCGGCGCGGGCGGCCGCGGTGGCCTGTCCTACGCTCGGCGACCACCATGGCCCGCCCGCTCACCCTCCTCCTCGTCCGGCACGGCCAGAGCGAGTGGAACGCCGCGGGGCTGATGCAGGGCCAGACCGCGCACGTGCCGCTCACCGCGCTCGGGCACGAGCAGGCCGCCTCCGCCGCCCGCGAGCTGGGCCGGCTGCGCCCCGGCGCGATGCTGTCGAGCGACCTGCGCCGCGCGGTGCAGACCGCCGAGCACTGCGCCCGCGCCACCGGGCTGCCGTTCACGACCACCCCGGCGCTGCGCGAGCAGGGGTACGGCGTCCTGGAGGGGCGGCCGTCGCGGGAGCTGTGGGACGTCGTCGACTGGACCGATCCGCACTGGTCGGCCGAGGGCGGCGAGAGCCTGGCCGAGCTGCACGCCCGGGTCGCGGGCCTCCTGGCGGAGCTGGCCGCGCGGCCCCCGGCCGACGTGGTCGCGCTGGTCACCCACGGCGACACGATCCGGGCGGCGCAGGCGGTGGCCGCCGGGCTCGGTCCGGCCGCGATGCCGGCGGTGACCCCGCACAACGGCACGGTGACCCGGCTGGAGCTCGCGGCGGCGGCCGTCTGATGGCGCGGGTGCTGGTGCTCGGCGGCTCGCGGTCGGGCAAGTCGGCGCACGCCGAGTCGCTGGTGGCCGGGCGCGCCGACGTCGTCTACCTGGCCACCTCGGCACCGGCGCCGGACGACGCCGAGTGGACCCGCCGGGTCGCGGCCCACCGCGCCCGCCGGCCGGCCGGTTGGACGACGCTGGAGACCACCGCGCCCAGCGACCTGCTGCGCGGCGGCACGGTGCTCGTCGACAGCGTGACCACGTGGGTGGCCGCGCTGATGGACGAGACCGGGGTGTGGGCCGAGGAGCCCGGCGCGCTCGACCGGCTGGCCGGGCGGGTCGACGCCCTGGTCAACGCGTGGGCGATGACGCCGGCGCACGTGGTGGCGGTCAGCGACGAGGTGGGCCTGGGCGTGGTGCCCGAGTCCCGCGCGGGCCGGCTGTTCCGCGACACCCTCGGCGAGGTCAACCAGCGGCTGGCCGGCACCGCCGACGAGGTGTGGTTCGTCGTCGCCGGGCTGCCGCAGCGGCTGCGGTGAGCAGGCGGGGGACGGAGGGGCGGCGCGCGTGGTGGGCCGGTCCGCTGGAGTCGGTCGCGCTGCTCACCGTGGTCCGGGTGCCCGCCGCCGGGACGACGTCGACCCGCGGGGTGCTGCCGTGGGCGCCGCTGGTCGGGCTGGCCCTGGGTGGGGTGGCGGCCGGTGTCGGCGTGCTCGGCGCCCGGCTGGTGTCCCCGGCGGCCGGGGCGGTGCTGGCGCTGGCGGTGCTGGCCTGGCTCACGCGGGCGCTGCACCTCGACGGGCTGGCCGACACCGCTGACGGCCTCGGTCCGCTGCGTGGCCGGGAGCGGGCGCTGCAGGTCATGCACCGCGGCGACGTCGGCCCGTTCGGCGTGGTGACCCTCGTCCTGGTGCTGCTGCTCCAGGCGGCGGCAGCAGCGGCCCTGCTGGCCGACGGCGGCGGCTGGACCGCGCTGTGGACGGCGGTGGTCGTGGCCCGGCTGGCGATGGCCCGGACCGGGCTCGCGCGCGTCCGGGTCGCGGAGGGCTCGGCGCTCGGCCGGGCGGTGGCCGGGACGGTGTCGGCGCCGTGGCTGGCCGGGTGGGTCGTCCTCGTGCTGGCCGGCGCCGCGGCGGCGGGGTGGGCCACGGCGGGCCCCGCGGCCGCGGCGGCGCTCACCGGCGCCGCAGTGGCAGGGCTGGTCGCGGCCGAGCTCGTCCGCGCCCGCGCGACGGCGCGCCTCGGCGGCGTCACCGGGGACGTGATGGGGGCGATGGGCGAGGCGGCGGCGACCGTCGTGCTGCTGGTCGCCGCCGCCTCGGTGCCCTAGCTGCTGGAACGGCCCCGCTGCAGGGGCCCGCCGCGAGCGAGCGGCGGGGCAGCGGGGTCCCTCCTCAGCGGCGGCGGGTCAGCGAGCCGAGCAGGCGGCCCAGCCCGCCGGAGGCCGCGGTGGTCGGTGCGCCACGCCCGTAGCGACGGGTCGGGGTGCCGCTCGCCATCCGCGTGCGGCCCATGCCGCGGCCGGTCGCCATGCCCCGGCCGGCCATCCCCCGTCCGGTGGTGGCGCGGCCGGCGGCGGCTCGGCCTCCGGCCGCCCCGCGGCGAGCCGTGGTCTCAGCAGTGCCCAGGAGTCGGTTCAGGATGCCCATGCGGCATGGGGTACCCCTTCATCCACCGCGTGAACCTGGACCTCGGCCCTCCTGCAGGGGCCCGCCGCGAGCGTGCGAGCGGTGGGGGGCCGGGGGGTCCTTCCTCAGGCGGTCGCGCCCGACCGGTCCGGGGTCTCGCCGCCCTCCAGGTCGCCCTCGGTGTCGAGGTAGGCCTGCCGCAGCCCGGCCAGCAGCGCCGGGTCCGGCTCGGCCCACATCCCCCGGTCGACCGCCTCGAGCAGCCGCTCGGCGATGCCGTGCAGCGCCCAGGGGTTCGACCGCTCCATGAACTCGCGGTTCTCCGGGTCGAGCACGTAGGTCTCGGTGAGCTTCTCGTACATCCAGTCGGCCACGACGCCGGTCGTGGCGTCGTAGCCGAACAGGTAGTCGACGGTCGCGGCCAGCTCGAACGCGCCCTTGTAGCCGTGCCGGCGCATCGCGGCCAGCCACCGCGGGTTGACCACCCGCGCCCGGAACACCCGCGAGGTCTCCTCGGTCAGCGACCGGGTGCGTACCTGCTCGGGCCGGGTCGAGTCACCGACGTAGGCCCGTGGCGCCGCGCCGGTCAGCGCCCGGACGGTGGCCACCATCCCGCCGTGGTACTGGAAGTAGTCGTCGGAGTCGGCGATGTCGTGCTCGCGGGTGTCGACGTTCTTCGCCGCCACCGCGATCCGCCGGTACGCCGCCTCCATGTCCGGGCGGGCCTGCACGCCGTCGAGGTCGCGGCCGTAGGCGTAGCCGCCCCACACCGCGTACACCTCGGCGAGGTCGGCGTCGCCGCGCCAGTCCCGCGAGTCGATCAGCGACAGCAGCCCGGCCCCGTAGGCGCCGGGCTTGGACCCGAACACCCGGGTGGTCGCCCGCCGCCGGTCCCCGTGCCCGGCGACGTCGGCGTCGACGTGGGCCCGCACGAAGTTCTCCGACGCGGGCTCGTCGAGCGCGGCCACCAGGGTCACCGCGTCGTCGAGCATGGTCACCACGTGCGGGAAGGCGTCCCGGAAGAAGCCGGAGATCCGCACCGTGACGTCGATCCGCGGCCGGCCCAGCTCCGCCGGCGGCACCGGCTCCAGCGAGGTCACCCGCCGCGAGGCGTCGTCCCACACCGGCCGCACGCCCAGCAGCGCGAGCACCTCGGCGACGTCGTCGCCGGAGGTCCGCATCGCGGAGGTCCCCCACACCGACAGGCCCACCGACCGCGGCCACTCCCCCGTGTCGGCCCGGTAGCGCTCCAGCAGCGAGTCGGCCATCGCCTGCCCGGTCTCCCACGCCAGCCGCGACGGGATCGCCCGCGGGTCGACGGAGTAGAAGTTGCGCCCGGTCGGCAGCACGTTGACCAGCCCGCGCAGCGGCGAGCCCGACGGTCCGGCCGGCACGTAGCCGCCGTCGAGGGCGTGCAGCGTGGCGTCGAGCTCGTCGGTGGTGCGCTCCAGCCGCGGCACCACCTCGTCGACGGCGAACCGCAGCACGTCGGCGACGGCGTCGTCCTCCCGCCCGAGCACCTCCCGCACGACCGGGCCGACGGCGCCGGTCGTCCAGCCGGCGTCCTCCATGCCGGAGACCAGCGCGGCCGCCTGCGACTCGACGAGGTCGGTCGCCCTCAGGCCCGCCGACCCGTCCTCGGCCAGGCCCAGCGCCTCGCGCAGCCCCGGGAGCGCGACCGAGCCGCCCCAGATCTGGCGGGCCCGCAGCACCGCCAGCACCAGGTCCACCCGGTCCTGACCCGACGGCGGGACGCCGAGCACGTGCAGGCCGTCGCGGATCTGGGAGTCCTTGATCTCGCAGAGCCAGCCGTCGACGTGCAGGATCATCTCGTCGAAGTGGTCGTCGTCGGGCCGGTCGGCCAGCCCGAGGTCGTGGTCGAGCTTCGCCGCCTGCAGCAGCGTCCAGATCTGCGCGCGCACCGCCGGCAGCTTGGCCGGGTCCATCGCCGCCACGTTGGCGTGCTCGTCGAGCAGCTGCTCGAGCCGCGCGATGTCGCCGTAGGTGTCCGCGCGCGCCATCGGCGGCACCATGTGGTCGACCAGCGTGGCGTGCGCCCGGCGCTTGGCCTGCGAGCCCTCGCCCGGGTCGTTGACCAGGAACGGGTAGACCAGCGGCAGGTCGCCGATCGCCGCGTCGGGCCCGCACGAGGCCGACAGCCCCACCGTCTTGCCCGGCAGCCACTCCAGGTTGCCGTGCTTGCCGACGTGCACCAGCGCGTGCGCGCCGAACACCGACCGCAGCCACCAGTAGGCGGCCAGGTAGTGGTGCGAGGGCGGCAGGTCGGGGTCGTGGTAGATCGCGATCGGGTTCTCCCCGAAGCCGCGCGGCGGCTGCACCATCACCACGACGTTGCCGGCCCGCAGTGCGGCGAAGACGATGGCGGGGCCGTCGGGTCCGGAGTCGTCCACGAACAGCGACCCGGGCGGCTCGCCCCAGTGCCGCACCACCGCGTCCCTCAGGTCGGCCGGCAGCGTCTCGAAGAAGCGCCGGTACTCGGCGGCCGGGATGCGCACCGGGTTGCCCGACAGCTGCTCCTCGGTCAGCCAGTCGGCGTCCTGCCCGCCGGCGGCGATGAGCGCGTGCACCAGCGCGTCGCCGTCGAGGTCGGCCACGCCGGGCAGCGCGCCGGGCCCGTCGAACGGGCCGATGTCGTAGCCGGCGCCGTGCATGGCGGCCAGCAGCCGCACCACCGACGCCGGGGTGTCCAGGCCGACGGCGTTGCCGATCCGCGCGTGCTTGGTCGGGTAGGCGCTCAGCATCACCACGATCCGGCGGTCCCGGGGCGCCACCGACCGCAGCCGGGCGTGCGCCACAGCCGTCCCCGCCACGCGGGCCGCGCGCTCTGGGTCCGCGACGTAGCGCGTGAGGCCGTCGTCGTCGGTCTCCTTGAAGGAGAACGGCACGCTGACCAGCCGGCCGTCGAACTCGGGGATCGCGACCTGGTTGCCGACGTCGAGCGGCGAGAGGCCGTCGTCGTCGGCCAGCCAGTCGGCCCGCGAGCGGGTCAGGCAGAGACCCTGGACCACCGGCACGTCGAGCGCGGCCAGCCGGCCGACGTCCCAGGCGCCGTCGTCCTCGCCGGCCGACGCGGTGGCCGGCCGGGAGCCGCCGGCGGCGAGCACCGTGACGACCAGCGCGTCGGCGGTGCGGAGCACCTCGAGCAGGTCGTCGGGGACGCTGCGCAGCGAGCTGACGAACACCGGCAGCGCCTGCCCGCCGGCGTCCTCGACCGCCGTGCAGAGCGCCTCGACGAACGCGGTGTTCCCGGCCAGGTGGTGGGCCCGGTAGTAGAGGACGGCGACCCGCGGGCCGTCGGAGGTGCGCGCGGCGCGTTCCAGCACGCCCCAGTCCGGCGCCACCGACGGCGGCTCGAATCCCTCGCCGGTGAGCAGCACCGTGTCGGAGAGGAAGCGGTGCAGCTGCACGAGGTTGTCCGGACCGCCCTGCGCGAGGTAGCCGTGCGCCTCGGTGGCCACGCCCATCGGGACGGTGGACAGCTCCATCAGCTCGGCGTCGGGCACCTGCTCCCCGCCGAGGACGACGACCGGCGCCGGCCCGGCCAGCAGCGGCGCGAGCATCTCCTCGTACTGCCGCCGCACGCCGAGGATGCGGACGACGACGAGCGCGGCGCCCTCGGTCAGCGCCGCGATGCCGTCGCCACCGAGGCGGACCGGGTTGCCCGGGCGCCAGTCGGCGCCGCTGGCGCGGGCGGAGAGCAGGTCGGTGTCGCTCGTGGAGAGCAGGACGAACACGCGGTCAGACGCTACCCGGGAGCCCTCGCTCGGCCGCCGAGCCTGCCGAGCACCGCCGCGCGCAGCCGCAGGTACTGGTCGCGGTTGCGGCGGGGCAGCCCCGGAGGGCGGACGACGACCCGCGGCTCCTGGACGACCTCGGTGGGCGCGAACTGCCCGCGGGTGAGGTCGACCTCGCGGCCGTCGGGCAGCCGGTTCCACCAGTGCACCCCCTGCCGCGACCCGTCGGGCAGCAGCACCTCGGCCAGCAGCAGGTCCCCGCCGAGCAGGTCGTGCAGGACCAGCGCGGTGGCGCCGCACTGGCCGCGGGCCGGGTTCTGCGGGGACCAGTCGGCGAGGTCGCTGCCGTCGCAGGTCTCGCGGCACCAGGCGGCGCGGACGGCCGCGACGACATCGTCGGGAACGGACACGGACGGCACCCTGCCCGCCGGCACCGACGGTCCCGGCCGGGCAACGACCGGCCGACGGTCGGGTCGTGGAATGGCCCCGTCCCGCCATCTCCCCTACGGTCGGCCCACATCGACTCCGAGGCCGGGGGTACGCCCGTGTCCGCATCCATCGTCGTGGGTCTGGACGGCAGCGAGGCCAGCAACAGGGCTGCGGACGCGGCCCTGGAGGCCGCGCGCCGCCACTCCCTGCGCCTGGTGCTCGCCTGTGTCGTCCCCTGGTCGCCGTACTCCCTCACGCCGGCGGAGGAGAACGAGCGGCGCCACATCGACAAGGAGCGCGAGGCCGCGGCGGCCCGGGAGAAGGTGCTGCAACCGGTGGTCACACGGCTGTCCGGGGCCGGTGACGTGCCCGTCGAGGGGGTCGTCCGGCACGGCCACCCCGCGGAGACGCTGGTCGCCATCGCCCGGGAGAACGACGCCGCCTGGATCACCGTCGGCCGCGTCGGTCAGAGCCGGGTGCGCACGCTGCTCTTCGGCTCCACGCCCAGTCACCTCATCCAACTCTCCCCCGTACCCGTCCTGGTGGTGCCGTGATGGACGACTCCGCAGTTCTCGCCGCGAGCTTCGACGACCGGGTCAACGACTTCTTCACCCCGATCTCGGACTTCATCTCGGGCATCGTCTTCTACGCCGTCCCGTTGGACTTCCTCGGTGACGGGGTCGAGCTGCCACTGATCGTGGTGTGGCTGGTCGTCGCCGGGATCTTCTTCACGATCTACCTCAGGGGCTTCCAGTTCTGGGCCTTCAAGCAGGCACTCCGACTGGTCCGTGGTGACTACAACGACCCGCGCGACGCCGGCGAGGTGACGCACTTCCAGGCACTGGCCACCGCGGTCTCCGGCACCGTCGGCCTGGGCAACATCGCCGGCGTGGCCGTGGCGATCTCCCTCGGCGGCCCAGGTGCCACCTTCTGGATGGTCATCGCCGGGCTCGTCGGCATGTGCACCAAGGGCGTCGAGTGCACGCTCGGTGTCAAGTACCGGAACGAGTACCCGGACGGACGGGTCTCCGGCGGCCCGATGTACTACCTGAGCAAGGGCCTCAAGGAGAAGAGCCCCCGGCTCGGCACGCTGGGCAAGGTCCTCGCGGTCCTCTTCTGCGTCTTCACCCTCGGCGGGGCCGTCGGCGGCGGCAACATGTTCCAGTCCAACCAGGCGTTCGCCCAGGCCCAGTCGGTGACCGGCGGCGAGGACGGCCCGCTCGGCGGTGGCGCGGCCGGCGCGGTCTTCGGGCTCGTCCTCGCCCTGCTCGTCGGCGCCGTGATCATCGGCGGCATCCGGAGCATCGCCCGGGTCACCGACAAGATCGTCCCGTTCATGGCGGTCTTCTACGTGGTCGCCTGCCTGCTGGTGCTGTTCGCCAACCTCAGCGCGGTGCCCGGCGCGCTGTGGGACATCATCACCCAGGCGTTCAGCCCGGAGGCCGGCTACGGCGGCCTCGTCGGGGTCCTCATCCAGGGCTTCCGTCGCGCGGCGTTCAGCAACGAGGCCGGCCTGGGGTCCGCCGCGATCGCCCACTCCGCGGTCAAGACCAAGGAGCCCGCCACCGAGGGCCACGTCGCCGTCCTCGAGCCCTTCATCGACACCGTCGTCATCTGCACGATGACCGCCCTGGCGATCGTCATCACCGGCACCTACGCCGACGAGTCGAGCGCACCCGGTGTCGAGACGACGTCGGCGGCCTTCGAGACGGTGGCCTCGTGGTTCCCGTTCGTGCTGGCCATCGCGGTGATCCTGTTCGCCTACTCCACGATGCTCGCCTGGAGCTACTACGGCCTGAAGGCGGCGACCTACCTCTTCGGCGAGTCGATGCTGGTCGACCGCACCTGGAAGGTCGTCTTCTGCCTCTTCGTGATCATCGGCGCCGCGTCGACGCTGGACGCGGTGATCGGGTTCTCCGACAGCATGATCTTCGCGATGTCGCTGGCGAACATCGTCGGCCTCTACATCATGGCCGGGGTCGTGAAGCGGGAGCTCTTCGGCTACCGGCGCCGACTGGCCGACGGCGAGATCCGGCCGGTGAGCGAGCGCGCCTGACCGCCTGCGCGCAGCGCACCGCTCGGCCGGCCGCCGGCGACCGTCGGCGTTCCGGCAGGACCGACGTCAGCGCAGCAGCAGCCGGTCGAGGGTGTCGGCCACCCAGTCGGCGAAACGCGCGGCCGGCCAGCCGCACCCCACCATGAGCCGGGACTGCGTCGAGGGCGAGAAGACCGCCCAGGCGACGTCGGTCGCCGCGTCGAGGTCGAGGTCCTCGCGCAGGTCGGGCGCGAAGGCGCCGAGGAGGGCGGCGGTGTCGGCACGCCGCCGGCGCTCGTACTCCTCGTAGGCGGGCCGCACGTCCGGGTCGGCCGCCGCGGCCGCGGCGAAGACGTCCTGCATCGCCCGGGACCCGGGGGCGGCCTCGAGCACCAGCTCCCGCAGCGCCGCGAGCCGGCCGGCGCGGTCCGGCGCGGCGAGCAGCTGCGCGAACGGGCCTAGCTCCCGCACCGCGCGCTCCTCGTCGGAGCCGACCAGCGCCCGGTCCACGCACGCGAGCAGCAGCACCGCCTTGCCGCCCTGCGCGAACACCGTCGGCACCGACACCCCGGCGGCGGCCGCGACGTCGCGCATCGTCGTCGCGGCGTAGCCCTGCTCGACGAAGCAGCGGGTGGCGGCGTCGAGCACCTGCACGCGGGTGCGCCGGGCCTGCTCCTGCCGCAACTGCGAGCGGTAGACCCTCTTGCCCTCGGACACGGTTCCACCCTACCGTTCCTCTATTCGTTTGAGCGTTACTCAGCCGAAAGAGGTCGCCGTGACCACCGCCCCTCCCCACCCCGTCCAGCTCCTCCTGCCCGGCCAGGCCGCCGCACCCGACGGCCCGGTCGACGTGGCCGCGATGTACGTCATGCACCGGGCGTTCCGGCGCGACCTCGACGCCTTCGCCGCGGTCGTCCCGACGGTCGGCGTGGGCGACCGGGCCCGCTGGCGGGCCCTCGCCCGGCGCTTCGGGCTGTTCGCGCGGTTCCTGCACAAGCACCACGCCGGCGAGGACGCCCACCTGTGGCCGCTGCTGCGGGAGCGCGGCGCCGACCCCGTCGTCCTCGACCGGCTCGAGGCCGAGCACGCCGGCATCGACCCGCTGCTGGCCTCCTGCGCGGCCGGGCTGGCGGACCTGGCCGCCGGCCGGGGCGGCGCGGACACCCGGCAGCGGCTGGCCGCCACCCTCGCCCGGACCTGCGACGCCCTGGGCGCCCACCTGGCGCACGAGGAGCGCGACGGGATGGCGCTCGTCCAGCAGCACCTCACCCCCGAGGACTGGGCCCGCCAGGACGCCGCGTTCGCGCGGGAGTACGGCCCCCGCGACACCGTGGCCGCGCTCGGCTGGGTCGTCTCGGCGATCCCGCCGGAGGCCGCGGCCCGGATCCTCGGCGGGCAGCCGGTCCTGTCCGCGCTGGGCCGGCTGCTCGGCCGGCGCGCCGCCCGGGCCGACGCGCGCCTGTTCGGGACCGCCCGGTGACCGCCGCCCTGTCCCGCGGGGACCGGGTCCTGACGGCCGTCTCGCGGCGGCTGGCCGCGGGCCACACCGTGCTGCTGCGGCGCACCGGCGGGCGGGTCGGCAACCGCTTCCGCGGCGGCGACGTCGTGCTGCTCACCTGCCGCGGGCGGGTGTCCGGGCAGGAGCGCTGCACCCCCCTGCTGCACGTGCGCGACGGCGAGGACGTCGTGGTCGCGGCGTCCAACGGCGGGATCGACGCCGAGCCGCAGTGGTGGCTGAACCTGCAGGCCGACCCGCGCGCCGCGGTCGAGGTGCGCGGCCGGCGGTGGCCCGTGGTGGCCACCGAGGTCGAGGAGCCGGAGCGGGCCCGGCTGTGGGCGGCGCTCATGGCCCGGTTCGACGGCTACGACGGCTACCAGGCCCGGGTGTCGCGGCGGATCGCCGTGGTCCGGCTGACGCCTCAGGCGGGGACCGGCTGCCCGAGCGAGGTGCGGTACAGCTCGGCGTAGCGGCCGCCGAGGGCGAGGAGCTCCTCGTGCCGGCCGCGCTCGACCACCCGGCCGCCCTCGAGCACGAGGATGCAGTCGGCCGCGCGCACGGTCGAGAGCCGGTGCGCGATGACGATCGCCGTCCGGCCCTCGAGCGCCTCGTCCAGGGCCTCCTGCACCGCGGCCTCCGACGTCGCGTCGAGGTGCGCGGTGGCCTCGTCGAGCAGCACAACCCGCGGGCGGGCGAGCAGCAGACGGGCGATGGTCAGCCGCTGCCGCTCCCCGCCGGAGAAGCGGTAGCCGCGCTCGCCGACGACGGTGTCCAGGCCGTCGGGCAGCCCGCGCACCAGGTCGGCCAGCCGCGCCCGGGTGAGCACGTCCCACAGCTGCGCGTCGGTGGCACCGGGGTCGGCGAGCAGCAGGTTGTCCCGCAGCGACTCGTGGAACAGGTGGCCGTCCTGCGTGACCAGCCCGACGGTGCGGCGGATCGAGTCGGCGGTCAGGTCGCGCACGTCGACGCCGCCGAGGCGGACGGCGCCGGCGTCGACGTCGTAGAGGCGCGGCAGCAGCGCGGCGATCGTGGACTTGCCCGCACCCGACGAGCCGACGACGGCCAGCACCTCCCCGGGCCGCACGGTGAACGAGACGTCGTGCAGGACGTCGACGCCGCCGCGGCCGTCGAGCCGGGCGACGTCCTCCAGCGAGGCCAGCGAGACCCGGTCGGCCGAGGGATAGGCGAAGGTGACGCCGTCCAGCTCGACCGACACCGGCCCGTCGGGGACCTCGCGGGCGCCGGGCCGCTCGCGGACGAGCGGCACCAGGTCGAGTACCTCGAACACCCGCTCGAAGCTGACCAGGGCCGAGGCGACGTCGACCCGGGCACTGGCCAGCGCGGTCAGCGGCGCGTACAGGCGGGTGAGCAGCAGGGCGAGCGCCACGACGGCGCCGGGCTCGAGCGCCCCGGCCAGCGCGGAGGTGCCGCCCACGCCGTAGACCAGTGCGAGCGCGAGCGCCGACACCAGGGTGAGCGCGCTGACGAACGTCCACTGCACCATCGCCGTCCGCACGCCGACGTCGCGCACCGCCCGCGCCCGGGCGGCGAAGCGGGCCGACTCCGCGTCGGGACGGCCGTAGAGCTTGACCAGCGTGGCGCCGGGCGCGGAGAAGCGCTCCGTCGTCTGCCCGGTCATGGCCGCGTTGGACTCCGCGGCGACCCGGCGCAGGCCGGCCAGCTGGCGGCCGATCCGGCGGGCGGGCAGCAGGAACACCGGCAGCAGGAGCAGCGCCAGCAGCGTCACCTGCCACGACAGCGTCAGCATCGCGGCGAGCGCGAGCAGCAGCGTGACGGTGTTGGTGACGATCCCCGACAGGGTGTCGCTGAAGGCGCGCTGGGCCCCGAGGACGTCGTTGTCGAGCCGGGACACCAGCGCGCCGGTGCGCGTGCGGGTGAAGAAGGCCACCGGCATCTGCTGCACGTGGTCGAACACGGCGGTGCGCAGGTCGAGGATGAGCCCCTCGCCGAGCGTGGCCGACAGCCACCGGCCGAGCAGGCCGAGCGCGGTCCCGGCGAGGGCCACCGCGGCGATGACGACGGCGAGGCGGACGACGGTGCCGGTGCTCCCGCCACCGACGATCTCGTCGACCACCCGGCCGGCCAGCAGGGGCGTGGCGACGGCGAGCACCGCCTCGACGACGCCCACTGAGACGAAGGCGCCGATGCGGGCGCGGTGCGGCCGGGCGTGGGTCAGCACCCGCCGCAGGGTCGCGCGGGAGATCGCCCGCCGGTCGGTGCGGGCCTGCGTGGCCCGCGAGAGCGCCGACCACGCCGTCATCTCCATGCTCACGGCCGGGACGCTAGGACCTCGAGCCGACTCGAGGTCAACGTCCGTGCCGGAACCGCAAGAACGGTCGGTGGGCTACTCGGCGCCGAGCGCGTCGGCCATGCGGTGGTGGGGTGCGGCCTCGTCGCGGCGGCTCTGCCGCTCCAGCGTGCGGGCCAGGGCGCGGCGCGCCCACCCGTTGGCGGGCGCCAGCTCGACCAGCCGGCGCAGCGCGTCCTCCGCCCGCTGCAGCTGGGCCGAGCCGAAGTAGCTGCGCGCCAGGAGCTCCAGCGCGGCCTCGTTGCCCGGCTCGGCCGCCACGAGCGGCTCCAGGACGCGCGCGGCCTCGACCGGCTGCCCCATGGAGAAGAAGAGGTCGGCGCGCAGGTACTCGGAGTGCAGATCGGTCTCGAAGGGCTGGTTCACGTCGACGGAACGACGGCGGGCGGGCCGCTCTTCCCGGACCGCGACACGCCCGGGCGCGCACGGCACGAGGAAGTCCGGAACGAGGTGCATCCGTGCGCCATCGAGTTGGGAACAACCGTTGCCAGCAGTCCTCCGGCTCGAGGAGCACACCATGGCCCTGTCGCTGCACCGCCACCGGACGGCCGGCCGCTCGCCAGCCCCTCCCCGTCGGCAGCCCGATGCCCCGCCCGCGGCGGAGCGCAACCGCGTCTACACCGTGCAGCGCATCGGCGCGTTCGTCGTCGCCGGGGTGATCGCGGTCTTCGGCGTGCTCGGGTTCGCCAACGGGCTGGCCTACTTCTCCACCGACGGCGAGCGCGTCCTCGGCCTGTCGTCGAACGGCCTGCTGTCGACCATCTCGATCGTGACGGCGGTCGTGCTGGTCTTCTCCGCGCTGCGCAGCCCGCGCACCGCCTCGACGGTCATGATCGTCATCGGCGTGCTGTTCCTCGTGTCGGCGCTGGCCAACCTGGCCGTGCTCAACACCGACCTCAACATCCTCGCGTTCGGCATCAGCAACGTGGTCTTCTCCGTCGTCGCCGGCCTGGTGCTGCTGGTGCTCGGCGCCTACGGCCGGGTGAGCGGCAACCTGCCGCCCGACAGCCCCTACGCGCGCGAGCGCGGCGACGAGGTGCCCCCGGTCCCGGCCGACGAGTACCCGTCGACGCCGGCCGAGTTCGCCGCCGAGCGGGCCATGCGCGAGGCCGAGATCGCCGTCGTCCAGCACATCGCCTCCTTCGACCAGCGCCGCCGCGTCGCCGCCATGGCGCAGGTGACCACCCGCAAGGAGCGCCGCGAGGTCTGGATGTCGTTCGACCGCGCCCGCCGGGACGCCTGACGCCGGGTGGTCGTGGCGCCCGCGTCGTACCGTCGCGGGCGCCATGACCACTGCCCGAACCCGCGCCGACGCCTGCCCGGGTGCGCTGCAGACGCACGCCGCCGCCGACGGCGAGCTGGCCCGCGTGCGGGTGCCGGGCGGGCTGCTGAGCGCCGCCCAGCTGCGGACGCTCGCCGCCGCGGCGCGCGACCTCGGCGACGGCGGCCTGGAGATGACCAGCCGCGGCAACCTGCAGCTGCGCGGGCTCGCGTCCGGAGCCACCCGCGAGCTCGGCGACCGGCTGGCCGCGGCCGGCCTGCTGCCCAGCGAGACCCACGAGCGGGTGCGCAACGTGCTGGCCAGCACCCTCACCGGCCGCGCCGGGGGGCTGCTCGACGCCCGCCCGTGGGTCGCCGCGCTGGACGCCGGCCTGTGCGCCGACCCGGCGCTGGCCGGGCTGCCGGGCCGCTACCTGGCCACCCTCGACGACGGCCGCGGCGACGTGAGCGGGCTCGGCGGCGACGCCGGCCTGCTCGCCCTCCCCGGCGGCGACGTGGCACTGCTGCTCGCCGGGGCCGACAGCGGGCTGCGCGCCACACCGGACGTCGCCGTGGACCTGCTGCTCGCCGCCACGCGCGCCCTCCTCGCCGAGCGCGACGCCCAAGGCGGCACCGCGTGGCGGCTGGCCGAGCTCGACGACGGCCCGGCGCGGGTGCGGGCGCGCCTCCCCGGCTCCCCGGTGTCGCCGGTCCCCGTCCCGGCCGCGCCGCCGGTGGGACCAGTGGGCGCCGACACGCAGGCGGACGGGCGGACGGCGCTCGTCGGCGTCGTCCCGCTGGGCCGGCTCTCCGCGGGTCAGGCCGACCTGCTGGCCTCGCTCACCGCGGAGGTCCAGCTGACGCCGTGGCGCAGCGTCGTCGTGCCCGACCTGCCCGAGGACCGCGTCGACGACGCCGCCGTCGACCTGCACCGGACCGGCGTCGTCTTCGACGCCGAGAACCCGTGGACGCGGGTGACCGCCTGCGCCGGCCGGCCCGGGTGCGCGCGGTCGCTGGCCGACGTCCGCGCCGACGCCGCGGCGGCCGTCGTGTCCGGCACGGTGCCCGAGAGGGTGCGCGTGCACTGGGCGGGGTGCGGACGCCGGTGCGGCCGGCCGCGCGGGGACGTGCTGGACGTCGTCGCGACGCCGGCGGGCTACGAGGTCTCCTCCGGGTCGGGGTAGCGGGCGCCGGCGGGGACCTCCGTGCCCTCCTCGAGCCGCGCCCGCAGGCCGACGAGGGTGATGTCCCCGTCGCCGCCCACCGTGCAGCCGCGGCCGACGTCGACGGCGTCGTCGACCACCGAGCGCGTCACCGTGGCACCCGAGCGCACCCGCACGCCGGGCAGCAGCACCGAGTCGACGACGGTGGCGCCGGGCTCCACCACCACCCCGGGCGAGAGCACCGAGCCGCGCACGTCGCCCGAGACGCGGGTGCCGCCGGAGAGCAGGCTGTTCTCGATCCGGCCGTCGTCGAGGACCCGGGCGGCGCTGCGCCGGCCGCCGCGGGTGTGGATCGGCCAGTCCGGGGCGTCGAGGTCGATCGGCGGCTCCTCCGACAGGAACTCCTGGTGCGCCTCCCAGTAGGACTCCACCGTGCCGACGTCGCGCCAGTACCCCTTGAGCGGGTGGGCCCGCGCGAGGCCGTCGCGCGTCTGCGCCGGCAGCAGGTGGGAGCCGAGGTCCTCCAGCCCCTCCTCGCCCACCTCGGAGCGCAGCTGCTCGAGCCGGTCGAGCGTCGGCTCCGGGTCGAAGACGAAGACCTCGTTGGTGGCGGTGGTCGTGGCCGGCTCGTCGGGCTTGTAGGCGTAGCCGGTCACCCGGTCGCCGTCGACCTCGACGATCCCGTAGCGGGCGGCGTCGTCGGCGTCGACCTCGGTGGTCACCATGGTCACCTCCGCGCCCGACTGCAGGTGCGCGTCGGCCACCTCCCGGTAGTCGAGCTCGTAGACGGCGTCGGCACTGACCACGACCAGCGCGTCGGCGCCGAACCCGCGGATGAGCTCGGCCTGGCGCCACAGCGAGTTGGCGGTGCCGGTGTTCCACCCGCCCCGCTCGGTCCCCTGGAACGGCGGCAGGGTCATCAGCCCGCCGTGCGTGCGGTCGAGGTCCCACGGCCGGCCGTTGGCCAGGTGGTCGGCGAGCGAGGTCGGGTGCTGCTGGATCGACACCCACACGTCGGCGACGTGCGAGTGCTGGCAGTTGCTCAGTGGGAAGTCGATGAGCCGGTAGACGCCCGCGAACGGGACGGCCGGCTTGGCCCGGTGCTGGGTGAGCAGCTGCAGGCGGCCACCGGCACCGCCGGCCAGGACGAGGACGAGCAGACGGGGAAGGGCCATGCCCCCGGCTACCCGCCTGCGCCCGCGGCTACCCGGC
This sequence comes from Geodermatophilus sp. SYSU D00696, assembly GCF_054050235.1. NCBI lineage: Bacteria > Bacillati > Actinomycetota > Actinomycetes > Geodermatophilales > Geodermatophilaceae > Geodermatophilus > Geodermatophilus sp. SYSU D00696. The sequence continues at coordinate 179,862 of NZ_JBJGYY010000002.1, read as the reverse complement.
GGGCGCGGCTACCCGGCGGGCACGGCTACTCGGCGGGCGCGCCCGGCGACCGGCCGGCGAGGTCCTCGGCGAGCTCGTCCAGCGCGCGCTCCACGCGCCGCGCCAGACCGGGCCGGGCGGGGCCGGTCAGCCAGGCGCGGTAGGCGGTCCGGAACGCGGCCGCGCCGGCCCCGGCGAGGGCCCGGGCCCGCCCCAGGGGCAGATCCCGGGCGGCCAGCACGTCGGCCAGCGCCTCGATCCAGCGCGCCTGCTTGGCCAGGTCGCGGCCGACCAGGGCCGGGTCGCTGGCGACCACCTCCGCGCGCCGCCGCTGGGCCTCCCGCCCGTCGTGCAGCCGGTCGGCCAGCGAGCCGAGGGCGGCGCGCACGACGGCGACCGGCGCGGCGTCGTCCGGGAGCGACCGCACTCCCTGCAGCAGCGCCCCGAGCAGGGCGTCGTCCTCGGCGAAGAGCACCTCCTCCTTGTCCCGGAAGTGCCGGAAGAACGTGCGCTGCGTGACCCCGGCTGCGGCCGCGATCTGCTCGGTGGTGGTCGAGCCGTAGCCCTGGGCGGCGAACAGCCCGACGGCGGCCTCCTGCAACCGCCCGCGGGTGCCCTCCTGCCAGCGCGCCACGCGACGACCGTAGCCGGGGGCACTTGCGTCAGTCACTGACATCACCCACGATGGTGAGCATGACAGTTCCTGACATCACCGACTGCATCGTCGTCACCGGACCGACCCGCGGCCTGGGTCGCGCGCTGGTTCCCGCGCTCGCGGCCGCCCGGCCCTCCGCCGCCCTCGTGCTCGTGGGGCGTCCCGGCGCCGCCCTCGAGGCGGCGGCGGAGGACGCGGCCCGCTCCGGCGCCCGCGTGGTGACCGTCCCCTGCGACCTCGCCTCCCTGGACCAGGTGCGGGCCGCCGCGACGACCGTCCGCGACACCGTCGCCGCCGGCGACCTGCCCCCGGTGACGGCCCTGGTGTCCAACGCCGGCGTCCAGACGGCCGACCGCCGGCAGGTCACCGCCGACGGCCACGAGCTCACCTTCGGCGTCAACGTGCTCGCGCCGCACGTGCTGGTGGAGTCGCTGCGGCCGGCGATGGCCGACGGAGCGCACGTCGTCCTGCTGGGCAGCGGAACCCACCACGGCGACCGCTCGATGGGCCTGGTCGACCCGCCGCGGTGGGAGCACCCGCGCGACCTGGCCCGCCCGGACGGCCCCGACGGCGATCCCAGGGCCGGGTCGCGCGCGTATGCGACCAGCAAACTAGCGGTCGTGTACCAGGCGCACGAGTGGGACCGCCGCCACGGCGGGGCCGCCCCGGCGCTGCGGGTCAACGTCTACGACCCGGGCCTGATGCCGGGCACCGGGCTGGCCCGGCGGCGCACCGCGCTGGAGCGGTGGGCCTGGTCCTGGCTGCTCCCGGTGCTGCGGGTGCTGCCGGGGGTGACCACCCCCCGGCGCTCGGCCCGGGCCCTCGCCGACCTGGTCCTGGGCCGCACGCACGCCGGCCTGCGCGGGGGGTACGTGGAGATCGGCGCGGTGACCCGGCCGTCGGCCGCGTCGTTCGACCCGCGGCGGGAGCGCGAGCTGTGGGAGGTCTGCACCGAGCTGACCGGCGTGCCGGCGGTGGCCGCGCCGGCCTGAGGAGCGCGGCCGGCCTCCGGCGTCCCGGCACGCGGGCGGGGACGACGCCGCGGCGGGCCGTAGCCTCGCGGGCGATGTACGAGTACGAGAAGGACGGCGCCGAGATCTACCGGCAGTCGTTCGCGACGATCCGGGCCGAGGCCGACCTCACCGGCCTGCCCGACGACGTCGCCCGCGCCGTCGTGCGGATGATCCACGCCTGCGGCCAGGTCGACCTGGTGGCCGACGTCGCCTACAGCCCCGACGTCGTCCGGCGTGCCCGCGAGGCGCTCGACGCCGGCGCGCCCGTGCTCTGCGACGCCCGGATGGTCGCCTCCGGCATCACCCGGCGGCGGCTGCCGAAGGACAACGACGTCGTCTGCACCCTCGACGACCCGCGGGTGCCGGCGCTGGCCGCCGAGCTCGGCACCACCCGCACCGCCGCCGCGCTGGAGCTGTGGGGCGAGCGCCTCGACGGCGCCGTCGTCGCGATCGGCAACGCCCCCACCGCGCTGTTCCACCTGCTCGAGATGGTCGCCGCCGGCGCCCCGCGCCCGGCCGCCGTGCTCGGCATCCCGGTCGGCTTCATCGGCGCGGCCGAGTCGAAGGAGGCGCTGGCCGCCTCGGACCTGGAGTTCCTCGTCGTCCGCGGCCGCCGCGGCGGCAGCGCGATCACCGCCGCGGCCGTGAACGCGATCGCGAGCGACGTGGAATGACCGGCCGCCTCTACGGCGTCGGGCTGGGTCCCGGCGACCCCGAGCTGGTCACCGTCAAGGCCGCCCGGCTGATCGCCGCCGCCGACGTCGTCGCCTTCCACGCCGCGCGGCACGGCCGTTCGGTCGCCCGCGCGCTGGCCGCCCCGTACCTGCGGGAGGGGCAGGTCGAGGAGCTGCTGGTCTACCCGGTCACCACCGAGGGCACCGACCACCCCGGCGGCTACCAGGGCGCCATCGACGAGTTCTACGAGGACGCCGCCGGCCGGCTCGCCGCCCACCTCGACGCCGGCCGCGACGTCGTCGTGCTCGCCGAGGGCGACCCGTTCTTCTACGGGTCCTACATGCACATGCACAAGCGGCTCGCGCACCGGTACCCGACCGAGGTGGTGCCCGGCGTGACCAGCGTCAGCGGCGCCGCCGCGGTGGTCGGCCGGCCGCTGGTGGAGCGGGACGAGGTGCTCACCGTGCTGCCCGGCACGCTGCCCGCCGACGAGCTCGCCGAGTGGCTGGCCACCACCGACTCCGCGGTCGTGATGAAGCTCGGCCGCACGTTCCCGCAGGTGCGGGAGGCGTTCGAGGCCGCCGGCGTGCTCGACCGCGCGCTCTACGTCGAGCGGGCCACCACCGACCGGCAGCGCACGCTGCCCCTCGCCGGCGTCGACCCGGCGACGGTGCCCTACTTCTCCCTCGCGCTGCTGCCCAGCCCCCTCACCGCGGCCTCCTCCGCGCCGCCCGACGCCCAGGACGCCGGACCGCGGGCCGGTGAGGTGGTCGTCGTCGGCCTCGGCCCCGGCGCGCGCGGCTGGACGACGCCCGAGGCCGCCGACGCGGTGGCGTCCGCCGACGACCTGGTCGGCTACGGGCCCTACCTCGACCGCGTGCCGGCCAACCCGCGGCAGACCCGGCACCCCAGCGACAACCGGGTGGAGGCCGAACGGGCCGCGCACGCCCTGGAGCTGGCCCGGTCGGGACGGCGGGTCGCGGTGGTCTCCAGCGGCGACCCGGGCGTGTTCGCCATGGCCGCCGCGGTGCTCGAGGTGGCCGCCCGTCCCGAGCACGCCGGCGTCCGCGTCCGGGTGCTGCCCGGCCTGACCGCCGCGCAGGCCGTGGCCTCCCGTGTCGGCGCCCCGCTGGGCCACGACTTCGCCGTCATCAGCCTCTCCGACGTGCTCAAGCCGCTCGACGTGGTGCTCGACCGGCTGCGCGCGGCCGCGGCCGCCGACCTGGTCCTCGCGCTCTACAACCCGCGCTCGCGGGCGCGGCCGCACCAGCTCGGCGAGGCGCTGACCGCGCTGCTGGAGGTGCGCAAGCCGGAGACGGTGGTCGTCGTCGGCCGCGACGTCGGCGGGCCGGGGGAGGAGGTCCGGGTGACGACGCTCGGCGAGCTCGACCCGGAGACCGTCGACATGCGCTGCCTGGTGCTCGTCGGCTCCTCGCAGACCCGGGTGACGCCGTCGGGGCAGGTCTACACACCGCGCCGCTACCCCTCCTGACGCCGACACGCCGTTGCGGGGAACAACCAGCTCGCGGTCCCGCTTGTCCCCCGGCGTGCCCCGCCTCTCCCGCCCCGCCGCGTTCTGGTCGGTGGCCGGACTGCTCGTGCTGGTGCTGGCCGCCTCCGGGGTCCCGACGCCGCTCTACCGCGTCTACCAGGAGCAGTTCGGCTTCGGCGCCGGCGTCCTGACCCTGGTCTTCGGCATCTACGCCTTCGCGCTGCTGGCCGCGCTGCTGGTGGTCGGGAGCCTGTCCGACCACGTCGGGCGGCGGCCGGTGCTCGCCGGCGGGCTGCTGCTGCAGGCGGTGGCCATGGCCGTCTTCCTCGCCGCCGACGGCGTGGGCTGGCTGCTGGCCGCACGGGTGCTGCAGGGGCTGTCCACCGGCGCGCTGACCGGGTCGCTCGGCGCCACCCTGCTCGACCTGCAGCGCCCGGGCCGGCGGCCGATCGGTGCGCTGCTCAACAGCGTCTCCCCCGGCCTGGGCCTGTCCCTCGGCGCCGTCGGCGCGGGTCTGGCGATCGAGTCCGTCGCCAGCCCGACGCCGTGGGTGTTCGGCGTGCTCACCGTCGTCTTCGTGCTCGGCGCCGCGCTGGTCCTGGTGCTGCCGGAGTCCTCACCGCGGCTGCCCGGAGCGCTGGCCTCGCTGCGCCCGAGGGTCGAGGTGCCCCGGCCGCAGCGCCGGGCGTTCGCCGTCGCCGTCCCCGCCCTGGTGGCGCTGTGGGCGATGGGCGGGCTGGTGCTCTCCCTCGGCCCGTCGCTGGTCGCCGGCGTCTTCGGCGTCGCCGACCACGTCGTCGGCAGCCTGCTCATCCTGTGCATGCAGGGCGCCGGTGTCGTCGGCAGCCTGCTCGCCCGCGACCTGCCGCCGCGCCGGTCGATGGGCGGCGGCTGCCTGGTGTTCGCCGTCGCGGTCGGTGTCCTGCTGGTCTCGCTGGTCACCGGCTCGCTGTGGCTGTTCCTCCTGTCGGCCGCGGTGTCCGGCGTGGGCTTCGGCGCGGCGTTCCTCGGCGCGGTGGCCCTGGTGACCGCCGGCGTCGAGCCCGGCCACCGCGCGGGGCTGCTGTCGAGCGTCTTCGTCGTCGGCTACCTGGCCTTCAGCATCCCGGCCATCGTCGCGGGCGTCGCCGCGGGCGCCGTGGGGCTGCGACCGGTCGCCGAGGTCTACGGCGGCGTCGTCGTCCTGCTGGCGGTGGGGGCGGCGGCCGGCCTGCGGCTGTCGGACCGCCGGGACGCCGCTCCGGACCGCGTCGAGGAGCCGGCCGAGCCGCTGGCGGCCTGACCCGCTCCGCGACCGCCGCCCACGAGGCGGACCGGCGCCCGGGCCGGCGGACGACCCAGTCCCCCTCCGCGGGCAGCCACCGGCCATACGTTGACGGCCATGACCAGCGACGTGTCCGGCCCGGTCGTCGAGGACCCGCCCGGCGCGCGCCGGTTGTCCGTGGCCGGGTGGATCGCGCTGCTGATCGTCTACCTGGTCCTCCTCCAGGGTCTGGCGGTGCTGCTGACCCGAGGCACCGACGCCGGCTACGCCTCCCCGACGACTCCGGACGAGGTGTGGCGCAGCATCACCGCCCCGGTCGGCGTCTCGCTGGCGTTCGTCCTCGCCGCCGTGGCCCTCCTGCGGTGGTGGCGGCCCGTGCTGGTGGACGCCCGGCCGGTGCAGCGCTGGGTGGTCGTCGTCCCGGTCCTCATGGGGGCCGGCACCGTCGCGGCGGTCAACTACGGCGGCCTGGCCGACCGCGGGCTCGGCTTCACCCTCCTGCTGCTGCTCAGCTGCCTGCTCGTCGGGTCCGCCGAGGAGGGCATGTTCCGCGGCCTGGGCGTCACGGTGTTCCGCACCAACGGGTTCAGCGAGGGCCGGGTCGCACTGTGGTCCACCCTGGTCTTCGGCCTGGCCCATGCGACCAACCTGGTCAGCGAGGGGGTGGGGGCCTTCGTCCAGGTGTTCGTCACCGCGGTCGCCGGCTACTTCTTCTACCTGGTCCGCAGGCGCGCGGGCGGGTTGCTCGCACCGGCTCTGCTCCACGGGCTGTGGGACTTCGCCCTGGTCTCCAGCGCGGTCGTCCCCGGCCGCACCCATGCCGGGTTCCTCGTCGCGGTGCTGGTGATGGTCGTCCTCGGCGTCCTCCTGTGGGTGCGCCGGCACCGCATCGAGCCGGCCCCCACGGGTTGAGGTGTCCTGCGGCCGGTCCAGGACACCGGACTCCCCGGTCCGCCGGCCACGCGAGGTCCCGAGGCCCGTCTGCAGGTAGAAGCACGTCCCGGCGGGTACGGACTCCCAGCGTGACCGACGACCCGTCCCGCGAGGACCGTGAGCGGCTGCGCCAGCAGCTCGCCGCCTCCCGGGAGGACCGCCTCGCCGACGTCCGCCTCTGGCTGCTGAGGAGGATCGAGGACCTGAACCCGAACTGATCCCGGCCGCCGCCGGGTGGCTCAGACGAGCGGCCGCTCGAAGGTGACCAGGACGCCCTCCACACCGCCGGGCCCGATACGGCCCTTCACCTCGACGGACGTGATCGCCCGGAGCTGCCAGCCCTCGCGGGCGTACGAGTTCAGGACCTTCTCGAGCTTGCCGCCGGACATCTTGCCGCCGATCATGCCCTCGCGGATCTCCTCGACCTTGTACTCGTAGCGCGCGACCATCGACCGCTCCCCTCACCGGTGCCGAGAGGCCAGCCTGTCCGGTCCGGCACCCGGTGTCCACGCCCGCCGGTGCCGCGCGTCAGGAGCGCGCGCGACCCACCGCGGCGCAGTAGCGGTCGTGCTCGGCGCGCACTTCCGCCACCGGGGCCAGCACCTCCTCCTCGGCCACCTCGGCCACCCGTGCGGTCAACCGGCGCCGAGCCGTCCGCGCCCGGCGCCGGGCCCCCGCGGCCACCAGCGGCCGGCACACCAGGGCCAGCAGCAACCCGGCGAGCAGCCCGAGGACCAGCAGCACCGTGGGCAGCGGGATCCCCTGCACCCGGGGCAGCGGCACGACGTCGTCGAGCTGCAGCAGCCCCAGTCCGACCAGGCCGATCAGCCACAGCGCCCCGGCCAGCGCCACCAGCGCGAGCAGCCACTGCAGGCCGCCGACCGCGCGCTGCCACAGCGGCGTGCGGTCCGGGCCCAGGTCGGTACCGGCGACGGCACGGTCGAGCCGGTCGGGCAGCCGCTCGGCGGTGTCCTCGGTGGTGCGGCGCAGCTCGTCGCGCCAGGCCGGCGGCAGCCCGCGGCCGGCGTCGTCGCGGGCCCGGCGCAGCGCGGCGTCCATGCCGGCCCGCTGCACCGACCCGGCCTGCGGCAGCGAGGTGCGCGACCGCTCGTCGCCCAGGTTGAGCCGGGCCAGCGGGTCGGCGCGCAGCTTGCGCGTCCACCGCAGCAGCGGCCAGCCGGTGTGCGCGGTGCCGTTGCGGCGGGCCGAGCGCTCGACCGCGCCGACGACGGCGGGCACCCCGGCGGCGTCGGCCAGCGCGGCGGTGAGCTCCTCGCGGGCGGCGCGACCGGGTCCGCGGTCGCGGCCGAGGTCGGGCGCGCAGTGCTCGGCCAGCGCGCCGGCCGCGGCGCGGGCGTCGGCGGTGAGCCGGTCGGTCGCCGCCTTCCGCGCACCGACCCGGCGGGCCAGCTCGGCGCGCAGCTCCGGCAGGCCCAGGCCGGTGCGGGCCGCGGTGGGCAGCACCGGCGTCCCGGTCAGCCCCTCCTCGTCGAGCAGCCGGCGCAGGTCGGTCAGGCACGCGACGGCCGCGGCCTCGTCGAGCCGGTCGACCTGGTTGAGCACCACCAGCAGCACGCCCGCGTGCCCGGCCAGCGGCGCGAGGTAGCGGGTGTGCACCGCGTCGTCGGCGTACTTCTGCGGGTCGAGCACCCACACCAGGACGTCGACCAGCTGCACCAGCCGGTCGACCTCCAGCCGGTTCTCCAGCCGCACGCTGTCGTGGTCGGGCAGGTCCAGCAGCACCAGCCCGTCGAGGGCGGGGTCGGGGTCGGCCACCCGGTGCCGGCGGGGCACCTCCAGCCAGTCGAGCAGCCGGTCCGCGCCCTGCTCGCCCCAGACGCTCGCATGCGCGACGCCGGTGGTGGGCCGCCGCACCCCCGGCGTGCTCACCTCCGCCCCGGACAGGGCGTTGAACAGCGTGGACTTGCCGCTGCCGGTGGCCCCGGCCAGCGCGACGACGGTGGCGTCGCCCAGCGCCTCGCGGGCGCCGGCCTTGGCCAGCAGCTGCCGCGCGGCGCCGATCTCGGGGACCTCCAGCCGCCCCTCGGCCACCCCCACCGCCTCGCGCAGCGCGGCCAGCCGGTCGGCCAGCGGCGTCTCCCGAGCCCTCACGCGGCCACGCCCCGGGCCGCGGCCAGCGCGGCGACGGCGGCCCGCAGCCGCCCGGCCGCGTCGGGGGCGTCGGCGACGACGTCCAGCAGCTCGTCGAAGCGCTCCTGCTCGACGCGCAGCAGCCGGTCGGCGCGGGCGTCGAGGTCGGCGCGGGCCCGGGCCGCCAGCTCGCGCACCGCGGCGTCGCCGAACACCGCCTCGAGCACCCGCTGCCCCACGGCGGTGGTGCCGCCGGCGACCGCGAGCTCCGCGCCGGTCAGCCCCGCCGTCGAGGCGAACACGGCGACCATCACCACCGCCCCGGCGCCGTTGACCCCCCAGGACAGCAGCCGCGCCCGCGAGCGCCGGCTCGCCCCCTCCTCGCGGACCAGGTCGAGCACGAAGCCCTGCCAGTCGCGCACCTCGTCGGCGGCGGCCGGCGCGAACTCCGGCGAGGCGGCGCCCAGCGCCTCCTCGCGCCCGGCCACCAGCGGCCCGCCGCCGGGCAGCGACCGCCACGCGGTCACCGTGCGGTCGGCGGCGCGGTCGGCCTCGGACCGCATCAGCGTCTCGACGCCGGACTCCAGCGCCCCCGACAGCGAGTCGGCCGTCGTCGGCCGGCCGCTCAGCGCGGCCCCGAGGCGGTCGCGCAGCCGGCCCACCTGGTTCTGCAGCGAGCGCATCCACTCGCCGGTGCCGACGAAGTCCTGCCAGCGGGCGAGCACCTCGCCGCGCAGCAGGCTGCCGTTGCCCACGCCCTCGGCGACGGCGTCGCGCGCGCCGTCGTAGGCGGCCTCGGCGGCGTCGGCCAGGGCGGTGGCCGCCGCGGCCTGCTCGTCGACCCCCGCGGCCACCGCGGCGACCCGCCCGTCGAGGCTCTCCAGCGCACCGGCCAGCGTCTGCCGGACCACGGCGGCGCGCTGCTCCTGGTCGGCGGCCAGGCCGCGCAGCCAGTCGCGCAGCGGGGCGACCTGGTCCTCGGGCAGGAACCCGTCGGCCAGCGGCCGCTCCTCGACGACGAACAGCCGCGCGCCGCCCAGCCCGCCGCGCTGCAGCATCCCGGCCAGGTCGTCGGCGACCTCGGTCACCGCCTCGGGCGGCGTCCGGTCGAGGACGACGGCCAGCGCGGTGCCCCGCTCCTGCGCCGTCCGCAGCAGGTCCCACGGGACCGCGTCGGCGTAGCGCGCCGCCGTCGTCACGAAGACCCACAGGTCGGCGGCCGACAGCAGCTGCCCGGCGAGGTCGCGGTTGGCCTCCACCACGGAGTCGACGTCGGGGGCGTCGATCAGCGCCAGCCCCGGCGGGAGCGCGTCGCTGGGCACCAGCCGCAGCCCGCCGGCGACGTCGCGGACGCTGTCGCCCGCGCCGGTGGTGCGCGGCAGGTGCGGGAGCACCCGGTCGCCGGAGAACGCGGCGAGGTCGGCCGGCGAGCACACCAGCACCGGTGCCCGGGTGGTGGGGCGCAGCACGCCGGGCGTGGTGACCCGCGCCCCGAGCACGCTGTTGACCAGCGTGGACTTGCCCGCGCCGGTGGAACCGCCGACCACCGCCAGCAGCGGGGCGTCGAGGTCGCGCAGCCGGGGCAGCAGGTAGTCGTCGACCTGGTCGACGACGGCCCGCGCGGTGCGGACGGTGGCCTCGCGGCCGGGCGTGGCCAGGCCGAGCGGGGCATGCGCCACGGCGTCGCGGAGCTCCTGCAGCGCGTCGGTCAGCGGAACGGGTCCGGTCACCCCCGGTAGGTAGCCCGCGGAGCCCTCCGCTACCCGTTGCCGCCGGTGGACGGCCCGTCCGGGTGAGCGGGGGCCCGGACCCGGGCGGGCCGGCGGCTCACCCCAGGACGGCGTCGACGAACTCCGCCACCCGTCCGCGCAGCTCCGCGACCCGCTCCTCGCCCACGAGGAGCGGGTCGCGGTCACGCAGCCACGGCGGGATCTCGCTGCGGGCGCGGACGGCGCAGCCGAGGTCGGCGCAGACGTAGGTGCCCACCGTGTTGCCGTTGCGCCCGGCCTCACCGGCGCGCCGGGCGGTGAACAGCGAGACCGCGTCGCCGGCGTGCGTCGACCGGCAGAGCAGGCACATCACGCTGCGGCGGACCGACATCCGGGTGTCGGCGGCCCGCAGCGCCACGCCCACCGGCCGGCCCTCCCGCTGGACGACGAGGTAGCCGCGCAGCGGCGCCTTCGCGTCCCGCCAGCCGAGCACCTCGAGCTCGTCCCACGGCAGGTCGGCCAGGTCGCGCGGCAGGGTCGCCGAGTTCGCCTCGCCCTTCGAGCAGTTCACGAAGGAGCGGCGCACCTGGGCCTCGATCATCGGTTCCACGAGGAGCCATCCTCCGATCCGGAACCGGCCGGTCTCAAGCGGTTTCCCGCACCCAGCGCAGCGCCTCCTCCACCGTGCCGACCACGGTCACCCCGGCGGGCAGCGGTGGCCGGCGCACCAGCACGACGGGCAGCCCGAGCTGCCGGGCGGCCACCAGCTTGGCCTCGGTCAGGTGCCCGCCGGAGTCCTTGGCGACGACGACGTCCACGCCGTGGTCGCGCATCAGTGCCACCTCCTCCTCCACCGTGAACGGGCCGCGGGCGAGCAGCAGCACCGCCCCCGCCGGCAGCGGCTCGTCGGGCGGGTCCACCGCCCGCACCAGCACCCGGCCCGGCAGCGCGGCGAAGGCGCCCACCCCCTGCCGGCCGGTGGTGAGGAAGACCGTGCCGCGGCCGCGCACCGCCTCGGCCGCCGCGGCCAGCGAGTCCACGTAGCGCCAGTCGTCGCCCGGGCCCGGCGCCCACCCGGGGCGCTGGAGCCGCAGCAGCGGGGTGCGGTGCCGGGCCGCGGCCGCGGCCGCGTTGGCGGTGATCCGCGCAGCGAAGGGGTGGGTGGCGTCGACGACGGCGGCCGGCCGGTGCGTGGCCAGCCAGTCGGCCAGCCCGTCGGCACCGCCGAACCCGCCGACCCGCACCCGGCCCTCGGGCAGCAGCGGGTCGGCCACCCGCCCGGCGAGGCTGGAGAGGACGTCGACCCCGCCGGCCACCAGCTCGGTGGCCAGCCGCCGCGCCTCGGCGGTGCCGCCGAGCACCAGGACCTGCCCGCTCACCGCGCCTCCCCCTCGCTCCCGCGGGGCGCTCCGCTCCTCGCTCGTCCCTCGCTGCGATGCACCCGCCCCTGTCCGCTCAGGACCCGGCCGCCGGGGATCATGGGCCCGTGAGCAGGGACGGCGCCTCCGGGCTGCGGCACGGCTGGACCACCGGCGCGTGCGCGACGGCGGCCACCACCGCGGCCTACACCGCGCTGCTCACCGGCGAGTTCCCCGACCCGGTGACCATCGACCTGCCGAACGACCGGCACCCGTCCTTCGCGCTGGCCCGGGAGTCGCTGGAGCCCGGCGCGGCCCGCGCGGCGGTGGTCAAGGACGCCGGCGACGACCCCGACGTCACCCACGGTGCGCTGGTGGGCGTGCGGGTGACCCACGGCGAGCCCGGCAGCGGCGTCGTCTTCCGGGCCGGCGAGGGCGTGGGCACGGTGACCAAGCCCGGCCTCCCGCTGGCGGTGGGCGAGCCGGCGATCAACCCGATGCCACGGCGGTTCATCGCTGCGCACGTGGCCATGGTGGCGCACCGGCACGGCGGCAGCGGCGACGTCGTCGTCGAGGTGTCCATCGAGCACGGGGAGGAACTGGCGCGGCGGACGTGGAACCCGCGGCTGGGCATCGTCGGCGGGCTCTCGGTGCTGGGGACCACCGGCGTGGTCGTGCCGTACTCCTGCTCGTCGTGGATCGACTCGATCCGCCGCGGCATCGACGTCGCCCGCGCCGCCGGGCACCGGCACGTGGCCGGGTGCACCGGATCCACCAGCGAGCGGACGGTGCAGCAGCTCCACGGCCTGCCCGAGGACGCGCTGCTGGACATGGGCGACTTCGCCGGCGCCGTGCTCAAGTACCTGCGCCGCCACCCGGTGCCGCGGCTGACCGTGGCCGGCGGCATCGGCAAGCTGGCCAAGCTCGCCGACGGCCACCTCGACCTGCACTCGGGCCGCTCCCAGGTGTCCTTCGCGTCGCTGGCCGACCGGGTGGCCGGCGCCGGCGGCGACCCGGCGCTGGTCGAGGGCGTGCGCGGCGCGAACACCGCGCTCGACGCGCTGCGGCAGTGCCAGGCCGCCGGGCTGCCGCTGGGCGACCTGGTCGCCGCCGGTGCCCGGGAGACGGCGCTGGGGGTGCTGCGCGGCGCCCCGGTGGCGGTCGACGTCGTGGTGGTCGACCGCGCCGGGGCGATCGTGGGTCAGGCCTGACGGCACCGCGCCGTCGAGTACAGGTGGCTGTCGGGGAACTGCTCCGCGGTGAGCACCGGGCCCACGACGACGACCGCCGTCCGTCTCACCCCGGCGGCCTCGACCTGCGCGGCGATGTCGGCGAGCGTGCCGCGCAGCACCAGCTCGTCGTCGCGGCTGGCCCGGGCCACGACGGCGACCGGGCCGTCGTCGCCGTAGTGCTCGGCGAGCTGCGGCGCGAGCTCGGCGATGCGCTGCACGGCCAGGTGCAGCACCAGCGTCGCGCCGGTGGCGGCGTACGCGGCCAGCTGCTCCCCCGGCGGCATCGGTGTCGACCGCGCCGACGTGCGGGTGAGCACGACGGTCTGCCCGACGCCGGGCACGGTCAGCTCCCGCTTGAGCGACGCGGCGGCCGCGGCGAACGCGGGCACCCCCGGGACGACGTCGTAGGGGACGCCGGCGGCGTCGAGCCGGCGCATCTGCTCGGCCATCGCGCTGTAGACGCTGGGGTCCCCCGAGTGCAGCCGGGCGACGTCGAGACCGGCCTCGTGCGCGGCGACCAGCTCGGCGGTGATCGCGTCGAGGTCGAGGTCGGCGGTGTCGACCAGGCGGGCGCCGGGCGGGGCGGTGTCGAGCAGCTCGCGGGGCACCAGCGCGCCGGCGTAGAGGCACACCGGGGCGGACGCGATGATCCGCGCCGCCCGCAGCGTGACGAGGTCGGCGGCCCCGGGCCCGGCCCCGATGAAGTGCACCGTCACGATGACACCGTCGTCCTACCGGACGACACCGCGACCAGGTGCCGTCCCCTGCCACGAGGAGCCCACCCGGCCGCTCCTCGCGGAGGCCTCCGGCCCCCACTCGTCGCGCCCATCACCACCGGGTCACCGACCAGATCGTCACGGGCATCGCCGGCTTCCAGCCGGTGAACGACCCCACCGGCTCGGCCCGCGACACCTCCACCCGCACCAGGTCACCGCCCACCTCGGCGTGCCACTGGGCGAGCACGGCCTCGCTCTCCACCGTCACCGCGTTGGCCACCATCCGCCCGCCCGGCGGCAGGGCGTCCCAGCACGTCTCGACCAGCAGCGGCGTGGTCAGCCCGCCGCCGATGAACACCGCGTCGGGGGCGCCCAGCCGGGACAGCACCTCGGGCGCGTGCCCGTGCACCACCCGCAGGTAGGGCACGCCGAGCCGGGTGGCGTTGCGGGCGATCCGCTCGGCGCGCTCCGCGGAGGCCTCGACGGCGACGGCGCGGCAGGTGCGGTGGGCCCGCATCCACTCGATGCCGATCGACCCCGCGCCGGCGCCGACGTCCCACAGCAGCTGTCCCGGCACCGCCGCCAGCCGGGCCAGCGTGACCGCGCGGACCTCGGAGCGGGTGAGCTGCCCGTCGGACTCGTAGGCACCGTCGGGCAGTCCGGGCGTGGTGGGCAGCGGCATCGTGCCCCGGTCGGCACGGCACTCGACGGCGGTGACCACCAGCGCCGGCGCCGGCTGCGACCAGGTGGCCGCGGTGCCGGTGCGCACCTCCTCGTCGGGGCCGCCCAGGCCGCCGAGCACGGTGAGCAGGCTCTGCCCGTACCCCCGGCCGGCCAGCAGCGCGGCCACCTGGGCCGGGGTCTCGCCGTCGGACCCGAGCACCAGCAGCCGCCGGCCGGGCTGCACGTGCGGGTGCAGCAGCTCGATCGGCCGGCCGACCAGGGTGACCACCTCGGTGTCCTCCACCGCCCAGCCCAGCCGGGCGCAGGCCAGCGACACCGACGACGGCGCCGGCAGCACCCGCACCCGGCCGGCGCCGAGCAGCCGGGTGAGCGTGGTGCCGATCCCCGACAGCATCGGGTCGCCGCTGGCCAGCACCACGACCGCGCGGCCGGCGTGCTGCTCGACCAGCCCGGGCAGGGCCTCGGTGAGCGGCGAGGGCCACGGGACCCGCTCGGCACCCACCTCCCCGGGCACCAGGTCCAGCTGCCGGGCGCTGCCGAGGAGCACGTCGGCGCGCTCGACCTCGGCGCGGGAGGTGGGCGCCAGCCCGTCCCACCCGTCCGCGCCGATCCCCACGACGACGACCGGCGCGGGCGGCGCCGGCTCGGCGGCCTCCGCCGTCCCGTTCACGCCGGCAGCTCCCCCTCCGGCCCGGCGGCCTCGGCCAGCAGCCGCTCGCGCAGCTCCGCGGGCAGCCGGTCGACGTAGACGACGCCGTCGAGGTGGTCGACCTCGTGCTGCAGGCACCGGGCGGCCATGCCGGTCGCCTCGATGGAGACCGGACGGCCCGTCACGTCCACGCCCTCGACCCGGGCGCGGAAGGCCCGGGGGAGCTCGGCGTAGGGCCCGGGCACCGAGAGGCAGCCCTCCTCGGTGACCTCCTCCGCCGGCTCGCCGTCGGCCGGCTGCACCGGCGTCAGCGACGGGTTGACGACGTAGCCGACGACGTCCTCGCCGTCGGCGTCGGGGCAGTCGATGACGAACACCCGTGCGTCGACGCCGATCTGGTTCGCGGCCAGCCCCACGCCGTCGGCCTCGCGCATGCTGGCGAACATGTCGAGCACCAGCCGGCGCAGCCGCTCGTCGAACTCGGTGACGGGGGCGGTCGGGCGGTGCAGCACCTCGTTGCTGCCGTAGGTGACGATCGGCCGGGCGACGCCGTCGTAACGGCCGGGCAGGCGCATGGCCGCGATCCTAGGAAGCGCCCTGGGCAGGATGGACGTCGTGCCCCGCCGCCGAGACGTCGCCTCCGCTCTCGGCCTGGCGCTCGGCGCGGGCGCCGACCTGCTGCTGGCCGACCCCGCCCGGCGGCACCCGGTGGCGGGCTTCGGCTCGCTCGCCGCCGCGCTGGAGCGCCGCCTGTGGCGGGACTCCCGGGCGGCCGGGGCCGGCCACGCCGCGGTGCTCGTCGCCGCGGCCGCGGGCCTGGGGACGGCGGTCGACCGGGCCACCCGGGACCGGCCGGCAGCGCGCACGGCCGCGGTCGCCCTCGCCACCTGGACGGTGCTCGGCGGCACCTCGCTCGGCCGGGCCGCCGGGGCGATGGCCGGTGCGCTGGCGGCCGGGGACCTGCCCGCCGCCCGGGCACTGCTGCCCACGCTGGCCGGGCGGGACCCCTCGGCGCTCGGCGCCGGGGAGCTGGCCCGCGCCACCGTCGAGTCGGTCGCGGAGAACACCTCCGACGCCGCCGTCGCACCGCTGGTGTGGGGCGCGCTGGCCGGGCTGCCCGGGCTGCTCGGGTACCGCGCGGTCAACACCCTCGACGCGATGGTGGGTCACCGCTCCCCGCGGTACGCCCTCTTCGGCTGGGCCGCCGCCCGCGCCGACGACGTCGCCAACTGGCTGCCCGCCCGGCTGACCGCCGCGCTCACCGTCGCCCTCGCACCGCTGGCCGGCGGCTCCCCGCGCGGGGCGCTGCGCGTCTGGCGCCGCGACGGCGCCGCCCACCCCAGCCCCAACGCCGGCCGCTGCGAGGCCGCGGCGGCCGGCGCGCTGGGACTGCGGCTGGGCGGGCGCAACGTCTACGGCAGCAGGGTGGAGGACCGGCCGGTGCTCGGCGACGGCCGGGCGCCGGACAGCGACGACGTCGCCCGGGCGGTCCGCCTGTCGCGGGCGGTGTGGCTGGCCGCGGCGGCGCTGGCCGCGGCCGGCCGGCTGCTCCGCCGCGGCTGACCGGTCCGGGGACCGCGCCGGTGCAGGGCCCCGCGCGGCTCCGGGAGCACGGGGAAGCCGGCCGGATCGGTGTGGAGGTGGCTGGCCGGCGGGTCGGCCGGCCCGCGCCCGCCGCGCACCGCGACGACCAGCGTGCCGGCGGCCAGGCCGCCCACGGCGAGCAGGAACAGGAGCACGAGGACTGATCCGGTGGTCATGACCACGACAGTGGCACCATCTGCACTGGACGGGACGAGTCCAATCCGGCATGGTGGCCTGCATGCCACTGGAGCGGGGCCAGTCCACTGCCGCCGAGTTGGCCGGGCTGGTCGGGCCACTGGACGACGCACCCGGTCCCCGGTACGCCGGCCTGGCCCGCCGGATCGGTGAGCTCGTCGCGCTGGGCCGGCTCCCCCCGGGGAGCCGGCTGCCCGCCGAGCGGGACCTGGCCGCGGCGCTGACGGTCAGCCGGGTCACCGTCGCGTCGGCCTACCGGCTGCTGCGGGAGCAGGGCCGCGCCAGCACCCGCCACGGCGCCGGCACCGTGCTCGAGGCGCCGCCGGTGGACGCGGTGTGGACCGCGCCGGCCACCGACCCGGAGGTGCTCGACCTCGCGCACGCCGCGCCCGAGGCCGCGCCCGAGCTGCTGCCCGCCTACCAGCAGGCGCTGTCCCGGCTGCCCGCCCTCGCCGCCGGCCACGGCTACGCGCCCGGCGGGCTGCCCGAGCTGCGCGCGGCGGTCGCCGACCGCTACACCGCCCGCGGCCTGCCCACCGACCCCGAGCAGGTCGTGGTCACCGTCGGCACCGGCGACGCCACCGCGACGGTGGTCGAGGCACTGCTGCAGCCCGGGGACCGGGTGCTGGTCGAGCACCCCACCTACCCCGGCGCGATCGGCATGGTGACGGCGGCCGGCGGGCGGTGCGTGCCGGTGGGCGTCGACGCCGCCGACCCCGACGCCGTCGTCGGTGCCGCCCACCTCGCCGTCCGGCAGAGCAGCCCGCGGCTGGCCTTCCTGATGCCCGACTTCTCCAACCCCAGCGGCGCGCGGCTGTCGGCGGCCGGCCGGCGGCGGCTGGCCGCGACCCTGTGGCAGCAGGGCGTGCTCACCGTCGTCGACGAGGTCACCGCGGAGCTGTGGCTCGACGAGCAGGGGCCGCTGCCGCCCTACGCCGCCGGCCTGCCCGACGCCGCCACGGTGACCGTCGGCGGGCTGTCCAAGGCCGTCTGGGGCGGGCTGCGGATCGGCTGGCTGCGCACCGACGCCGCGCTGGCCGCCTCGCTGGCCGCCACCCTGGGCCGCCGGCAGCTGTCGGTCGGCCTGCTCGACCAGGTCGCCGCGGCGGCGCTGGTCCGCGACCTCGACGCCGTGCTGGCCGGCCGCCGCGCGCTGCTGCGGGAACGCCGGGAGGCGCTGCTGGCCGAGGTGGCCGCGCGGCTGCCGCACTGGAGCGCGCCGCGCCCCGGCGGCGGGCTGTCGGCGTGGTGCGCGCTGCCACCGGGGACCAGCTCCGCCGCGCTCGTGGCCGCCGCGGCACCGCTGGGCCTGCTGCTGGCGGAGGGGCGCGTCTTCGGCACCGGGACGCTCTTCGACGACCGCCTGCGGCTGCCCTTCACCCTGCCGCCGGACCGGCTGCGCGCCGCGGTGGCCACGCTGGCCTCGGTGGACGCCGCTCTGCGCAGCGGTCCGGCCGTCCGGCGGCAGGCGCGGCCGGCCACGGTCGTGTGACCCGCGTCCCGTCGATGCGCCCGGACGGCGTGCGCCCGCCGCCCCGGGCGACTACGGTCTCAGGAGACGAGAGCGGCCGGTCCAGCACCGGCAACCGCAGACGGTCGAACAGCCGGCTGAGCGGCCATCGCCGGGCGCTGCCCGGTGCGCCACCCGGAGAGCACCATGACGTCGACCCCGTCCCGACTCCTGCCGCGCCACCGTCCCGTCGACCTGCGGGGCGCCGGTGCCGCACCCCCGTCGCGCCCGCCGGCACCTCCGCTGCCCACCGGCCGGCGCACCCGGCTGGCCGGGCGCTGGAGGTACGACCGCGCCACCGGCGAGTGGGAGTGGTCGGCGGAGATGAGCGCCCTGCACGGACTGCCCGCCGACGGCGCCGGCGCCTGCACCGAGGCGCTGCTGGAGGCGCAGCACCCCGACGACCGGCCGCGGACGATCGACGCCCTGTCCGCGGCGCTCACCGGTGGGCAGGCCTTCTGCCTCGAGGTGCGGATCCGCACCGACGACGGCGGGCACCGCGCCGCGATCCTGCTCGGGGAGCCGCGCCTCGACGACGAGGGCCGCGTCGTCGCCGTCGAGGGCCTGGTCGTGGAGAGCCCGCGGCCGGCCGCCGGCGAGGAGCGCGTCCGGGCCCTGGAGGTCGAGGTGGACCAGTTGCGGGCCGCCATGGCCAGCCGGGCCCCGATCGAGCAGGCCAAGGGCGTGCTGATGCTGCTCACCGGCTGCGGTGACCAGGTGGCCTTCGACCTGCTGGCGCACATCTCCAGCCACACCCACCGCAAGGTCCGCGACGTCGCCGTCGACGTGGTGGCCTCGGCCTCGGGCCGCCGGCCGCTGTCGGCCCAGGTGCGGGAGATCCTGCGCGACGCCTGTCCGCCTCCCGGCTCCGGGCACTGACCCGGTCGCCTCCCCTGCCGCCGCCCTCCTCCCGGCGGCAGGGGAGGATGCCCCGGGGGGTCCGGCGGGCGGGCCGGACCGAGGGAGGTGGACGGCGTGTTCTACCTCGTCGCGCGGTTCCTGCTCAGGCCGCTGTTCCACCTGCTGCTGCGGCCGCGGGTGCGGGGACGGGAGAACGTGCCGGCCACCGGCGCGGTCATCATCGCGAGCAACCACCTGTCCTTCATGGACAGCATCGTCATCCCGCTCGCCGCCCCGCGCCGCGTGCACTACCTGGCCAAGGCCGAGTACTTCACCTCGCCCGGTATCGGCGGGTGGCTCACCCGCACGCTGTTCACCGCGCTGGGCGCGGTGCCCGTCGAGCGGGAGACATCGCGCGCCGCGCAGGGGGCCCTCGACACCGCCCTGGGCGTGCTGCGGCGCGGTGAGGGCTTCGGCATCTACCCCGAGGGCACCCGGTCCCGCGACGGCCGGCTGGCCCGGGGCAAGACCGGCGTCGCCTGGCTGGCGCTCACCGCCGACTGCCCGGTGGTGCCGGTCGCCGTCGCCGGGACCGACCGGGTGCAGCCGGTCGACTCCCGCTGGCCGCGCCCCCACCGGGTGTCGGTCACCTTCGGCCCGGCGCTGACCTTCCCCGAGCACCGCGGGCAGGCCGGCAGGGGACGGCCGCGTCGGGAGGTCACCGACCGGATCATGGAGGCGATCGCGGAGCTGTCGGGCCAGGAGAAGGCCGGGTGGGGGCAGCAGCGGACCTCCCCGGTCGCTCCCCCCGCCACGCCGTGAGCGGCGCGCTCCTCGTCGCCGGCACCACCTCCGACGCCGGCAAGTCCGTCGTCACCGCCGGCATCTGCCGCTGGCTGGCCCGCGGGGGCGTGCGCGTGGCGCCGTTCAAGGCGCAGAACATGAGCAACAACTCGGTGGTCACCGCCGACGGCGCCGAGATCGGGCGGGCGCAGGCCATGCAGGCGGCGGCCGCGGGCGTGGAGCCCGAGGCGGCGATGAACCCGGTGCTGCTCAAGCCCGGCGGCGAGGACGCGAGCCAGGTCGTCGTGCTGGGCCGGCCGGTGGCCGAGGTGACCGCGCTGTCCTACCGGCCGATGAAGGCGGCGCTGCTCGAGCAGGTGCTGGCCAGCCTGGCCGACCTGCGGTCGCGGTTCGACGTCGTCGTGTGCGAGGGCGCCGGCTCCCCCACCGAGATCAACCTGCGCGCCGACGACATCGCCAACATGGGCCTGGCCACCGCGGCGGGCCTGCCGGTGGTGGTCGTCGGCGACATCGACCGCGGCGGCGTCTTCCCCGCCCTCTACGGCACCGTCGCGCTCATGCCCCCCGCCGACCAGCGGCTGGTCGCCGGGTTCCTGGTCAACAAGTTCCGCGGCGACGTCCGGCTGCTGCGCCCCGGGCTGGACCAGCTCACCGCGCTCACCGGCCGGCCCACCCTCGGCGTGCTCCCCTGGCTCCCCGGCGCGGCGCTCGACGTGGAGGACTCCCTGGGCATCCCCACCGGCGTCTCCGCGGCCGGGCCGCCGCACGGGGAGGACGTGCTGCGGGTGGCCGTGGCGCGGCTGCCGCGGCTGTCGAACTCCACCGACGTCGACGCACTGGCCGCCGAGCCCGGCGTCCTGGTCCGCTTCGTCACCCGCCCCGAGGAGGCCGCCGACGCCGACCTCGTCGTCCTCCCGGGCACCCGCTCGACCGTGGCCGACCTGGCGTGGCTGCGCTCGACCGGGCTGGCCGGCGCCGTCGTCCGGCGGGCCGCCGAGGGCCGGCCGGTGCTGGGCATCTGCGGCGGGCACCAGATGCTCGCCCGGACCATCACCGACGACGTCGAGTCGCGCGCCGGCACGGTCGCCGGCCTCGGGCTGCTGCCGGCCGACGTCCGGTTCGCGCGGGAGAAGACGCTGGGCCGCCCGTCCGGGGCGGCCCTCGGCCACCCGGTGCGCGGCTACGAGATCCACCACGGCCTGGTCGACTACGGGGACGGGGCCGAGCCCTTCCTCGACGGCGGCCGGGTCGGGTCGGTGTGGGGCACCACCTGGCACGGCGCCCTGGAGAACGACGGCTTCCGGCGGGCCTTCCTCGCCGAGGTCGCCCATGCGGCCGGCCGGCGGTTCACGCCCGCGCCGGACACCTCCTTCGCCGCGGTGCGCGAGCAGCGCCTGGACGCCCTCGGCGACCTCGTGGCCGAGCACGCCGACACCGACGCGCTGCGCCGGCTGGTCGAGCAGGGCCCGCCCGCAGACCTGTCCCTGCTCCCTCCCGGGGGCGCGCTCAGCCGGCGGTGAGCCGCTCGCGCACGTCGTCGGGCCAGGGCACGGGCGCACCACCGGCCGTGCCGACGTAGGTGTTGCGGACGACGCAGCACACCCGCCCCCCCACGCGGACGGTGAACCGCACGGTCACGCTGGTGCGGCCCACCCGCTCGGACTCGGCCTCGACGGTCACCGTGTCGCCCCACCGGGCCGACGACGACCACTCCAGCGTGCTGGCCTTGACCACCGGGTCGGCGCGGGCGGCGATCTCGTCCCACGGCAGGCCGAGCGAGGCCCACCACAGGTTGCTGGCCTCGTCGGCCCAGACCAGGTAGTGCGCGTTGAACACGACGCCCTGCTGGTCGCACTCGACGAAGCGGACCGGGGAGCTCCAGGTGACCGGCACGGGCAGGCAGGCTAGCCGGGCGGGCGGGTCCGGCGGTTACCGTCGTCGCCATGCCCGACGACGGCGCGCCCGCTCCCGACCCCGTCCTCGCGGGGTACCGCCCGCCCTCGCAGCTGGTCGTCGACAAGGAGATCGACCACCTCGACACCCACTGCCGCTCGTTCATCGGGCTCTCGCCGTTCCTCACGATGTCCACGGCCGACGCCGACGGCTGGCCGGAGATCTCCCCGCGCGGCGGGGACCCGGGCTTCGTGCGGGTGCTCGACGAGCGCCGGCTGGTGCTGCCCGACCGGCAGGGCAACAACCGGCTCGACAGCCTGCGCAAGGTGGCGGTCAACCCGCGCGTGGCGCTGCTGTTCTTCGTGCCCGGCGTCGAGGAGACGCTCAAGGTCTACGGCACCGGGCAGCTGCTGCCCGCCGACGCCCTCGACCTCGACCTCACCGAGTTCGGGCGGGCGCCGCGCTCGCTGCTGGTCGTCACCGTGCAGCGCGTCTACCTGCAGTGCGCCAAGGCGGTCATGCGCTCGCGGCTGTGGGACCCCGACGCGCGGATCGACCGCGCGGCGTTGCCACCCTTCGGCGTCATGATCCGCGACCACTGCCGGCTGGAGACGCCGCTGCCCGACGACGCGACGATCCGCGCGGAGCTGGCACTGGAGTTGTAGGAGGACCACCCTCCTCCCCACGCCTCGCACGCTCGGCGCGGGCCCCTGGAGGGCGGCCGTTCCAGAACGTCACCAGGGGCTGCCAGGCTGCGGGCATGGCGACCGACTTCCAGGTGGTGATCGACTCGGCCGACCCGCACGCGCAGGCGGACTGGTGGGCGGAGGCGCTGGGCTGGCAGGTGGAGCCGCAGGACGAGGCGTTCATCCGGCGGACGGTCGAGGCCGGGCACGCCTCCGAGGCCGACACCACCACGCACCGCGGCGCCCTGGTGTGGGCCTCGGGTGCGGCCGTCACCTCGCCCGACCCGGACCGCCCGCGGGTGCTGTTCCAGCGCGTCCCCGAGGGCAAGACGGTCAAGAACCGCCTGCACCTCGACCTGCGGGTCGGCGACGACCGGCGGGAGGCCGAGGTGGCGCGGCTGCTGGCGCTCGGCGCCACCGAGCTGTGGCGGGCCTCGCAGGGTCCCTTCGACTGGGTGACGCTGGCCGACCCGGAGGGCAACGAGTTCTGCGTCGCCTGACGGCTCGGGGAGCGCGGCGGGCCCGGTCAGCCGACGGGGAGGTCCCGGGCGAGGCGGCGGGAGACCACGGTGCGCTCGGCGATGCGGCGGGTCCGCCGGCGCCGGCGTCCGCGTCCGGCGCCCAGGTACCTGGCGTCCTCGACCAGCTGGAAGGCGGCGAGCACGCTGGCGCGGGGTTCGCGCGCCAGCGGGACGGCGGCGATGACGGGCTGGGCCGAGGTCATGGGGAGTCCCCTCTCCCGGGCGCGGTGGCTGCGCGCTCCGTGACTCGATGGTGCCCAGGAACGACGCTCCGGAACCAGAACCGGCCCGATTTGGTACCGGTGTGACGAACGAGTCAGTTGTGACGGCGTGTCCCCTCGCCGATCCGTACGGTGCGCGCATGAGCCGCTCGCGCCGTCTGGTGGACGCCGTCCTGTCGCTCGTGCGCACCGCCGCCCCGGCCGGTCGCCGTCCCACACCCCGCCCGGCACGCGCCACCGGGCAGCGCCCGCCCGCCGGCGTCGACACGGAGTACCGCCCGCGGGCCGACGGCCGGCCCGACCCCGGCGAGGTGGTGTGGGCCTGGGTGCCCTACGACGAGGGCGACGGCCGGGGCAAGGACCGCCCGGTGCTGGTGCTCGGCCGGCGCGGGGCGGACCTGGTGGGGCTGGCGCTCACCAGCAGGGACCACGACCGCGACGCCGCCGACGAGGCCCGGCACGGCCGGACGTGGATGGACGTCGGCCGCGGCGGCTGGGACCGGCAGGGCCGGCCGAGCGAGGTGCGGCTGGACCGCCTGCTCGTCCTCGACCCCGCGGAGGTGCGCCGCGAGGGCGCGGCCCTGGACCGGGCGGTGTTCGACCGGGTGGTGGCCGCCGCGCGCCGCGTCCAGGGATGGTGAGGGCTCAGCCCGCCGGCACCGGCGGCACCGGGCTCGGGCCGCGCTCGACGTAGGTCTGCAGCACCACGCGGGTGCGGGTGTTGCGGACGCCGGTGACGGCGTACAGGTCACGCAGCAGGTCCTGCAGGTCGTTCGGGCCGGCGACCCGCACCTTGACGAGGAAGTGCGTGTCCCCCGCCACCGAGTGCATCTCCTCGACGCGCGGGTCGTCCCGGACCGCCTCGGCCAGCGGCTCGGTCACCCAGCCCTCGGTGTCGACCTCGACGAAGGCCAGCAGGTGGCGTCCCAGCGCGTCGGGGTCCACCTCGACCGTGGTGCGCCGGATGACGCCGTCGCGGCGCAGCCGGCGCACCCGCTCGTGCACCGCGGCGGGCGAGAGGTGCACGGCGCGACCGAGCTCCGCGTAGGACGACTGGGCGTCGTCCTGCAGCAGACCCAACAGCGTTCGGTCCGTGGCGTCCACGCCTCATCCCCTCACCGGTTACGGCCGAACAGCATACGGACTCGACACTGTTCGGCCACAGGCCCGTATCGCTGAACCGCTTTCGGTCATACGGTCGGGGCGTGCCCAGCCTCCCGAACCGCCCGACCGGGGCCGTCCGGCTCGGGTCCGCACCGTGGCTGCTCATGGCGGCGGTGGCCGTCGTGGGCGCACAGTCGCTGCTGCTCGCCCCGCTGTTCGTCGACGTCGCCCGGTCGCTGGGCACCGGCCCGGCAGCGGTCGGCCGGGCCGCGGGCGCCTACGGCCTGGCCACCGCGGTGTCGGCGCTCGCGCTGGGGAGGACCGCCGACCGGCTGCCACGACGCACCGTGCTGCGCGCCGCCGCAGCGGTGCTGTCTGCCGGGCTGCTGCTCTCGGCGACTGCGCAGCACTGGGTGTGCCTGGCCGCCGGCCAGGCCGTCGCCGGCGCGGCCGCCGGTGTGCTGCTGCCCGCCGCCTACGCCACCGCAGGGGAGCTGGCACCGGCCCGCGCGCAGACCCGCGCGGTCGGCCGCGTGCTCCTCGGCTGGTCGGTGGCCATGGTGGTGGCCGTACCGCTGGCCGCGGCGGCCGGCGGCGCCGTCGGCTGGCGCGGCACCCTGGCCGGGGTCGCCGCGCTGTCGCTGGTGCTCGTCGGCCTGCTCGGGCGCCTCCCGGAGCCGCGGGCCCCGCGCGAGGGCGGCAGCGGCACCGGGTACGCGGCGGCCCTGCGGCGACCGGGCGTGCGCCCGCTGCTGCTCGTCGTCCTGGCCTACATGGGCGCCTTCTACGCGACCTACGCCTACCTGGGGCACCACCTCCGCGCGGAGGAGGGTGCGAGCGCCGCCCAGGCCGGGCTGCTGGCGCTCGCCTACGGCGCGGGCTTCGGCGCCGCCGGGCTGCTCGACGCCCGGGTCGACCGCGTCGGGCCGGCCCGGCTGCTCCTCCCGGCCGTCCTCGTCCTGGCCGCCGTCTACGGCCTGGTGCCGCTGACCACCGGCTCGCTCGCCACCGTCCTGCTGCTGGCCATGGCCTGGGGGCTGGCCAACCACCTCGGGCTGAGCCTGCTGGTCGGCCTGCTCTCCCGGGCGGGCGGGCCGGCGCGCGGTCCGGTCCTGTCGCTCTACAGCGCCGTCACCTACCTGGCCGCATCACTGGGCACCGCGGGCCTGGGGCCGGCGTACGAGCACTCCGGGCTGCCCGTCGTCGCCCTCGTCTCCGCCCTGGCGCTGCTGCTCGCCGCGGTCCCCGCCGCGCGGGTGCGTGCGAGAGTGAGGTGAGGACCTCCCTCAGCCGGTGCGGTCGCGGCGCGGCTGCGGGCCCGGCGGGCGGAGGTGGTAGACGCCGGCCTGTCCCGGCAGCGGGTGCAGGTCGTAGCGGGAGACGACCTTCGGCCCGTCGTGGAGGTGCACGTGCGTGACCGTGGGCAGCGGGTCCCCGTGGCGTGCGGCACGGATCTCCACCCGCCCGTCGAGCGGGCCGCCCACGAACAGCAGCACGGCGTCCTGCGCCGTCGCCGCCGCGTCCCCGGGCAGCTCGGTGGTGTCGACGTCGGACAGCTCGGTCTCCTCCCTCGGCGCGGTCACCCGGTCGAGGGTAGGCGCCCGGCGCACGCCGTCACCCCGGCCGGGGGCGCAGCCGACGGGCCACCAGCGGGGCCGCGAACAGCATCACGAACAGCCGCAGCACCTGGACGGCGAGCACGAACGTGGCGTCGGCGCCGCTGCCGGTGGCGGTGGCCAGGACGGCGTAGAGGCCGCCGGGCGTCGTCGCGAGGTAGCCGTCGAGCCGGCTGACGCCGGTGGCCGCGGACAGCACCAGGCCGAGGCCGGCGCAGGCGGCGACCAGCCCGAGGATGATCCCCAGCGCCACCGGCAGCGCCCGGCCGACGGTGCGCAGGCTCGCCACGGTGAAGCGCACCCCGACGGCCAGACCGATGAGCAGGAAGGACGCCGCCTCCACCCCCGGGGGTACGACCGCACCGCCGGAGACCCCGGAGAGGTCGGCCCCCGCCGCGACGAGGAGGGGGCCGAGCAGGGCGGGCACCGGCAGCCGCACCAGCCGCGCGATCAGCAGGCCGCTCAGTGCGCAGGCGGCGGTGAACAGCAGGTCCGCGGGCCGGCCCGGGCCGGGCGGTCCCGCCGGGACGGTGCCGCCGCCCGGGTCGGCGCCGTAGACCGTCGTCGCGACGACCGGCATCAGCACCACGATGAGCACCACGCGCAGGTACTGCAGGACCGCGACCATGCGGTCGTCGGCGCCGAGGTCGCGCGCCATGGCGGTGATCCCCGACGCGCCCCCGGCGATCATCGCGAAGGCGCCGGTCACCGGCGTGATGCCCGGCTGGCGGCGCAGCAGCAGCCCGGCGGCGACGGTGAGCAGCAACGTGGCGACGGTGACCAGCAGGACCGGCAGCCAGTCCTCGCCGAGGGCGGCGAGGGTGTCCGGGTCGACCAGGGTGCCGATCGCGATCCCGACGACGGCCTGCGCGGCCGCCTGCCCGGCCCGCGGCACGTCGGCGGGGGTGCGCCCGGCCAGCCCGCGGACCAGCCCGGCCAGCAGCCCGCCGAACAGCGCGGGGGACGGGACGCCGGCCCGGTCGAGCAGGACGACGGCTCCCACGGCGCCGGCGACGACCACGGCGGCGTCGAGGAGCCGGGCGCCCGCCATGCCGCAGACGGGACCCGCCCCGGCGGGCTCGCGTCAAGTCGGCGGCCCGGCCTGTCCGCCTGCGGTCGGGCGTGGTTCCATGGGCGCCGCCACAGCGACGGCAGTGGAGGAAGCCCGGTGCGACTCCGGCGCGGTCCCGCCACTGTGAGCCGGTCCCGTGCCGGTGAGTCAGGAACTCCCGCCGTCGCCTCCTGCCACCTCCGGGCGTGGACACCCGGGGAGAGGACACCTGCCGTGCGCGGTCGAGCCGCATGACCTACCCCTTCGGCGCCGTCGTCGGCATGGACGACATGCGGCTGGCGCTGCTGCTCAACGCCGTCTCCCCGGCCATCGGGGGCGTCCTGGTGCGCGGCGAGAAGGGGACGGCGAAGTCGACGACGGTGCGCGCGCTGGCCGCCGTCCTGCCGCCGGTCGCCGTCGTGCCCGGCTGCCGCTTCGCCTGCGACCCGGCCGCGCCCGACCCGGCCTGCCCCGACGGCCCGCACGACGCGGTCCCCGGGCACACGCGACCGGCGCGGCTGGTCGAGCTGCCGGTGGGCGCCTCGGAGGACCGCGTCGTCGGGTCGCTGGACCTGGAGCGGGCGCTGACCGAGGGCGTGAAGGCCTTCGAGCCGGGGCTGCTGGCCGCCGCGCACCGGGGCGTGCTCTACGTCGACGAGGTCAACCTGCTGCACGACCACCTCGTCGACCTGCTGCTCGACGCCGCGGCGCTGGGCACCGCCTACGTCGAGCGCGAGGGCGTCTCGGTGCGGCACGCCGCCCGGTTCCTGCTGGTCGGGACGATGAACCCCGAGGAGGGCGAGCTGCGCCCGCAGCTGCTCGACCGGTTCGGGCTCACCGTGGAGGTCGCCGCACCCCGCGACCCGGCCGAGCGCGCCGAGGTGGTCCGCCGCCGGTTCGCCTTCGACGCCGACCCCGCCGGGTTCGCCGCGGCGTGGGCGGCGGAGGAGGCTGCGCTCGCGTCCGGGATCGCCGCCGCCCGGGCCCGGCTGCCACGGGTGACCCTCTCCGACGCCGCGCTGCGCCAGGTGACCGCCGTCTGCGCGGCCTTCGACGTCGACGGCCTGCGCGCCGACCTGGTCACCGCCCGCACCGCGATCGCGCACGCCGCCTGGTGCGGCCGCGAGGAGGTCACCGAGGACGACGTCCGGGTGGCCGCCCGGCTCGCGCTGCCGCACCGCCGGCGCCGCAACCCGTTCGACGCCCCGGGCCTCGACGAGGACACCCTGGAGCAGGCGCTCGAGGACTCCCGCCCCGACGACGACCCGCCCCAGGGCCCGGACGACGGCGGTGCTCCCCCGCCCTCGCCTCCGCCCGGCGACGGTGCCGGTGACGGTGACGGCCCGGACTCCCCGTCGAGATCGCGCGATCTCGACGGCGACACGCCGGCGCAGGCGCCGAGATCGCGTGATCTCGACGAGGGGGACGAGCGCGGGGACGGCGGAGCGACGCCGGCGGCGGAGCGGGCGGCGGTCGCGCCGGGGGACCCGTTCCGCGCGCGCCGGCTGGAGGTGCCGGGCATCGGCGCCGGTGCGGCCGGGCGGCGGTCGCGGGCGCGGGCCGAGCGCGGCCGGGTCGTGGGGTCCACGCGCCCGTCGGGACCGGTGACCCGCCTGCACCTGGTCGACACCGTGCTCGCCGCCGCGCCGCACCAGACCGCGCGCGGCCGCACCGGCCCCGGGCTGCGGGTGCACCGCGGCGACCTGCGCCAGGCCACGCTCGAGGGCCGCGAGGGCAACCTGGTGCTGTTCGTGGTCGACGCCAGCGGCTCGATGGGCTCGCGCTCGCGGATGGCCGCGGTGAAGGGCGCGGTGCTGTCGCTGCTGCTCGACGCCTACCAGCGGCGCGACAAGGTCGGCCTGGTCACCTTCCGCGGCGCCGACGCCGAGCTCGCGCTGCCGCCCACCTGGTCGGTCGAGGCCGCCGCGGCCCGGCTGCGCGAGCTGCCCACCGGCGGGCGGACCCCGCTGGGCGCGGGCCTGCTGCGCGCCGCCGAGGTGCTGCGCGTCGAGCGGGTGCGCGACCCCCGGCGGCGGCCGCTGCTGGTGGTGGTCACCGACGGGCGGGCCACCGGCGTCCGCGGCTCCGACGCCCTGGGCACGGCGCACGCCGCGGCGCGGCGGCTGGCGGCGGAGGGCTCGGCGGCGGTCGTCGTCGACTGCGAGTCCGGGCCGGTGCGGCTGGGCCTGGCCGGCGTCCTCGGCGCGCACCTGGACGCGCGGACGCTGCGGCTGGAGGAGCTGGCCGCCGACGCGCTGGCCGCCACGGTCCGCTCGGTGCGGGAGGCCGCCTGATGCCGCAGGGACGGGTCGCGGTCACCCCGCAGGACGGGCTGACGACGCGCCAGCGCCGCAACCGGCCGCTGCTCGCCGTGCACACCGGCGAGATGAAGGGCAAGTCCACCGCCGCGTTCGGCATGGCGATGCGCGCGTGGAACCAGGGTTGGCCGATCGCGGTCTACCAGTTCGTCAAGAGCGCCAAGTGGCGGGTCGGCGAGGAGAACGCGCTGACCGCACTGGGCCGGCTGCACGAGCAGACCGGCGAGGGCGGCCCGGTGGTCTGGCACAAGATGGGCTCGGGCTGGAGCTGGTCGCGTCGGCAGGGCACCGAGGTCGACCACGCCGCCGACGCCGCCGAGGGCTGGGCGCAGATCAAGCGCGACCTCGCCGCCGAGGCGCACCGCTTCTACGTCCTCGACGAGTTCACCTACCCGCTGAAGTGGGGCTGGGTGGACGTCGACGACGTCGTCGGGACCCTCACCCACCGGCCCGGCACCCAGCACGTCGTCGTCACCGGGCGCGACGCCCCGCAGGCGCTGGTGGACGCCGCCGACCTCGTCGTGGAGATGACCAAGGTCAAGCACCCGATGGACGCCGGCCAGAAGGGCCAGCGGGGGATCGAGTGGTGAGCCCGACCGTGCACTGCCGCGGAAGTGCACGGGGCACTTCCGCGGCAGTGCACGCAACCGGGGGACGGCGGTGGTGAGCGTCCCGCGCGTCGTGGTGGCGGCGCCGAGCAGCAACGCCGGCAAGACGTCGGTCGCCACCGGGCTGGTCGCCGCGCTCACCGCCCGCGGGCTGGCCGTCTCGCCGCACAAGGTCGGCCCCGACTACATCGACCCCGGCTACACCGGCCTGGCCGCCGGGCGCCCGGGGCGCAACCTCGACCCGGTGCTGGTCGGCGAGGAGCGCGTCGTCCCGCTGTTCCTGCACGGGGCCCGCGGCGCGGACGTCGCCCTCGTCGAGGGGGTCATGGGCCTGTTCGACGGCGCCACGCGGCCGGACCTGGAGCCCGGGTTCGCCTCCACCGCGCACGTCGCCCGGCTGCTGCGCGCACCGGTGGTGCTGGTCGTCGACGCCTCGGCGCAGGCGCAGAGCGTCGCCGCGCTCGTGCACGGCTTCGCCACCTACGACCCGACGGTGCGGCTCGGCGGCGTGGTGCTCAACCGGGTCGGCAGCGACCGGCACGAGGAGATCCTCCGCGACGCGCTCGGCGGCTCCGGCGTGCCCGTGCTCGGGGCGATCCGGCGGCTGGCCGAGCTCGGCACGCCGTCGCGCCACCTCGGGCTGGTGCCCGCCGCGGAGCGGTCGGCCGAGGCGCTGGCGACCGTCGGCCGGCTCGGCGAGGTGGTGGCCGGCGCGGTCGACCTGGACGCCGTCCTCCGGCTGGCCCGCACCGCCCCCGCCCTGGACGCCGTCCCGTGGGACCCCGCGGCCGAGGTGTCCCCGGTGGCGGGCCGGCCGCGGATCGCCGTGGCCGGCGGCGCCGCCTTCACCTTCGGCTACGCGGAGAACGCCGAGCTGCTCGAGGCCGCCGGCGCCGAGGTGGTGCCGGTCGACCCGCTGCGCGACGAGGCGCTGCCCGAGGGCACCGCCGGCCTGGTGGTCGGCGGCGGGTTCCCCGAGGTGCACGCCGCGGACCTCTCGGCCAACGGGACGCTGCGCGCGGACATCGCCGCGCTCGCCGCCCGGGGCGGCCCGGTCGCCGCCGAGTGCGCGGGCCTGCTGTACCTGGCCCGCACCCTGGACGGCGTCCCGATGTGCGGGGTCCTGCCCACCGACGCGGTCATGTCCCCGCGGCTGACCCTCGGCTACCGCGAGGCCGTCGCACTGAGCGACTCCGTCCTCGCGCCGGCCGGCACGCGGGTGCGCGGCCACGAGTTCCACCGCACCGTCGCCACCCCGGCCGCCGGGGCCGCACCGGCCTGGCGCTGGGCGGGAGGCGGGCCGGAGGGGTTCGTCTCCCGGGGCGTGCACGCCTCCTACCTGCACCTGAACTGGGCCGGCAGCCCCGCGCTGGCCCAGCGCCTGGTCGCCTCCTGCGCGGCGGCCCGTCCCGAGGAGGCACGGCATGCACATCGCTGAGGGGTTCCTCCCGGCTCCGCACGCGATCGGCTGGACGCTCGCCGCCGCGCCCTTCGTCGTGCACGGCGCCCGGGCGGTGGTGCGGGAGGTGCGCGAGCACCCCGAGTCCACCCTGCTGCTCGGCGCGGCCGGCGCGTTCACCTTCGTGCTCAGCGCGATCAAGCTGCCCTCGGTCACCGGCAGCTCCAGCCACCCGACGGGCACCGGTCCCGGCGCGATCCTGTTCCGGCCACCGGTGATGGCGCTGCTGGGCACCGTCGTCCTGCTGTTCCAGGCGCTGCTGCTGGCGCACGGCGGGCTGACCACGCTGGGCGCCAACGCCGTCGCCTTCGCCGTCGTGGGTCCGTGGGCCGGCTACGGCGCCTACCGGCTGGCCCGCGCCGCCGGCAGCGGCCTGCTGCCCGCGGTGTTCGCCGGCGTCGCCCTCGCCGACCTGGCCACCTACGTCACGACGTCGCTGCAGCTGGCGCTGGCCTTCCCCGACGCGGCCACCGGGTTCGCCGGCGCGCTGGTCAAGTTCCTCGGCGTCTTCGCGCTCACCCAGGTCCCGCTGGCGGTCGGCGAGGGCCTGCTCGGCGTGCTGCTGTTCCGGGTGCTCACCGTCAACGCCCGGCCGGAGCTGGAGCGCCTCGGCCTGCTGCGCCCGGCGGCTGCGGAGGAGACGGTGGAGGAGGCCCGGTGACCCGCCGTCGGCTGGTCACCGCGCTGCTGGTGCTCGCGGTGGTCGCGCTGTTCGCGCTGCCGCTGCTGCTCGACGGCGGGGCCTCCGACTACGCCGGCACCGACGGCCGGGCCACCGCGGCGATCGAGGAGTCGGGCTACGAACCGTGGTTCGAGTCGGTCTTCTCCCCGTCGTCGGGTGAGGTCGAGTCCGGGCTGTTCGCGCTGCAGGCGGCGCTGGGCGGCGGCGTGCTCGGGTACGTGCTCGGCCGGCTGCGCGGCCGCCGCGCCGCACGGGAGACGACCTCGCCTCCCGAGCAGCCGTGACCGGCCTGGCGGTCGACGACGCCGCCTGGGCCAGCGCCTGGCGCACCCGCTCGCCGCTGGACAAGCTGCTGCTCTGCGTCGGCCTGGTCGTGTGCGCGCTGGTGCTGCCGGCCTGGCCGGGATCGGTGCTGGTCGGTCTCACCGCCGTCGTCCTCGCCCTCGGCCCGGCCCGGGTGCCGGCCCGCACGTTCGGCCGCGCGGTGCGCTGGCCGTCGGCCTTCGTCGCCGTCGGCGCGCTGACCGCCGTCGTCTCGGTCGACGGCGGCGGGCTCGGCTGGGCGCCGGGAGCCGCCGCCCGGGCCGGGGAGCTGGTCGGGCACTCGGTGGCCGGCGGTGCCGCGGTGCTGCTGCTGGCCACCACCACGCCGGTGAGCGACCTGCTGCCCGCGCTGCGCCGGCTGCGGGTGCCGGCCGCCGTCCTCGAGGTGGCCGGGGTGACCTACCGGATGCTGTTCGTGCTGCTGGAGAGCCTGCGCACCATCCGGGAGGCGCAGACCGCGCGGATGGGCCACTCGTCGCTGCGCCGCTCCTACCGGTCCTCGGGGGTGCTGGCCGCCGCGGTGCTGACCCGCTCCTGGGAGCGCGCCCGCCGGATGCAGGAGGGCCTGGCCGGCCGCGGCATGGAGACCGGGCTGCAGGTGCTGCCCGAGTCGCGGCCGTCCTCGCCGGCGTTCCTCGCCGCGACCGCGGCCGGCCTGGCCGCGCTGGTGGCCGTGGGCGGGCTGGCATGAGCCACCGCACGCTGACCGCCGAGCGGCTGGTCGTCGGCTACGGGCGCGGCTCCCGGGTCCTGGACGGCGCGTCGCTCACCGTCCCCGCCGGGCGCCGGCTCGCGCTGCTGGGCGCCAACGGATCGGGCAAGACCACGCTGCTGCGCTGCCTGTCCGGCGCGCTGCGGCCCGACGCCGGCGCGGTCGCCGTCGACGGGCAGCTGCTGCGGCACAGCCGCGGCGGCCTGCGGGCGCACCGGCAGGAGGTCCAGCTCGTGCTGCAGGACCCCGACGACCAGCTGTTCAGCGCCTCGGTGGCCCAGGACGTCTCCTTCGGCCCGCTCAACCTGGGCCTGCCCGAGGACGCGGTGCGCGAGCGGGTCGCCGAGGCGCTCGCGCTGCTCGCCGTCGACGCGCTGGCCGCGCGGCCGACCCACCAGCTCTCCTACGGCGAGCGCAAGCGCGTGGCGATCGCCGGCGCGGTCGCGATGCGCCCGTGCGTGCTGCTCCTCGACGAGCCCACCGCCGGCCTCGACCCGTCCGCCGTCGCCGAGGCGCTGACCGCACTCGAGCGCCTGCAGGCGTCGGGCTCGACGGTCGTCATGAGCACCCACGACGTCGACCTCGCGCTGCGCTGGGCCGACGAGGTCGCCGTCGTCGTCGACCGGCGGGTGGTCCAGGGCGCCCCCGCCGACCTCCTGGCCAACGACGACCTGCTCGCCCGCGCCCGGCTCGACCGGCCCTGGGCGCTCACCGTCGGCGCCCGGCTGCGCGGGCTCGGGCTGCTCCCCGACGACGGCCCGCTGCCCCGCGACGCCACCGAGCTGCTGGCCGCGCTCCCCGACCGCCCCGGTGTCTCCCCGTGGACGTGACCGTCGGCGTCGGCGCGGCCTCCGGGGTGTCGGCGGAGGAGGTGCTGGCCGCCGTCGACGCCGTCCTGCCCGCCGGCGCCCGCGTGGCGCGCCTGGCCACCCTCGACGCCCGGGCCGCCGAGCCGGGTCTCGCCGAGGCGGCGGCCGCCCGCCGCTGGCCGCTGACCGGGCACCCCGCCGCGGCCCTGGCCCGCGTCGCCGTCCCGTCGCCGTCGGCCCGGGTGGCCGCGGCGGTGGGCACGCCGTCGGTGGCCGAGGCCGCGGCGCTGCTCGGTGGCACGCGGCTGGTGGTGGCGAGGACCGTGCACGGCCGGGTGACGGTCGCGGTGGCGGCGTGACCCGGGACATCGACGACCACGTCGACCTGGACCACCACGGCGACCTCGACCTCGCGCCGGGCCTGGTCGACCTCGCCGTCAACGTCCGCGCCGGCACCCCGCCGCCGTGGCTGCGGCGGGTGCTGTCCGCGGCCCTCGACGACGTCGCCGGCTATCCCGACCTCCGCCCGGCCCGCGCCGCGGTGGCCGCCGCGCACGGCCGCGACCCGGCCGAGCTGCTGCCCACCTCCGGGGCCGCCGAGGCCTTCGTGCTGCTCGCGCGGGCGCTGCGGCCGCGGCGGGCGGTCGTGGTGCACCCCTCCTTCACCGAGCCGGAGGCGGCGCTGCGGGCGGCCGGGCACCCGGTCGAGCGGCTGCTGCTCGAGCCGCCGGGGTACCGGCTGGGGGCGGTCCCGGAGGACGCCGACCTGGTCGTCCTGGGCAACCCCACCAACCCCACGTCGGTGCTGCACGCGGCCGGCGACGTCGCCGCGCTGGCCCGCCCCGGCCGGGTGCTGCTGGTCGACGAGGCCTTCGCCGACACCGTGCCGGGCGAGCCGGAGTCGCTGGCCGCCCGCGCCGACCTGCCCGGCCTGGTCGTCGTCCGCAGCCTGACCAAGACCTGGGGCCTGGCCGGCCTGCGCGTGGGTTACGCCCTCGGGCCGGCGGACGTGGTCGCCGCGATGGCCGCCGCCCAGCCGCACTGGCCGCTGTCGACCCCGGCGCTGGCCGCGCTCGTCGCCTGCACGACCCCGCGGGCCCGCGCGGAGGCCGACGCGGCGGCGCACGAGCTGGCCGCACACCGCGCCGCCCTGCTCGCCGCGCTGCCGCCCGGCGTCGTCGTCGGCGAGCCGCGGTCGTCGTTCGTGCTGCTGCGCGTCCCCGGCGGCGAGCGGGTGCGCGCCGCGCTGCGCGGGCGGGGCTGGGCGGTGCGCCGCGGGGACACCTTCCCCGGCCTGTCGCCCGACCACCTCCGGGTCGCCGTGCGGGACCCGGCGACCTCGCGTGCGTTCGCCACCGACCTCGCTGGGATCCTCGACGGGAACGACCGCCGTCCTGGAGGAGCACCGCTGACCACCCGCCCGACCCCGTCCGCGACCCGCGGAGCGGGCCTGTGAGAGAGACCTCGTGAACGCCACCCCCGTCGACCCGGCCAGCGGCGTCGTCTACCCCGTCGGCCTGCGGCTGCTCGACCGCCGCGTCGTCGTGGTGGGCGGCGGCTCGGTCGCCCACCGCCGGGTGGCCGGACTGCTCGAGGCCCGGGCGCGGGTGACCGTGGTCAGCCCCGAGGTCACCCCCGCGCTCGAGGCGCTCGTCGAGCCCGGCTCGCTGTCGTGGGTGCGCCGCCGGTACCGGCCCGGCGACCTCGACGGCGCCTGGTACGCGGTGGCCGCCACCGACGACCCCGCCGTCAACGCCGCGGTGGCCGAGGAGGCCGAGCGGCTGCGGGTGTTCTGCGCCCGCGCCGACGACCGCTCCGCCTCCAGCGTCTGGACGCCCGCGGTGGGCCGCCAGGGCGACCTGGTGGTCGGCGTGCACGGCGGCGGTGACCCGCAGCGGGCGGTCGGCGTCCGCGACGCCGTCGTCGCCGGGCTCACCGACGGCAGCATCCGCGACCGCGCGGCCCGCGCCCCCGAGGGCCCCCGCACCGGCAGCGTCGTGCTGGTCGGCGGCGGTCCGGGCGACCCGGGGCTGATCACCGTCCGGGGGCAGCAGGCGGTCGCGCAGGCCGACGTCGTCGTGGCCGACCACCTCGCGCCGCAGTCGCTGCTGGCCTCGCTGCCGCCGGAGGTCGAGGTCATCGACGCCTCGAAGCTGCCGCGCGGGCGGTCGATGGCGCAGGAGCAGATCAACGCGCTGCTCGTCGAGCACGCACTGGCCGGCCGGCGGGTGGTGCGGCTCAAGGGCGGCGACCCGTTCGTGTTCGGCCGCGGCATGGAGGAGCTCGAGGCGTGCGTGGCCGCGGGCGTGCCGGTCGAGGTCGTCCCCGGGGTGACCAGCGCGATCGGCGTCCCCGGCCTGGCCGGCATCCCGGTCACCCACCGCGGGCTGACCCACGAGTTCGTCGTCGTCTCCGGGCACGTGCCGCCCGGGCACCCGCAGTCGCTGGTCGACTGGCCGGCGCTGGGCCGGCTGCGCGGCACGGTCGTCGTCCTCATGGGCGTCGACACCGCGGGGCCGATCGCGGCGGCGCTGGTCGAGCACGGCCGGTCGCCGGGGACCCCGGTCGCCGTCGTCGCCGACGGCTCCACCCCGACCCAGCGCGTCGTCCGCACGACGCTGGCCGACCTGGCGCGGACCCTCGCCGACGAGGGGATCCGGCCACCCGCGGTGTGGGTCGTCGGTGAGGTCGTCGGCCTGGCGCCCGCGTTGGAGCGGCCCCGCTGACGACTCCGACGGAGTAGTTGTGCTCCGGATGTAGCACTCCTACTATCAGCCGCACCCCGATGTCCGAGGGAGCGGCGATGAGCCAGCACGGATCCGAGCACCCCGTCGTCCGGGTGCGGGACCTGCGGATGAGCTACGGCAGCACCGAGGTGCTCACGGGGGTGGACCTCGACGTCCACGCCGGTGAGGTGGTCTGCCTGCTGGGCCCCAACGGGGCCGGCAAGACGACCACGATCGAGGTGCTCGAGGGCTTCCGGCTGCCCTCCGGCGGCGAGGTGGAGGTGCTCGGCGCGGACCCGGCGCGGGCCGGGGACGCCTGGCGGGCCCGCGTGGGCGTGGTGCTGCAGTCGTGGCGCGACCACGCCCGCTGGACCCCGCGCCGGCTGCTCGAGCAGCTGGGCGGCTACTACGCCCCGTACGGCACCCCCGAGCGGCCGCGCCCCTACGACGTCGGCCGGCTGCTCGACGTCGTCGGGATGGCCGAGCTCGCCGACCGCAGGATCGGCACCCTCTCCGGTGGCCAGCGGCGCCGCCTGGACGTGGCCGTCGGCATCGTCGGCCGCCCGGAGCTGCTCTTCCTCGACGAGCCGACGGCCGGCTTCGACCCGCAGGCCCGCCGGGACTTCCACGACCTGGTGCACCGGCTCTCGGACCTGGAGGGCACCAGCATCCTGCTCACCACCCACGACCTGGCCGAGGCCGAGCGGCTGGCCGACCGCATCCTGGTCCTGGCCGACGGCCGGATCGTCGCCGACGGCAGTCCCGACGCGCTGACCCGGCAGGTGGCCGGCACCTCGGAGGTGCGCTGGGCGTGCGGCGGGCAGCGGTTCGTGCACGGCACCGACGACGTCGTCGGGTTCGTCCGCGGGCTGTTCGACCAGCACGGCGACGCGCTGACCGACCTCGAGGTCCGGCACGCCAGCCTCGAGGACACCTACCTGGCCATGGTGCAGCGGTTCGAGGCCGGCGCCCGGTCCGCGCCGGTCCTCGCGGAGGTGACCCGGTGAACGCCACCCGCACCGCGATCACCCTCGGCGTCCGGCGCGGCTGGACGGAGTTCCTGCTCAGCCTCCGCAGCCCGCAGGACCAGGGCTTCTACCTGTTCGTGGGCGTCAGCACGCTGCTCTACCTGTGGTTCAACCGCGACGAGCAGCTCGAGGGCACCGACGTCTCGCTGGTCGCGTACAGCCTGCCGAGCATCCTCGCGGCGCTGCTGGCCTTCGGCGTGGTCATCGGCCCGGCGTTCTCCCTGGCGATGGAGCGGGAGGACGGCACCCTGCTGCGGCACAAGGCGGTGCCGCACGGCATGCAGGGCTACGTCACCGGCCAGGTGGTGTACCACTCGCTGGGGCTGCTGCCCATGCTGCTGGTCATCCTGGTGCCGAGCTTCCTGCTCTTCGACGGGGTGGTGGAGCGCGGCGCGGCGGGCTGGCCGACCGTCGCCTGGGTGGTCGTGCTCGGGCTGCTGGCCACCCTGCCGCTGGGCATGGTGCTGGGCTCGGTGGTCCCGAGCACGCAGAAGGTGAGCACCTGGGGGATGCTGCCGGTCTTCGTGGTCACCGCGATCTCCGGCATCTTCTTCCCCGTCCAGGCGCTGTGGGGCTGGGTGCAGGCCGTCGCGCAGGTCTTCCCGACCTACTGGATCGGCCTGGGCATGCGCTCGGCGTTCCTCCCCGACGCCGCGGCCGCCGTGGAGCTCGGCGACTCGTGGCGCACGGGCACGACCGTGCTCGTCCTGGCGGCGTGGGCGGTGGCCGGCCTGCTGGTCACGCCGCGGGTGCTGCGGCGG
The DNA here is from genome assembly GCF_054050235.1 of Geodermatophilus sp. SYSU D00696. Lineage (NCBI taxonomy): Bacteria > Bacillati > Actinomycetota > Actinomycetes > Geodermatophilales > Geodermatophilaceae > Geodermatophilus > Geodermatophilus sp. SYSU D00696. Next base: position 141,960 of record NZ_JBJGYY010000002.1, on the reverse strand, counting down.
ATGGCCCGCCGGCAGTCCGGCTCGTCGGTGGCGGCGGCCCGGGAGTCCGCGGCCCAGTGGGTGCGGTGAGCGGCGACCGCGACGCCGTCTACAACCGGATCGCGCTGCTGCGCGCGGAGCAGGGCGTGACCCGGCGGGAGCTGGCCGACGCCCTGGGGGTGCACTACCAGACGGTCGGCTACCTCGAGCGCGGCGAGTACAACCCCAGCCTGCACCTGGCGCTGCGGATCGCGGAGTTCTTCCAGGTGCCGGTCGAGGTGGTGTTCTCGACGCGGCCCTTCCCGCGGATCAGCGACGCCGCCCGCCCGGCACCGGGCGATCCCCCCGCCGCCACCGGGTGAGGTGGTGGAACGGCCCCTTCCAGGGACCCGCCCTGAGCCTCGTGACGGACTGGAACGGCCACCGTTCAGGGACCCGCGCCGAGCATGCGAGGCGTGGGGGAAGGGTGGTCCTCCTAGATGTTGGCGCCGTCCGGAGGCGGGCCCTCGGGCAGCGGCGCGGCGAACCCGTTGCCGTCGGCCGCGGGCGGCGGCATGCCGACGGTGTAGCTGGTCATCGACAGCGAGCCGTAGGCGTACCCGTCGACCAGCACCTCCGCCGTCGTCCCCGTCGCGCCGGCCATCCCGGCGATGTAGAGCAGCGGCAGGAAGTGGTCGGGCGTGGGGACGGCGAGGTCGAAGTCGCGGTGCCCGTCGAGGCGGGCGATCGCGGCCGGGTCGCTGAGCATGACGTCGCGGGCGGCCTCGTCGAACCGCTGTGCCCAGTCGAACCCGGCGTCGGGCATCGCCCGGCTGACCCCGCCCAGGTTGTGCACCACGTTGCCGCTGCCGACCACCAGGACGCCGTCCTCGCGCAGCGGGGCCAGCGCCGCGCCCATCTGCAGGTGGTAGTCGGCGCTCTTGAGCGCGTTGATCGACAGCTGCGCCACCGGCACGTCGGCGTCGGGGAAGGCGTGCAGCAGCACCGACCAGGCACCGTGGTCGATGCCCCAGCTGTCGAGGTCGGCGCCGACCCAGGTCGGGGAGACGACGTCGGCCACCTGCTCGGCCAGCTCCGGCAGCCCGGGGGCGGCGTACTCCACGTCGAACAGCTCGGGCGGGAAGCCGAAGAAGTCGTGGATGGTGCGCGGCCGGGGCATCGCGGTCACCGCGGTGGCGTGCACGTACCAGTGCGCCGAGACGACGAGGACGGCCCGCGGTCGGGGCACGGCGCGGCCGAGCGCCCGCCACGCCTCGGTGTAGCGGTTGCGCTCGAGGGCGTTCATCGGGTTGCCGTGGCCGATGAAGGCGGCGGGCATGACGGTCATCCGGCTCTCCTCCCCGGGTGCGGTCCCGTCCGGATCATCGCCTCCCGGGCGCGGGGGCGCGAGGTGCGGCGGAGACCCCGGCCCGGCCGCCCGGGGGCAGCCGGCGCAGCACCGGGGACAGCCGGCGGGCTCCGGGACCCTCCGCCCCGGCGACGTCGCCGGGGTTGGACAGGCCGCACGAGGTCAGCGACAGGCAGCCGCAGCCGATGCAGGACGACAGCCCGTCGCGCAGCTGCACGAGGGCGGCGATCTGCTCGTCGAGCCGGTCCCGCCACGAGCGGGAGAGCCGCTCCCAGTCGCGGGCCGAGGGCGTGCGCCCCTCGGGCAGCGAGGCCAGCGCCTCGCGGATCTCCGGCAGCGACAGGCCGACGTTCTGCGCCGCGCGCACGAAGGCCAGCCGGCGCAGCACCGAGCGCGGGTAGCGGCGGGCGCCGCCCGGCGTGCGCTCGGCCGACACCAGCCCCTCGGCCTCGTAGAACCGCAGGGCCGACGGCGCCAGCCCCGAGCGGGCCGCCACCTCCCCGATCGCGAGCAGCTCCACGGGCAGCCTCCTTGACCTCAACTCGACTTCAGGTCGCAGCGTAGCGCCATGACACCCACCGCCCTCGTCACCGGCGCCTCCCGCGGCCTCGGTCTCGCCCTCGCCACCGCGCTGTCCCGCCGCGGCTGGCGGCTCGTCGTCGACGCCCGCGACGCCGCCCGCCTCGCCGCCGCGGTCGCGACCCTCCCCCACCCCGACCTGGTCACCGCCCTGCCCGGCGACGTCGCCGACCCGGTCCACCGCGCCGCGCTGGCCGCCGCGGCCGGCGACTCCCTGGACCTGCTCGTGGCCAACGCCTCCGCGCTCGGGCCGACGCCGCTGCCCCGGCTGGCCGACCTCGCGCCCGCCGACCTTGAGGACCTGCTGCGGGTCAACACCGTGGCCCCGCTGGCGCTGGTCCAGGCGGTGCTGCCCGCGCTGGAGCGGGCCGGCGGCACCGTCGTCACGGTCACCAGCGACGCCGCCGTCGAGGCCTACGAGGGCTGGGGCGGCTACGGCGCGAGCAAGGCGGCGCTGGACCTGCTGACCGCCGTCCTCGCCGTCGAGCACCCGCGGCTGCGCGTCCTCGCCGTCGACCCCGGCGACATGGCCACCGACATGCACGCGGCCGCCGACCCCGGCGCCGACCCGGCCGACCTCGCCGCACCGGAGGACGTCGCGCCCGCGCTGCTGCGCGTGCTCGACGGCGACGTCGCCGGCCCGCGCGTCCGCGTGGCCGACGTCGCCGCGGCGGTGCGCCGGTGACCGCCCCTGCCCTGCCGATGGGGGCACTGGCCACCGTCCCGCCGGAGCGCCGGGGCCTGACCCGCGACGGCGTCCGGCTCCTGGCCGTCGGCCCGGGCCGCACCACCTCCGCCCGCTTCTCCGACCTGCCCGAGCTGCTCGAGCCCGGCGACCTGCTGGTGGTCAACACCTCCGCGACGCTGCCCGCCCGCCTCCCTGCCCGGCGCGCCGACGGCGCGACCACCCCGGTCCACGTCTCGACGACGCTCGACGACGGCTCGTGGGTGGTGGAGGTGCGCCGCCCCACCGACGACGGCCCCGAGACCGGCCTCGAACCCGGCACCGCGCTCGACCTGCCCGGCGGGGTGCGCCTGGTCCTGCGCGACGGCTTCCCCGACCCGGCGGCACCCGGGCGGCTGTGGCGGGCGCACGCCGGCCCGGCGGTGTCGGTGCCGGCCTTCCTCGCCCGGTACGGCCGGCCGGTGCACTACGGGTACCTCCAGGCGCCGGTGTCGCTGGCCGACGTCCGCAACGTCTACGCGACCGAACCCGGCAGCGCGGAGAACGCCAGCGCCGGGCGGCCGTTCACCGACCGGCTGCTCGTGCGGCTCCTGGCCCGCGGCGTCCCGGTCGTCCCGCTGGTCCTGCACGCGGGCGTCTCCAGCCCCGAGGTGCACGAGCCGCCGGCGCCCGAGCGCTACCGCGTCCCCGAGGTCACCGCCCGGCTGGTCACCGCGACCCGGGCGGCCCGGCGGCGGGTGGTCGCCGTCGGCACCACGGTCACCCGGGCCCTGGAGACGGTGACCGGCGAGGACGGCGTCACCCGGCCCGGCGAGGGCTGGACCGACCTCGTGCTGGGTCCCGACCGCCCGGCCCGGGCGGTGACCGGGCTGGTCACCGGCCTGCACGCCCCCGAGGCCAGCCACGTGCTGCTGCTCGAGGCGGTCGCCGGCGCCGATCTCGTGGCCCGCGCCTACCGGGCCGCGGTCGACGGCGGGTACCTGTGGCACGAGTTCGGCGACTCGCTGCTGTTCCTGCCCTGACGCCTGCCTCACCCCGGCCGGGCCGGGGGCCCGACGAGGCCGGCCTCGTGGGCGAGGACGACCAGCCGGATCCGGTCGCGTGCGCCGAGCTTCTCGAGCAGCCTCGCCACGTGGGTCTTGACCGTCGCCTCGCCGATCCCGAGCTCGACGGCGATCTCGGCGTTGGTGGCTCCCCGGGCGACCACGCCCAGCACCTCCCCCTCCCGCGGGGTGAGCCGGCCCAGGAGCCGCCGCGCGGCCGGGGTGGCCGGTCCGCGCAGGTGGCGGTCGACCAGGCGGCGGGTGACCCCGGGGTCGAGGAGGACGTCCCCCTCCGCGACGGCGCGGACCGCGGCCAGCAGCGAGGGGCGCGGCGTGTCCTTGAGCAGGTAGCCGCTCGCACCGGCCGCGAGCGCGTCGAGGACGTGCTCGTCGAGGTCGTAGGTGGTCAGCACGAGGACGCGGCACCCCGGCGCCGCGGCCTGGATCCGCCGGGTGGCCTGGATCCCGTCGAGCCGCGGCATCCGCACGTCCATCAGGACGACGTCGGGCGCGAGCTGCCGGGCCAGGGCGACCGCCTCGACGCCGTCGGAGGCGGTCCCGACGACGTCGACGTCGGGCTGGGCGCCGAGGATGAGGGCCAGCCCCTCGCGCACCAGCTCCTGGTCGTCGGCGACCAGGACGCGGATCACCCGGCACCGCCCGCCCTGGCGGGCAGCGGGAGCTCCGCCGCCACGGTGAAACCGCCCGCGGCGTCCGGCCCCGCGGCGACGGTGCCGCCGGCGGCCGTGACCCGCTCCCGCATCCCGCGCAGGCCGTGCCCGCGGCCACCGGGGCGGTGCCGCACGGGCGGGGCGCCGGGCTCGTTGTGCACCTGCACGGCGAGCCGGCCGTCGGCCACCGTCAGCCGGACCTCGGTCGTCGGCCGCCCGGCGTGCCGCAGCACGTTGGTCAGCGCCTCCTGGACCACCCGGACGGCGACCGCTCCGGTCCCCGGGTCCAGCCCGTCCGCCGCACCGGTCACGACGAGGGAGACCGGCACGCCGGCCGCGCGGACGGCGGCCACGACGGTCCCGATCTGCTCGACGGCCGACCCGGAGGGGCCCTCGCCGCGCGGGTCCACCGGCCCGCGCAGGGCCTCCAGCACCCCGCGGACGTCCTGCATGGCCGAGCGGCCGGTGTCCTGGACGTGGGCGAGCGCCCGGTGGGCGCGGTCCGGGTCGGACTCGAGCAGCTCGTCGGCGACCCCGGCCTGCACGAGCATCACGACCAGGTCGTGGGCGAGCACGTCGTGCACCTCGCGCGCGAGGCGCACGCGGTGCTCGGCAGCGGCCGCCGCCGCCCGGGCCTCGACCTCCGCCCGCGTCCGCTCGACCGCACCGGCCTGCTGGCGCACCCACGCCCCCGCGGCGTAGATCCAGACGGGGTGGAGCGCCCAGACCCAGGAGGAGGCCACGCTGCCGAGCGGGTCCCAGGCCAGGTGCAGCAGCACCGCCGCCGACCCGACGGGTACGCCGACCAGGGCCCCGGGCCGGTGCCCGTGGCGGCCGCAGGCGTAGACCCCGGCGGCGATCACCGCCGCCTGGGCCCCTGACTGGGAGGCGCCGTCGAGCGCGGCCGGCAGGAGGAGCACGGCGCAGGCGACGAGCAGGACGGTGACCGGCGCCCGGCGGCGCGCCGCCAGCACGAGCGCCGCGGACGCCCCGGCGACCGCGTCCGCGGCCGGGTGACGGGACGCCGACCCCAGGAGTGCCTCGGCGACGCACAGCCCGGCCATCGCCACGGCGGGGAGCCACTCCCCGAGGGACGTCCCGGGCAGTCCCGTCCCCGCCCGCCGGCGGTCCAGCACCCGTTGCCGGGTCACGGGGGAACGGTAGCCGCCCGCGCCCCCCGGCTGGTCCGTCCGCGGAGCGATCCGGGTCCACCGGCAGGCGGAGGCGGACCCACCTGCCGCCCGATGTGCCGGCCCACCGCCGCCCGAGAGGCTCGGACCGTCCACCGACCCACACCTGGAGGTCCTCATGGACACCCGCTCGCAGCCGCGGCGCCGTGGACCGGCAGCTCCCGACCGGACCGGTGCCGAGCACTCCCCTCCCCGGGTGCGCCCCCGCCGCCGACGGCGGCCCGCGCTGGTCGCCGCGCTCGCCGCGGCCGGGGTGGCGCTCCCCTCCGCCGCCTGGGCCGGGCCGCCGTCCACCCACTACGTCGTGACGGTCCCCGTCCAGGAGACCCACCAGGCCACCGGCGCGGACGGGGACACCGGGGTGTGCACCCCGCAGGAGACCGCCCACTTCACCGGCACGCAGACGATCCGACTGCGGTCGACGGTCGCCGGCCTGACCGACGCGCAGGTGGTCGCCCTGACCGAGAGCCCCGAGGTCGATGCCAGCGTGCTCGACGCACGCTCCGAGACGCGGGGGACCCTGGTGGTCCGCTCCGGCGCGCACACGTACACCACCCGGTACACCGACCGGTGGGCCGTGCGCCCGCGCGAGGGCGTCGTGACGATCACCAGCAGGTTCCTCGCGGTCGGCCGGTCGGAGCAGGGGACCCCGTTCACGATCTCGGCGACCGGACTGCTCGTCCAGGCCGGTGACCGGACCCTGGCCGACCGGGAGGACCAGTCCGTGCGCGGCTGCCTCCCCTGACCCCCGGCCGCGGCCACCGGCGTCACACCCGGTACCGGTCCGGCGACCCGCTGCTCCTCCGTCCCGGTGGCGGGACGGGAGCCGACCGGCGAGGCTGGCGGAGCCGGGACGACCGGGCCAGCACGGCCCTCCTCCCCGGCCACGGCGGCCGGGGAGGCCGGGATGCCAGGCACGTGGCTGCTCGGAGCACGACAGGAGGGGACGGCGGCCGGGGACGGCGCGGAGCCGCCCCGCGCGGTGCTGCTGGGGCTCCGGCCCGACGACGCCCGTGGGGACGGTGAGGGGGACGGGCACGCCGTCGACCCGCTGGACGAGCTGGAGCGGCTGGCCGACACCGACGGCGTGGCCGTGGTGGGCCGCATGGTGCAGCCGCGCCAGCACCCCGACCCGGCCACCTACCTCGGCTCGGGCAAGGTCGCCGAGCTGTCGGAGCTGGTGGCGGAGAAGGGGGCCGGGCTGGTCATCGCCGACGGCGACCTCTCGCCGGGACAGGTGCGCAACCTGGAGGACCGGGTCGGCGCCCGGGTCGTCGACCGGACCGCGCTCATCCTCGACGTCTTCGCCCAGCACGCACGCAGCAGCGAGGGCCGGGCGCAGGTGGAGCTGGCCCAGCTGGCCTACCAGCTGCCGCGGCTGCGCGGGCAGGGCACGGCGCTCTCGCGGATCGGCGGCGGGCGCACCGCCGGCGGCGCGGGGACCGGCGTCCGCGGACCGGGCGAGCAGCGCCTGGAGAGCGAGCGTCGCCACCTGCGCCGCCGGATCACCCTGCTGCGGCGACAGGTGCAGCAGACCGCCGCCCGCCGGCAGCGCACCCGCAGCCGCCGCCGGTCCAACCGGGTCCCCGCGGTGGCGCTCACCGGCTACACCAACGCCGGGAAGTCCGCCCTGCTCAACCGGCTGACCGGCGCCGACGTGCTGGTGCAGGACGCGCTGTTCGCCACCCTGGACCCCACGGTCCGCCAGGGCCGCACCCCGGACGGCCGGCACTACACGCTCACCGACACGGTGGGCTTCGTCCGCCACCTCCCCCACCAGCTGGTCGACGCCTTCCGCGGCACGCTGGAGGAGGTGGTCGAGGCCGACCTGGTCCTGCACGTCGTCGACGCCTCCGCGCCCGACGCCATGGCGCAGGTGACGGCGGTGCGCGGCGTCCTCTACGAGATCGGCGCGCGCGACCACCCGGAGCTGCTGGCCCTCAACAAGGTCGACGTCGCGCCGGACGGGTGGCTCGCCGGGCTCCGGGCGGCGTACCCGGACGCGGTGCCGGTCTCCGCGGTGACCGGTGAGGGCATCGACGACCTCCGGGCGGCGATCGCCCGCGCGCTGGCCCGGTGAGCTCGCCTCACCACAGACCCGCGGCGGCCTCGAGCAGCACCCGCCGGTGCTCCGGCGGGCGGCCCGGGCAGGCGGTGCACGTCGGCTGCCCGGGCAGCCGCAGGAGCAGGCAGCAGGAGACCCGGCGGACGAACCGGGTCCCGCCGACGTCGGTGTAGCGCGGCGCCGGCAGCGGTGGGCCGACCGCGGCGGCCACCGGCGCGGCCAGCGCGGTCACCGCCGCGACGTCGCCCAGGGCCCGGCCCAGCGCCAGCAGCCGGCCGGCCAGCGCGTCGGTGGCCACCGCCCACAGCGGGCGCTCGCGCACCCCGCCCGCCGCGGCGACGGCGGCGACGGCCGCGGCGAGCGACTCCCGCAGGTCCCCCGCCGGGTCCGGCCCGGCCGGCGCCGCGGACACCCCGGCCAGCAGCGTGCCGCCGACCTCGTACAGCGTGGTGTCGGCCAGCCGCGCCGACAGCGGGCGCCCGGTGGCCAGCCCCGCCGCCACGGGGGTCACCAGCACCGCCGACGCCGAGTACCACCACACCGTGGCCAGCGCCCGGCGGTCGCCGCTGCGGTACCGGCGGCCCAGCGCACCGACCCGCTCCGCCGTCCAGCCGGCGTCGGCCAGGAGCACCGCCGGCAGCGGCCGGGCCGCGGGCGGGGCGAGCAGACCGAGCGCGGCGGCCCCGGGCACCCGGGCCGCCACGGCCCCCTGCGGTCCGCCGTCCACCGGGCCAGTCTCCGGCAGGCCACCGCGGGGTGGTCGCGACGGGCCCTGCCCCGGCGTCCTCCGGGCCCTACGGTGTGTGCTGGGACACGCCGCCCGCCGGCGGCGCGCGACACCTGACACGGAGGGAGCCCCACGTGAGCGAGTCGACCGGGCCGGAGGGCCGCCGCTTCCCCGCGCCGGAGGCACTGGCTGCCGAGGCGAACGTCGGCCCGGACGTCTACGCCGAGGCCAAGCGCGACCGGCTGGCGTTCTGGGAGGAGGCCGCCCGCCGGCTGAGCTGGTCGCAGGACTGGGACCAGGTGCTGGACTGGAGCAACCCGCCCTTCGCGAAGTGGTTCGTCGGCGGGAAGCTCAACGTCGCCTACAACTGCCTCGACCGGCACGTCGAGGCCGGCCACGGGGACCAGGTCGCCTACCACTGGGAGGGCGAGCCGGGCGACACCCGCACGATCACCTACGCCCAGCTCACCGAGGACGTGTGCCGGGCGGCCAACGCGCTGGTCGAGCTCGGCGTCCAGGCCGGTGACCGGGTCGCCATCTACATGCCGATGATCCCCGAGACGATCGTCGCGATGCTCGCCTGCGCCCGCATCGGCGCGGTGCACATGGTCGTCTTCGGCGGCTTCTCCGCCGACGCCCTGGCCAGCCGGATCACCGACGCCGGCGCCGTCGTCGTCGTCACCGCCGACGGCGGCTACCGGCGCGGGGCCCCCAGCGCCCTCAAGCCCGCCGTCGACGACGCCCTGACCCGCACCGAGGGCGTCCGCAACGTGCTGGTCGTCCGGCGCACCGAGCAGGACGTCGACTGGACCGAGGGCCGCGACCTGTGGTGGCACGACGTCGTCGACCGGCAGTCGCCGCAGCACACGCCCGAGGCGTTCGACGCCGAGCACCCGCTCTACATCATGTACACGTCGGGGACGACGGCGAAGCCGAAGGGGATCCTGCACACCTCCGGCGGCTACCTGACCCAGGTCGCCTACACGCACTGGGCGACGTTCGACCTCAAGCCCGACAGCGACGTCTACTGGACCGCGGCCGACGTCGGCTGGGTCACCGGCCACAGCTACATCGTCTACGGCCCGCTGGCCAACCGGGCGACGTCGGTGATGTACGAGGGGACGCCGGAGACGCCGCACCGCGGCCGCTGGTTCGAGCTGATCGAGAAGTACCGCGTCACGATCCTCTACACCGCGCCCACGGTGATCCGGACGTTCATGAAGTGGGGCGAGGACATCCCGGCCGGCTTCGAGCTCTCGTCGCTGCGGGTCCTGGGCTCGGTCGGCGAGCCGATCAACCCCGAGGCGTGGCTCTGGTACCACCAGAACATCGGCGGCGGCCGCTGCCCGATCGTCGACACCTGGTGGCAGACCGAGACCGGCGCCCACATGATCACCCCGCTGCCCGGGGTCACGCGGCTCAAGCCGGGCTCGGCGCAGACCCCCTTCCCCGGCATCAGCGCCAAGGTGGTCGACGACGAGGGCAACGAGCTCGGTGACGACTCCACCGGCCTGCTGGTGCTCACCGCACCGTGGCCGTCGATGCTGCGCACCATCTGGGGCGACGACGACCGCTACGTCGACACCTACTGGTCGCGGTTCGGCAAGGAGGTCTACTTCGCCGGCGACGGTGCCAAGAAGGACGAGGACGGTGACATCTGGCTGCTCGGCCGGGTCGACGACGTCATGAACGTGTCGGGGCACCGCATCTCCACCACCGAGGTGGAGTCCTCGCTGGTCGCCCACCCGGCGGTGGCCGAGGCCGCCGTCGTCGGCGCCAGCGACCCGACCACCGGGCAGGGCATCGTCGCGTTCGTCATCCTCCGCGGCAGCGCCGAGCAGCAGGGCGAGGGCGCCACCGGCGACGACCTGGTGCAGCAGCTGCGCACGCACGTGTCCAAGGACATCGGCCCGATCGCCAAGCCGCGCCAGATCATGGTCGTGCAGGAGCTGCCCAAGACCCGCTCCGGCAAGATCATGCGGCGGCTGCTGCGCGACGTCGCGGAGAACCGCGAGCTCGGCGACGTCACCACGCTGACCGACTCGTCGGTGATGAACCTGATCAAGGAGAAGCTGCCGGCGTCCAGCGGCTCCGACGACTGAACCAGGCATTGGAAGCTCTCCCCACGTCCTGGCGCCCGGGACGTGGGGAGAGCTTCCAATGCCCGGGCCCACCCCTGCCGGACGCACCTGCGGGGGACGCCGGGGCGCGGCGGACGCGATCATGAGGGACGATCACCGTCAGGCCGTCTCCGGCGGCCGGTCCGACGAGCCCGACCAGGGAGGAGCCCCCGTGGCCCACAGCGCGTCGTCCACCCAGTCCACCGGGCGGCATGCCGTCAGCGCCGAGCCCTCGGTGGGGTCGCTGGTGCAGAGCGCCATGGCCGACGTGTCCACGCTCGTCCGCGCGGAGATCGAGCTGGCCAAGGCCGAGGTCAGCCGTTCGGCGAAGAAGGCCGGCGTGAGCGTCGGGCTGTTCGCCGTCGCGGGCGTCCTGCTGGCCTTCGCCGGCCTGTTCCTGTTCATCATGCTCGCCGAGCTGTTCACCTGGCTGGGTCTGCCCCGTTGGGTGTCCTACCTGATCGTCACGGTCGGCCTGCTGCTGGTCGCGGCCGTGGCCGGGCTGGTCGGCCAGCGGATCCTCAAGAAGATCGACAAGCCCGAGCGGACGATGGAGTCGCTGCGTGAGCTGCCCGAGGTGATGCACCGCGAGGCTCCCGGCACCCGCCGCCGCGCCCTGCCGACGGTGAGCAACGGGCGCGTCGAGCGGCGCTCCCCCGACACCTACCTGGTCTGAGCGGCGCGAGCGGGCGGCCCGGGGGCGCCCCCGCCGACGAGCGGCCCGACGCGACCAGCGTCCTGCTGCCCGGCCCCTGGCTGCACCGGGACGCGTCGGCCAACGGCGTCCGGCTGCACCTCGCCGAGGCCGGGGAGGGCCCGCTGGTCCTGCTGCTGCACGGGTTCCCGCAGTACTGGTGGACCTGGCGCGCCCAGCTGCCGGTCCTCGCCGAGGCGGGCTTCCGCGCCGTCGCCCCCGACCTGCGCGGCTACGGCGCCAGCGACAAGCCGCCGCGCGGCTACGACCTGCCGACGGCGGCCAGCGACGTCGCCGCGCTGGTACGCGCCCTCGGTGAGCAGGACGCCGTCGTCGTCGGGCACGACTGGGGCGGGCTGGTCGCCTGGACGATGGCCGCGCTGCACCCGCGCAGCGTCCGCCGTCTCGTCGTCGTCTCGATGGCCCACCCGAGGCTGCTGCGCGCGGGGCTGCGCGACCGCGCCCAACGGCGGGCGCTGCGCCACGTGCTGGGCTTCCAGGTCCCCCGGCTGCCCGAGCGGCGGCTGACCCGGGCCGACGACGACCCGGTCGCCGACTTCCTGCGCCGCTGGGCCGGGCCGGACTGGACGCACACCGCCGACTTCGCCGAGGCGGTCGAGCGCTACCGCTCCGCCGCGCGGATCCCGCAGGCGGCCTACGGGTCGATGGAGTACTTCCGCTGGGCCGGCCGCTCGCAGGTGCGGCCCGACGGGCTGCGCTTCGCCCGCCGGATGGCCGCCCCGGTCACCGCGCCCACCCTGCAACTGCACGGCGCGCTGGACCCGCTGGTCCTGCCACGGACCGCGCGCGGCTCGGGCCGCTACGTGGCCGGAGCCTACGAGTGGCGCGAGCTGCCCGGCGTCGGGCACTTCCCGCCCGAGGAGGCCGCCGCCGAGGTCAGCGCCGCGATCGCCACCTGGGCGAGGTGACGTGCGGCCCCTCGCAGGGGCCTGGTGACGTGCTGGAACGGCCCCCTCGCAGGGTCCCGCGGCGAGCCTGGTGACGTGCTGGAACGGCCTGCCCGCAGGGGCCTGCCACGAGCGGAGCGAGTGGTGGGGGGGCGGGGAGGTCCTTTCACTCGCAGGGGCCGGTGTCGGCCGCGGCGGTCGCGGTGGCGCCCGCCTGGGCGGCCGCGGCCACCTGCTGCGCGGTCAGCGCGTACCCGGTGGCCGGGTCGTCGATCGCCGAGGCGAACACCACCCCGAGCACCTGGCCGGTGGGGTCGAACAGCGGCCCACCGGAGTTGCCGGCACGCACCTCGCCGCGGAGGGCGTAGACGTCCCGCTGCACGGTCCCGGTGTCGCGGAAGTCCGGGCCGCTGATCGGGAGCCGGTCGCGGACGCGGGCGGGCCCGACGAACAGGGGGCCGCCGCCGGGATAGCCCATGATGATCGCGTCGTCGCCGGTGTCCGACACCTCCGCGGCGAAGCTGAGCGGCACCTGCGGCAGGTCCGGGACGGCGAGCACGGCGACGTCGAGCTGCTCGTCGACGTACACCGCCGTCGCCTCGTACTCCTCACCCTCGGCCTCGACCACGGGCTCGGCCACCCCGGCGAGCACGTGGGCGTTGGTCATCACGCGACCGGGCGCGTAGACGAAACCCGACCCGTCGATCTGCCGCGAGCACGACGGCGCGATACCGCTGATCTTCACCACCGACCCGCTCACCTGGCCGACGACGGGGCTGCTGGCCAGCGCCTGGTCCGGTGTGTCGACCTCGCGCGCCTCGGTGGGGGTCAACGGGTCGAGGACGTCGGGCAGCCCGCGCCGGTCGATCGCCTCCCGCAGCGAGTCGTAGACCGCCCGCACGCTGCCGGGCACCGTCTGGTCGACGGCCTGCACGAGGGCGGACTTGCGGACCTGGCCGGCCAGCTGCGGGAACGGTGCGAGGGCCAGCGGCGTGGCCACCATCCAGGCGACCAGCAGCACGGCCACCGCCGACAGCACGGCGCCCGCGACGGAGTCGAGCACCTCCGCCGGCTCCCAGGTGACCCGGCGGCGGACCGCCCGGCCGACGGCACCGGCGACCAGCTGCCCGAGCAGGGCCCCGGCGAGGACGACGACGAGCGCGGCGAACACGCGGGTGACCGGTGTGCTGTCCAGCCGGTCGGCGACGGGCCCGGACAGCTGCGCGCCGAGCACCGCGCCGCCGAGGAAGCCGAGGAAGGACGTGGCCGAGACCAGCAGGCCCTGCCGGAAGCCGGAGTAGGCGAAGACGAGCGCGAGCCCGATGAGGACGACGTCCACCAGCGACATGGCTCAGCCGCGCACCGTCATGACGCCGACCTGGCCGAGCTGGATGTGGAAGGTGCAGTCGAACGGGTGGTCGCCGGGTGCGGTCACCTCGAACTCGATGGTCTCGCTCTCCCCCGGCGCGAGCAGCGGGATCTCCTCGGTGATCTCCTCCGGACCGGCGCCGGGGCGGAACCGCAGGTTGTGGGTCATCTGCTCGGCGGTGCTGGTGAGGGTCAGCCGCACCCGCCCGGGGTCGACGGTGAACGTCTCGGGCACGAACACGTAGTCGTCGGGGGTCTCGATGGTGACCTCCTGGACGCCGTCCTCGGCCACGGTCACCCGGCCCAGCGACGGGTCGGTCGACGGCGCCGCCGCGGCCCCGCCGTCGTCGCCGGAGCCGCAGCCGGCCAGCGTCCCGGCCGCCAGCACCGCACCGGTCAGCGCCACCGGGAGGCGGCGCGTCCACATCGCGCTCATCGCCGCGGAACCGTACGCGCCGCGGGGGCGCCCGGGGCGCCGTCGGCGACCGTCGGCGCGGCGGCGTCCTCGGCGCCGCCCTCGCCGAGGGAGCCCGGGACCGCGGCCGGCCGCACCCCGGTGGAGGCCAGCGGCCGCACGTCGCGGGCGTTCCAGGGCCGGGCGAGGCCCGCGGCCTCGAGCAGCGCGTCGAGCAGGCCCGCGGTGAAGCCCCACACGACCATCCCGGCGACGCCGAACGCCGGGCCGACGTAGCCGGCCGGGTGGCGGACGCGGAACCGGTTCGCGGGGTCGGTGAGCTCGGCCAGCGGCACCCGGGCCACCCGCGCCACCTCCGCCGGGTCGCCGACCGCGACGTCGGCGGGGTCGTCCCACCACGCCACCACGGGGACGACGAGGTTGTCCGACGGGCCGAGGAACAGCTCGGGCAGCGTCGCGAGCACGCGCACGCCGGCCGGGTCGACGCCGGCCTCCTCGTGCGCCTCCCGCAGCGCCGTCGCCACCGGGTAGTCCTCGCCGGGGTCGGCGCCGCCGCCGGGGAACGCCGGCTGGCCGGCGTGCGTGCGCAGCCGGGCGGACTTCTCGATGAGCAGGACGTCGGCGCCGCGCGGGCCCTCGCCGAAGAGGACCAGCACCGCCGAGCGGCGGGCGGTGTCGCTGGGGGCGCCCAGCCGGTGCCGCAGCGGCAGGTCGGCGGAGGCGGTCAGCAGCCGCTGCAGGTACTCGGGCAGGTCGGCGGTGTCGACGCCGGGCAGCACGCCGGTCACAGCTGCACCCCGAGGTGCTCGGCGACCAGCGTGCGCAACTCGTCGACCGAGGCCACCGGGCCGACCTTGGTGTGCACGAGCGCGCCGTCGGCGTCGACGAAGTAGGTGAACGGCAGGACGTTGAGCCCGAGGGCGTCCATCAGCGCGCCGTCGCCGTCGAAGGCGCTGGGGAAGGTGACGCCGGCGTCGGTGGCGAAGGAGTCGGCCTGCGGCACGCCGTCCTTGCTGATGACGCCGACCACGGCGACCCGGCCGGCGGCGGTGTCGGCGAGGTCCTGCACCAGCGGGAGCTCCTCGCGGCAGGGGGTGCACCAGCTCGCCCACAGGTTGACCACGGTGGGCACGCCCGGGGCGCGGCCGAGATCGAGGGTGCCCCCGCCCGGGCAGGGCAGCTCCACCGCGGGCAGGGTCGCCGCCCCGCGGGCCGGCGCGTCGGGCTGCTCGGCACAGGCCTGGAGCGGCGCGCTCCAGGTCGGGGAGACGGCCGGGGGCTGCCCCGCGTCGGCGTCCTCCGCCGCCGTGCACGCCGACAGGGTGGCGGCCAGCCCGAGCAGGAAGGCGGCCGCCCGCCGTGCCGCGCTCCCCCGGGACCCGGCGCTCACTCGGTGTCCGAGGCCGCGGGCGTCTTGACCAGCTTCACGGCGGCCTCGGGGTCCGTGGGGCCGATGCCGTAGGACGGGCACCAGCGGGCGAGCCCGCACGCGCCGCAGGCGGCCTTCTTGGCGTGGCAGACCCGGCGGCCGTGGAAGATCACGCGGTGGCTGAACATGGTCCAGTCGCGCTTGGGGACGAGCTCGGCGACCTCGGCCTCGACCTTGACCGGGTCCTCCTCGGCGGTCCACCCGAAGCGGCGGACCAGCCGGCCGAAGTGGGTGTCGACGGTGAGCCCGGGGACGTCGAAGGCGTTGCCCAGGACGACGTTCGCCGTCTTGCGGCCGACCCCGGGCAGCGTGACGAGGTCGGCCATCCGGCCGGGCACCTCGCCGTCGAACCGCTCGACCAGGGCCTGTGCGAGGCCCAGCACGGAGGTGGCCTTGGCGCGGAAGAAGCCGGTGGGCTTGAGGATCTCCTCGAGGTGGGCCCGGTCGGCACCGGCCAGCGCCACGGCGTCGGGGTACGTGGCGAAGAGCGCGGGGGTGACCTTGTTCACCGTCTTGTCGGTGGTCTGCGCCGAGAGCACCGTGGCCACGAGCAGCTCGAAGGCGCTGGTGAAGTCGAGCTCGCAGTGCGCGTCGGGGTGGAGGACGGCCAGCTCACGGGCCATGCGGCGGGCACGGCGGGTGCGGGCCAGCGGCGTCTCGTCCGGGTCGAACGGAGAGGCCGGGCGGGCGGGAGCGCGGCGCCGCGAGGGGCGCGCGTAGGCCGGCGTGGACACGCGGTCGAGGGTATGCGTCACCGGCGACAGCACCGGGGCCGTGCCACCATGGCGGTGGAGGCCCGCCTGCAGCGACGGAACCAGGAGGTGACGTGGTCGCGCTCATCGTCATCCTCTTCCCGCCGATGGTCATCGCCTTCCTGCTCGTCATGGAGCGCGTCGAGGAGCCCCTGCGCCGGCCGACGTCGCCGCGCGAGGTGGCCGAGTTCCTCCAGTCGGCGACCCCGGGCGAGGTCGACACGCTGGCCGCCTCGGGCATCCGCCGGGCCATGGCGCGGTGGCGCCGCCGGCGTCGCTCGCGGGTGCAGCGCAGCACCGAACCGATCGTCTGAGCGAGGACCACCACCTCACCAGTCCGGGGGGCCCTCCCGTACCGATCGGGTGACGGCGGGCACAGCCGCCTAGACTCCCTACGGATGCGGGCGGCTCCGTCCGCAGGGAGACGCGACGCGAACGGTGGGTGGAGAGACACGTGGTGGACGAGGTGCTGGCCCAGTCCGGGCTCTTCCAGGGGCTCTCGGAGGAGGCCGTCGACCCGGTCGCCAGCCGTCTGGAGACGATCACCCTCCCGCGGGGCCGGGTGGTGTTCAACGAGGGTGAGCCCGGCGACAGCCTGTACATCGTCCTGACCGGGAAGATCAAGCTGTCCCGCCGCTCCCCCGACGGCCGCGAGAACGTCCTCGCCGTCATGGGGCCCTCCGACCAGTTCGGCGAGCTGTCGGTGTTCGACCCCGGCCCGCGCACGGCGACCGCCACCGCGGTCACCGACGTCAAGCTGGCGAAGATGCCCCAGTCGGTGCTGCGCCCGTGGATCGAGGCGCACCCGGAGGTCGGCGAGCGGCTGCTGCACGTGCTGGCCCGCCGGCTGCGCCGCACGAACGACTCCGTCGCCGACCTGATCTTCACCGACGTCCCGGGCCGCGTCGCGAAGGCGCTGCTGCAGATGGCCGACCGCTTCGGCAGCCGCGAGACCGACGGCCTGCGGGTCAAGCACGACCTCACGCAGGAGGAGCTGGCCCAGCTCGTGGGCGCTTCCCGCGAGACGGTGAACAAGGCGCTGGCCGACTTCGTGCACCGCGGCTGGATCCAGCTGCAGGGCAAGTCGGTCGTCGTCCTCGACGAGGACCGACTCCGCCGCCGCGCGCGCTGACCGACTCGACGCCAGAGGCCCAGGACCCGTCGGGTCCTGGGCCTCTGGCACCTGGTGGCGGTGTGACCCGGAGGGTCACGAGGGGAGCGGCACCACGAGGCCGATGCGGGTGCCGTCGGGGAGCTCGGCGTAGCGGCCCTCGGGGGTCGTCCGCAGCTCCGGCATGATCGGCGTCAGCGGCTCCGGCGGGCTGCCGGCCAGCGCCGAGGCCACGTCGGGGAAGGCCGCCAGCTGGCCGAGCGTGTGGATGGTCGGCGGCAGCATGGGCCGCGCGCCCGTGCGCATCTCGGCGAGCGCGGCGTCCGGCGTCAGCCAGCTGGCCTCGTCGGCCTCCCCGGAGACGTCGCGGGCCTCCTGCCCGGCGGGCAGGGCCGCGGCGAAGAACCGGGTGTCGTAGCGCCGGGTCTCCTGGGGCGGGGTCACCCAGTGCGCGAAGGGCCGCAGCAGGTCCGCCCGCAGCGCCAGGCCGCGGCGGGCGAGCAGCTCGGCCAGGGACAGCTCCCGGGTGAGCAGCGCCTGCCGCTCGGCCTCCCAGTCGTCGCCGGAGACGTCCGGGACGACGTCGCGGCCGTCGGGCGACCCGGCCAGCAGCACGCCGGCCTCCTCGAACGTCTCCCGGACCGCGGCGCAGACCAGCTCCCGGGCGACCCGCTCGTCGCACCCCAGCGACGCCGCCCACTGCGCCGGTGGCGGTCCGGCCCACGCGACGTCGGTGTCGCCGTCGCGGGGGTCGACCCCGCCGCCGGGGTAGGCGGTCATCCCTCCGGCGAACGGCATCCCGCGGGTACGCCTCAGCAGGTGGACCTCGAGGCCCGCCGCGCCGTCGCGCAGCAGCAGGACCGTGGCCGCCGGGCGGATCTCCGCCGTCATCCCCTCAGCTCGACGGTCAGCTCGACCTCCACCGGCGCGCCCAGCGGCAGCTCGGCGACGCCCACGGCGCTGCGGGCGTGCCGGCCGGCGTCGCCGAAGATCTTGCCCAGCAGCTCGCTGGCGCCGTTGACCACCCGCGGCTGGCCGCTGAAGCCCTCGGCGCTGGCCACGTAGCCGACCACCCGCACCACACGGGCGACCTGGTCGAGGCCGACGAGCTCGTCGACGGCGGCCAGCGCGTTCAGCGCGCACAGCTTGGCGTCGGCGGCGGCGTCCTCGGGGTCGACCGAGCCACCGACCTTGCCGGTGCGCCGCAGCCCGCCGTCGACGAAGGGCAGCTGGCCGCTGGTGAACACCAGCTGCCCGGAGCGCACGGCCGGCACGTAGGAGGCGACCGGCGCAGCGACCGGGGGCAGCCGGATGCCCAGCTGCGCCAGCCGGGCGTGCCAGCTCTGGGTCCGGGGGTCCTGGGCGGAGGTCATCGCGGGCGCCTCAGCCGATCGGGCGCTTGAGGTAGGCGACCGGCTGCTCGGACCCCGCCGGGCCGGGCAGCACCGTCACGAGCTCCCACCCGTCGGTGCCCCACGAGTCGAGGATCGCCTTGGTGTTGTGGATCAGCAGCGGGATGGTGGCGTACTCCCACCTGCGGCGGGCCGGTTCGCTCATGGGCCACGACGCTAGCGCAGGACCACGGCCCCGTCCCGGCCCCCGCCTCGGCCCTCCTGCAGGGCCCCGCCGTGAGCTCGGGAAGGGTGGGGAGCAGGAGGGTCCTCCGACTCCTAGGCTGGGCCGGGTGAGCCCCGACCTGCCCGTGCGCTGCCACTTCGTGACCGGGAAGGGCGGCACCGGCAAGACCACGGTCGCCGCGGCCCTGGCCCTGGCCCTGGCCGCCGAGGGGCACACCGTCCTGCTGGTCGAGTGCGAGGGCCGCCAGGGCATCGCGCAGCTCTTCGACACCCCGCCGCTGCCCTACGAGGAGCGCCGGGTGGCCGTCACCCGCGGCGGCGGGGAGGTGCGGGCCCTCGCGATCGACGTCGAGGAGGCCCTGCTCGAGTACCTCGAGATGTTCTACAACCTCCGCCGCGCCGGCCGGGCGCTGCGCAGGATGGGCGCGGTCGACTTCGCGACCACGATCGCCCCGGGCCTGCGCGACGTCCTGATCACCGGGAAGGTCAAGGAGGCGGTCACCCGCCGCAAGGACGGCCGTCGCGTGTACGACGCCGTCGTCGTCGACGCCCCGCCCACCGGGCGGATCACCCGCTTCCTCAACGTCACCAGCGAGATGGCCGGCCTCGCCCGCTCCGGCCCGATCAAGACCCAGAGCGACGGCGTCATGGCGGTGCTGCGCTCCCCGCAGACGGCGGTCCACCTGGTCACCCTGCTCGAGGACATGCCGGTGCAGGAGACCGCCGACGCCATCGCCGAGCTGACCGCGGTCGGCCTGCCGGTCGGGACGGTGATCGTCAACATGGCCACCGAGCCGGCGCTCCCGGCCGACGACCTCCGCCGCGCCGCCGAGGGCCGGCTCGCCGGGTCCGACCTCGCGCCGGGCCTGACGGCGGCGGGCCTGCCCCAGGACGGCGAGCTGGCCGACGCGCTGGCCGCCGAGGTCGTCGAGCACGCCCAGCGCTGGGCCGCCCAGGACGCGCTGCGCGCCCGCGTGGAGTCCCTGGGCCGCCCGACGGTGGAGCTGCCGCTGCTGCCCGGGCCGATGGACCTCGGCTGCCTGTTCGAGCTGGCCGGCCGGCTCGAGGACGCGCTCGGCGCGGAGGTGGCGGCGTGAGCGCGGCCGCCGCTGACGACGCCGCCGCCCGCCCGGGCCGCGCGGCCGGCTCGCCCCGGCAGGCACCGCCCATGGACCTCGCCGCGCTCATCACCGACCCCGCGACCCGCATCGTGGTCTGCTGCGGCTCCGGCGGGGTGGGCAAGACGACGACGTCGGCCGCGCTCGCGCTGGCCGCCGCGGAGGCCGGCCGCCGGGTCGTCGTCCTGACCATCGACCCCGCGCGCCGGCTGGCCCAGTCGCTGGGCCTC
Source organism: Geodermatophilus sp. SYSU D00696 (assembly GCF_054050235.1). Classification (NCBI taxonomy): domain Bacteria; kingdom Bacillati; phylum Actinomycetota; class Actinomycetes; order Geodermatophilales; family Geodermatophilaceae; genus Geodermatophilus; species Geodermatophilus sp. SYSU D00696. The sequence goes on along the minus strand of NZ_JBJGYY010000002.1, from coordinate 121,951 downwards.
GAGGAGCTCGACAACGAGCCACGGCGGGTCGAGGTCCCGGGGATCCCCGGCGACCTCAACGCGATGATGCTGGACATGAAGCGCACGTTCGACGACATCGTCGTGGCGCACTCGACCCCCGAGCGGGCCGAGCAGATCCTGGCCAACCCCTTCTACCAGACCCTCTCCTCGTCCTTCGCCGGCACGCAGGAGTACATGGCGATGGAGAAGCTGGGCCAGCTGCGGGCGGCCGACACGTGGGACCTCATCGTCGTCGACACGCCCCCGTCGCGGTCGGCGCTGGACTTCCTCGACGCCCCCAACCGGATGAGCCGCTTCCTCGACGGCACGATGATCCGGCTGCTCATGGCGCCCAGCCGGGCCGGGTTCCGGTTCGCCAGCGCCGGCTTCCTCTTCTTCAGCCGGATCATCAGCAAGGTCCTCGGCGGCCAGCTGCTCCGCGACATCTCCGCGTTCGTGTCCGCCCTGGACACCATGTTCGGCGGGTTCCGCGAGCGGGCCACCGCCACCTACGAGCTGCTGCACCGGCCGGGTACGTGGTTCGTCGTCGTCGCCACCCCCGAGCCCGACGCGCTGCGCGAGGCCTCCTACTTCGTCGACCGGCTCTCCGCCGAGGGCATGCCGCTGGCCGGCCTGGTGCTCAACCGGACCCACCCGCCGGCGAGCACCCGGCTGTCGGCCACCCGTGCCGAGGCCGCCGCCGAGGCGGTCGGTGACGGCGACGGCACCCCCGCCGCCCTCGTCGCCGGGGCGCTCCGGGTGCACGCCGAGCGGATGGCGCTGGCCACGCGCGAGCAGCGACTGGCCGACCGGTTCACCAGCGCCCACCCCGAGGTGGGCATGCGGGCGGTGCCGGCCGCTGCCGGCGACGTCCACGACATCGAGGGGCTGCGGGCGATGGCCGAGGCGCTGACCGGCCCCGACGACGACACGCCGACCGGCGTGCCCCGCACCCGGGTGCTGCCCGCGCGCCGCGGCTGAGGGAGCGCCACGGGGGGTCACGCACCGTACATTGGCGGTGATGTCTGCTGCCTCCCGCGCCAGGGTCCTGGCCAAGCTCGCCGCGATGATCGTCGTGGCCGGCGCGCTCGTCGCCGGCATGTTGCTGCCCGTGGTCGGAGGCGCGGGAGTGGCGGCGCGCAACTCGGCGTCGCTGCTCGACGCACTGCCGGTGGAGCTCACCGACGCCACCCCCGCGGGCAACTCCCGGGTGCTGGCGGCCGACGGCTCGCTGATCACGAACTTCTACACCAACAACCGCACGGTGGTGACCTCCGACCAGATCTCGGAGGTCATGAAGCAGGCGCTGGTCGCCATCGAGGACTCGCGCTTCTACGACCACAACGGCCTCGACGTGCAGGGCACGCTGCGCGCCGCGGTGACCAACCTGTCGGCCGGATCGGTGCAGGAGGGCGGCTCGACGATCACCCAGCAGCTGGTCAAGCAGACCCTGCTGGAGACCGCCGACACCCCGGAGGAGCGGACGGCGGCCACCGAGCAGGACGGCGTCGAGGGCCTGTCCCGCAAGCTGCGCGAGGCCCGGCTGGCCCTCGCCCTGGAGGAGACCTACTCCAAGGACGAGATCCTGACCCGCTACCTCAACATCGTGTACTTCGGGCGCGGCGCCTACGGCATCCAGGCCGCCGCCCAGCGCTACTTCAGCGTCAACGCGATCGACCTGACCCTCCCCCAGGCCGCGATGCTGGCCGGGCTGGTGCAGAGCCCGGCCAACGACGACCCGATCACCAACCCGGAGAACGGCCAGACGCGGCGCAACCAGGTGCTGCAGCGGATGTTCGACCTCGGCCTGGTCAGCGAGGCCGAGCTGACCGAGATCTCCGCCCAGCCGGTGCAGGTGGCCGAGGGCCTCAGCCCGCCCAACGGCTGCATCGACGCCGTCGTCGGCGGCTTCTTCTGCTCCTACATGCAGGGCTACCTGACCGGCGTCCTCGGCATCACCCAGGAGCAGCTGGACAACGGCGGGCTGACCATCCAGACGACGCTGGACCCGCAGCTGCAGACCCTCGGCGACCAGGCCGTCCTCAACACCTTGCCGATGGGCGCCGAGCTGGCCGGCGTGTTCACCGCCGTCAAGCCGGGCACCGGCGACGTGCTGGCGATGAGCGTCAACCGGCGCTTCGGCTGCTCGGACCCCGACTGCGAGTCCGTCGTGCTCCACGCGGCGGCCAGCAAGGGCGCCGGCTCGACCTACAAGACGTTCACCGCCGCGGCAGCACTCGAAGCGGGCATCGGGGCGGGCACCGTGATCACCACGCCGGGCAACCAGTACACGTCCCGCGTCTTCCGCGGTCCCTCCTGCGGGGGCGACCGCGAGCAGTCCGACGGGATGTACTGCGTCCGCAACGTCGGCAACTACCCCGACACGCTCGACATGGTGGGGGCGCTCGTCCGCTCCTCCAACACCTACTTCCTCGCGCTGGAGGACCGCCTCGGCAGCGTGGAGGGCCCGGTGCGCATGGCCGAGCGGATGGGCATGACCTTCGACCAGCCCACGCAGAACTCCGCCGACACGATCATCGACGGCGAGTTCGGGTCGTTCACCCTGGGCGCGGAGGCCACCAGCCCGCTGGACCTGGCCAACGCCTACGCCACCCTGGGGGCCCAGGGCACGATGTGCCGGCCGATGCCGCTGGTGCAGGTCCTCGACCGCAACGGCCAGCCCCTCACCGGCGACGACGGCCAGCCCCTCGTCACGGACGACAACTGCACCCCGGAGTCGATCCCGGCCAACATCGCCAACACGCTGGCCACCATCCTCGTCGGTGACACCGCCCTGCCGGAGGGCACCGGCACCCGGGCGGCGATCCCCGGGCACGTGATCGCCGGCAAGACCGGTACCGCTCAGGGCCGCGACTCGGTGGCCTTCGTCGGGGTCATGCCCGAGTACGCCGGCAGCGTCATGGTCTTCAACCCCAAGACCAAGCAGGACGTCGGCGGCTACGGCGGCAACATGCCTGCGACCATCTGGCGGGACGCCTTCGCGCCCTACCTCGCCGACAAGCCCACGTCGGCCTTCCCGCCGGCCGACCCGGCACTGATGGGTGGCGGCCCGGCTCCCGGCCCGCCCGGTGGCGGCGGCAACGGCGGCGGCAACGACGGCGGCAACGACGGCGGCAACGGCGGTGGAGGAGACGGCGGCCGGGGCGGCTGGAACGGCGGCGGCGGGCGGAACGGCGGCTAGACGAGAGCGCGCGGCTCATCCCAGCTGACGGCGGACCTCCGCGGCGACGCGGCCGCCCTCGGCCCGGCCGGCGGCGGCCGCGTTGGCCGCGCCCATGACCCGGCCCATGTCCTTCATGCCGGTGGCGCCGGTGCGGGTGATCGCGTCGGCCACCAGCGCGGCGAGGTCGGCGTCGTCGAGCTGCGCGGGCAGGTAGTCGGCCACGACCTCGCCCTCGGCGCGCTCGCGGCCGGCCTGCTCGCCGCGGCCGGCGGCGTCGAACGCCTCGGCCGCCTCGCGGCGCCGCTTGGCCTCCCGCCGCAGCACCCCGAGCACCTCGTCGTCGGACAGCTCGCGGGCCTCCTTGCCGGCGACCTCCTCCGCGCTCACCGCCGCGAGCACCATCCGCAGCGTCGCGGTGCGCAGTTCGTCGCGCGACTTCATGGCGGAGGTCAGGTCGGCGCGCAGGCGATCCTTGAGGTCGGACACGCCTCCAGCCTGGCACGACGCCGCAAGCACGCCCGCGCCGGCGGCAGGGCCGGCCCGTAGGCTCGGGCACCGTGCGCTGGTACACCGCCCTGCCCACGGCCGCCGTCGCCACCGGCACCGCGACCGTGGCCTACGCCTCGCTGTACGAGCGCACCCGCTGGACCCTGCGCCGCTTCGACGTCCCCGTCCTCGCCCCGGGCTCGGCGCCGCTGACCGTGCTGCACCTCTCGGACCTGCACATGACCGCCGGGCAGCGCTCCAAGCAGGACTGGGTGGCCGCGCTCGACGGGCTCGAGCCCGACCTGGTGGTCGACACCGGCGACAACCTCGCCGGCACCGACGCCGTCCCGGCCGTGCTGCGCTCGCTGGACCCGCTGCTGGACCGCCCGGGCGTCTTCGTCACCTCGTCCAACGACTACTACGCCCCGCGACCGAAGAACCCGGTGAGCTACCTCACGCGCAGCGAGAAGCGGGTGCACGGCGACGAGCTGCCCTGGCGCGACATGCGCGACGCGTTCACCGGCCGCGGCTGGCTGGACCTCACCAACGCCCGCGGCGAGCTCACCGTCGCCGGCCGGCGGCTGTCCTTCGCCGGCCTCGACGACCCCCACCTGGAGCGGGACCGCTACGACGAGGTCGCCGGGCGCGCGGACGCCACCGCCGACCTGCGGATCGGCGTCGTGCACTCCCCCGAGCCCCGGGTGCTCGACCGGTTCGTCGCCGACGGCTACGACCTGCTGCTGTGCGGCCACACGCACGGCGGCCAGTTGCGGGTGCCCTTCTACGGCGCGCTGGTGACCAACTGCGGCATCGACCGCGAGCGCGCCCGCTGGCTGCACCGGTGGGCCGGACCGTCGCCGGAGCGGCCCGCCGGCACCTGGCTGCACGTCTCCGCGGGCCTGGGCACCAGCCCGTTCGCGCCGGCCCGCTTCGCCTGCCCGCCGGAGGCGACGCTGCTCACGCTGACCGCGCGACCCGCATGACCCGGCGCCGGGCCGGCTCCGCGGCTCGGTTACAGTGGTCGAGGCACACCCGGGGTGTGGCGCAGCTTGGTAGCGCGCGTCGTTCGGGACGACGAGGCCGCAGGTTCAAATCCTGTCACCCCGACCCACCGCTCAGGGGCCGCCGGAAGGCGGCCCCTGAGCGCGTTCCGGGCCCGTTCCGGTTGGACTCCGCCCGTGGCGGGCACCGAGGAGCCCGATGACCGAGTGGTTGCTCCTCCTCGCCGCCGTGGTGCTCACGGCCTGCACCGGCTTCTTCGTCGCGGCCGAGTTCTCCCTGACGACGGTCGACCGCGGCCGCGTCGAGGACGCCGCCCGCGCCGGCGACGCGGGTGCGGGCAGCGTCGTGGCCGCGCTGCGGTCGCTGTCGACCCAGCTGTCCGCGGCCCAGCTGGGCATCACGCTGACCACGCTGGTCGTCGGCTACCTGGCCGAGCCCGCCATCGGCCAGCTGCTGCACGGCCCGCTGGAGACCCTGGGCCTGTCCGCGGGGGCGGCCACGGGCGTCTCCTACGGCCTCGCGCTGGCCCTGGCGACGACGCTCCAGATGCTGCTGGGCGAGCTCGGGCCCAAGAACCTCGCCATCGCCAACCCGCTCGGGGTGGCCCGCTGGGTGGCGCCGGGGATGCGCGCGTTCACCGCCGTGTTCGGCGTCGTCGTCCGGTCGCTGCAGCGGCTGGCCAACGCCATCGTGCGGCGGCTGGGCTTCGAGCCGAAGGAGGAGCTGGACTCCGCGCGCGGCGCCGAGGAGCTGGCCTCCGTCGCCCGCCGCTCGGCCGCCGAGGGCGACCTCTCCCCCGTCGCGGCCCGGCTGCTCGAGCGGTCGCTGGGCCTGCGCGCCAAGTACGCCACCGACGTCATGACCCCGCGGACCCGGCTGTGGACGCTGCGGGCCAGCGCGACCGCCGCCGACGTCATCACCGCGGCCACCGAGTCGGGCAACTCGCGCTTCCCCGTCTACGGCTCCGACCTCGACGAGGTCACCGGCGTCGTGCACGTCAAGCGGGCGGTCGCCGTGCCGGAGGCCGAGCGCACCCGGCGCACCGCCGCGGAGCTGGCCGACCCGGTGCTGGCGGTGCCGTCGTCGTTGCGGCTGGAGCGGCTGCTGGACCTGCTGCGCGAGCAGGGCCTGCAGATCGCCCTGGTCGTCGACGAGTGGGGCGCCACCCACGGGGTGGTGACGCTGGAGGACATCGTCGAGGAGCTGGTCGGCGAGATCACCGACGAGACCGACCGCCCGCTGCGGACGCTGCGCCGCCTGGGGGAGAACCAGTGGGTGGTGTCGGGGCTGCTGCGGCCCGACGAGGTGCTCGAGCGCACCGGGGTCGCGGTGCCCGAGGGCCGGTACGAGACGCTGTCGGGGTTCCTCGCCGAGCGGCTGCAGCGGCTCCCCGAGGTGGGCGACACCGTCGAGCTGGAGGGTGCCCGGCTGACCGTGGAGTCCCTCGACGGCCGGCGGGTCGCGCGGGTGCGGGCCGAGCGGACGGTCGTCCTGCCGGCCGGGGCGACCGCGTCGGCCCGGCAGCGCGCCGAGCGGGCGGTGGCGGCATGAGCGACGCCGTCAGCCTGCTGGTCCTGGTCGCCCTGCTGCTGGGCAACGCGTTCTTCGTCGCCGCGGAGTTCGCGCTGGTGTCGGCCCGGGTCGACCAGATCGAGCCGCGCGCCGAGGCGGGCTCCCCGCGGGCGGTGAAGACGCTGGCCGCGATGCGCAACGTCTCGCAGAACATGGCCGGCGCGCAGCTGGGCATCACGCTGTGCTCGCTGGGCCTGGGCGCCGTCGGCGAGCCCGCCGTCGCCCACCTCATCGAGGCACCGCTGCACGCCCTCCACGTCCCCGACGCGCTGCTGCACCCGATCGCGCTGGTCATCGCGCTGTCGCTGGTGACGGTGCTGCACATGGTGCTCGGGGAGATGGTGCCCAAGAACATCACCATCGCCGGGCCCGACCGCGCGGCGATCGTGCTGGGCCCCGCGCTGGCCGCCTTCACCCGGCTGCTCAAGCCGGTCATCTGGTTCTTCAACACCACGGCCAACGTGTTCGTGCGGCTGTTCGGCGCCACCCCGACCGACGAGGTGGCGGCCAGCTTCGACGAGGCCGAGATCCGGTCGATGATCACCCAGTCGCGGCGGGAGGGGCTGCTGGGCACCGAGGTCAGCGAGCTGGCCGCCGGGGCGCTGCAGTTCGAGCAGCACACGGTCGAGGACGTGCTGCTGCCGATGGACACCGTGGTCACCGTGCCGCGCTCGGTCACGCCGCGGCAGCTGGAGGCCGTCGTCGCCGAGCACGGGTTCAGCCGCTACCCGGTCACCGGCGGGGACGGCGCCCTGCTGGGCTTCGTGCACGTCAAGGACGCCCTGCGCATCGCCGGCGGCGACCGCGACCGGCCGGTGCCCGACGAGCTCCTGACGCCGCTGGTGCCCATCGCGCCGGGCACGAAGCTGCCCGAGGTGCTCTCGGAGATGCGCGCGCAGGGCGCCCACCTGGGCGGCGTGGTGGCCGCCGACGGCGGGGAGCGGCGCACCGTCGGCCTCGTGGCGCTCGAGGACGTGCTCGAGCTGCTCATCGGCGACGTCCGCGACGCCGCCGCCGAGCACACCCGCGCGATGGCCGACCGGGCCACCCGCGGCGGCCGGAACCGCAGCGAGTACCCGGCCGGTGCCGGCGCCGGAGGCCGCTGACCGCAGGTCCCGCTGCCCCTCCCGGGGCGCGGGCACAGGTCCCACGTCGCATCATCGGGGTGACCGACGCCACACCGACGAGGGGCACGGGCATGAGCACCGACGCAGGCACCGACACCGGGGGTCCCGCCCCCGTCGACGGCTACGACGCCGCCGCCATCCGCGAGGCGCTGTACACCGAGGGCATCACCGCGCTCAAGGGCGCCTTCCCGCGCTCCTGGGTCGAGCAGCTGCGCGAGGACGTCGACGCCGCGTTCGAGGAGGCCCGCGGCCGCGAGGGCGGCGCCGTCGGACGGGGTCCCAACCGCTGGTACGTGGAGATCCACCCGCAGGCGCTGCGCGGCTTCGTCGACCTGGTCGACCACCCCTGGGTCCGGACCGCGTGCGAGACCGTCCTCGGGCCGGACTACACGATCGTCGAGGTGGGCTTCGACGTCCCGTTCCCCGGTGCGATGGACCAGCCGTGGCACCGGGACTTCCCCAGCCCGCGGGAGACGCGGGAGGAGCGGCGGCTGACCTCCCTGGCCTTCAACGTGACCACGGTCGACACGGTCGACGAGATGGGGCCCTTCGAGGTCGCCCCGGGGACGCAGTGGGAGACCGGCGAGGACTTCGACCACGGGATGTTCCCGCCGGAGAGCGAGTACCCGCGCTACGAGGCACTGGCCGTCCGGAAGTACCCGCAGATGGGCGACATCTCGGTCCGCTCCGCCCTGACGCTGCACCGCGGGACGCGGAACCGCTCCCAGCTCTCCCGCCCGGTGCTGGTCCTGGGCGTCGACGCGCCCGGAGCCGGCAACGACGAGCACCACGACCTCGCGGTGACCCACCACTACTGGGCGGAGCTGCCCCAGCGGGTGCGGGACCACCTGCGCTGCCCCGTCGTCGACGAGCTCCGCCCGATCGTCCAGAAGCACACGATCGAGGGCCTGGTGATGGGCTGAGCCCGACACCCCGACGGCGCGCTCGGGGGTGCGGGCACGATGGACCGGTGACTGCCGAGCCGACCGCGTCCACCCTCCCGCCCGACGTCACCACCCGGTGGCAGGCCCGCTTCCGCGCCCCGCGGGTCAGCCTGCCCGACTGGGCGCTGCACGCCCCGCAGCGCAGCCTGTACGCCTCCGACGTCAGCGGCGTGGTCGAGCAGTACGCCTGGGACCGCACCACCGACGCCCACCGGCAGGTCACCGACCGGGCCAACGGCACGCTGATCGGCACGCTCTCCCCCGACGGGGAGCAGATCTGGTGGTTCGCCGACACCGACGGCGACGAGTTCGGCGTCTGGATGGTGCAGCCCTTCGCCGGGGGCGAGGACCGGGTCGCCGTCCCCGAGGTCGGGCCGGCCTACCCCGCGGGGCTGGAGATCGGCTCCTCGCTGGTCGCGGTCGGCCGGTCCACCGACGACGGCAGCGAGCTGTGGCTGGCCCCCGCCGGCGGGACGCCGCGGGTGGTCTACCGGCACGAGGACCCCGCGTCGGTGGACGCGCTCACCCTCGACGACGAGCTGCTGGTGATCTCGCACTCCGAGCACGGCGACCCGCGCTACCCGGCGCTGCGCGTGCTGCGCACCGACGACGACTCGGTCGTCGCCGAGAAGTGGGACGGCGAGGGCCGCGGCCTGCACGCCCTGGAGTTCGCCCCCCTGCCCGGCGACCGGCGGCTGCTGGTCGGCCACGAGCGCCGCGGCCGCGAGGAGCTGCTGGTCTGGGACGTCGCCGCCGACACCGAGACCGAGATCGTGCTCGACCTGCCCGGCGACGTGACCGCCGGCTGGTACCCCGACGGGTCGGCGCTGCTGGTGGGCCACGACCACGCCGCCCGCAGCGAGCTGTACCGCTACGACCTCGGCAGCGGGACGCTGGAGCGGCTGGACACCCCGCGCGGCGTCGTCCGCGGCGCCACCGCCCGGCCCGACGGCACCGTCGAACTGGCCTGGTCGAACTCCGAGCGCCCGCCGGTGATCCGCCGCGCCGACGGGCCGGTGGTGCTGGCCGCGCCCGGGGAGGAGCCGCCGGCCGCCTACCCGGTCGAGGACCGCTGGGTGCCCGGCCCGGGCGGTGACGTCCACGCGCTGGTGGTGCGTCCGGCCGGCGAGCCCCCGTACGCCACGGCGTTCCTCGTCCACGGCGGCCCGGAGTCGGCCGACGACGACAGCTACCGCGCCCGGCGCGCGGCCTACGTGGACGCCGGGTACGCGGTCGTGCACGTCAACTACCGCGGCTCCACCGGCTACGGCAGCGCCTGGCGCGACGCCCTGACCGGCCGGCCCGGGCCCACCGAGCTCGAGGACGTCGCCGCCGTCTACGACGCGCTGGTCGCCGAGGGCTTCCTCGACCCGGAACGGGCGCTGATCACCGGCGGGTCGTGGGGCGGGTTCCTCACCCTGCTGGGCCTGGGCACCCAGCCCGAGCGCTGGGCGGCCGGGATCGCCGAGGTGCCGGTGGCCGACTACCTGGCCGCCTACGAGGACGAGATGGAGGGGCTGCGGGCCTACGACCGCGCGCTGTTCGGCGGCTCTCCGGAGGAGGTGCGCGACCGGTACGTGCGCTCCTCGCCGATCACCCACGTCGAGTCGGTGCGGGCGCCGGTGCTGGTGGTGGCCGGGGCCAACGACCCGCGGTGCCCGATCCGGCAGATCGAGAACTACCTGGCCCGGTTGGACGAGCTCGGCAAGCCGCACGAGGTGTACCGCTTCGACGCCGGGCACGGCTCGCTGGTCATCGAGGAGACGATCCGCCAGGTCGAGACGGCGCTGTCGTTCGCGCTGGAGCACGTGCGACCGTGACCCGGGCGGGCAGGAGCGCGACGACGGCGAGGGTGGCCAGCAGGTAGAGGTCCTCGACCACGATCCCCGTGACGCCGCGGTCGTGGTGGTGGCCGGCGCGGGCGTTGGCGAACCAGATCGCCGACGACGCGAGCACCGCGGCGGTGACGGCGGCCAGCGACCCGGCCAGCGCCCGTGAGCGGTCCCGCCACCACCGCGGCGTGCCGGCCGCGGGCGGCGTGCCGAGGGCGAGGTCGACCAGCACGACCAGGGCCGGCACCAGCCAGACGAAGTGGTGCGACCAGGAGACGGGGCTGACCAGGCAGGCGGCCAGCCCGGTGAGCGCCACACCGGCCAGGTCGTCACCGGCCCGGGTCACCCGGACCGCGCGGGTCAGGACGAGGACGAGCGCGGCGGCGGCCAGCACGGCCCACACCGCCCGCGGCGGCTCCGCGGGGTCGGTCAGCCGGGCCAGCGCGCCGAGCAGCGACTGGTTGGAGGTCTTGTCCAGCGCGCCGACCCGCTCGGTCTGCCACAGCGTCTCGGTCCAGAACCGCCACGACGTCGCCGGGGCCACCGCGAGGGCCAGCAGCGTGGCGGCGGCCGCCGTCGCCACCGCGACCCCGGCGGGCCGCCACCGGCGGGTGAGCAGCAGCCAGACGACGAACAGGCCCGGGGTCAGCTTCACCGCCGCGGCCAGCCCGATGCCCACGCCGGCCCAGCGCGAGCCGCGGCGCAGCGCCGCGACGTCGGCCAGCACCAGCGCCATCAGCATCAGGTTCACCTGGCCGAAGCCGATGGTCTCCCGCACCGGCTCGACCACGAACAGCAGCGGCAGCGCGAACAGCCAGGCCCACGGCAGTGGCCAGCCGTGCCGGCGGGCCAGCGGCGTCACCAGCCACCAGGCCAGCCCGACGAGGACGGCGGTGTTGAGCAGCACGTGCACGGTCGCCACCACCGGATAGGGCAGCAGCCCCATCGGGAGCACCAGCAGCGCGGCGAACGGCGGGTAGGTGAAGCCGTAGGGGCTGGGGCCGTAGGTGTAGTCGTAGAGGGGCTGCCCGTCGAGCCACGAGGCGACCGCGCCGCGGTAGACCCGCAGGTCGAAGAAGTCGTGCCACGGGTCGTTGGGGACGACCACCGACACGACCGCGGCGACCGCGACCAGGGCGAGGAACACCCCGACCCGGACGGCCACCCGAGTCGCCCCGTCTAGCGGCCGCGGCGGGCGAGCAGCAGCTCGGCGATCTGCACGGTGTTGAGGGCCGCACCCTTGCGCAGGTTGTCGTTGCTGACGAACAGCACCAGGCCGCGGTCGTCGTCGACGCTCCGGTCCTGCCGGATGCGCCCGACGAAGCTCGGGTCCTGGCCGGCCGCCTGCAGCGGGGTCGGGACGTCGCTCAGCTCCACGCCCGGGGCGTCGGTGAGCAGCTCGGCGGCCCGTGCCGCGGTCAGCGGCCGGGCGAACTCGACGTTGAGCGACAGCGAGTGCCCGGTGAAGACCGGCACGCGCACGCAGGTCCCGGACACCCGCAGGTCGGGGATGCCGAGGATCTTGCGGCTCTCGTTGCGGAGCTTCTGCTCCTCGTCGGTCTCGAGCGAGCCGTCGTCGACGACGCTGCCGGCCATGGGGAGCACGTTGTAGGCGATGGGCCGGACGTACTTCCGCGGCTCCGGGAAGGCCACCGCCGACCCGTCGTGGGTCAGCTCGGCGGCCTTGTCGACCACGGCCCTGACCTGCCCGTCGAGCTCCTCGACGCCGGCCAGCCCGCTGCCGGAGACCGCCTGGTAGGTGCTGGCCACGAGCCGGACGAGCTGGGCCTCGTCGTGCAGCGGCTTGAGCACCGGCATCGCGGCCATGGTGGTGCAGTTGGGGTTGGCGACGATGCCGCGCGGGATCTCGTCGAGCGCCTGCGGGTTGACCTCGGCGACGACCAGCGGCACGTCGGGGTCGCGGCGGAAGGCCGAGCTGTTGTCGACGACGGTGACCCCGGCCTCGGCGAACCGCGGCGCCTGGACGCGGGAGGTGCTCGCGCCGGCGGAGAAGAGCGCGACGTCGAGGCCGGTAGGGTCGGCGGTCGCGGCGTCCTCGACGGTGATCTCGCCGTCGCCCCACGGCAGGGCGCTGCCGGCGCTGCGGGCGGAGGCGAAGAAGCGCAGCTCGCTCACCGGGAAGCGGCGCTCGGCGAGCACCTGGCGCATGACGGCGCCCACCTGGCCGGTGGCGCCGACGATCCCGACCCGCAGGCCGTCACTGGAGAAGGTGGTCATCGTCCGGTCCCTCCGTAGACCACGGCCTGCTCCTCCTCGGTCCCGAGGTCGAAGGCGTCGTGCACCGCGCGGACGGCGAGGTCGACGTCGGTGTCGCGGCAGACCACGGAGATGCGGATCTCCGAGGTGCTGATGAGCTCGAGGTTGACGCCGGCGTCGGCGAGCGCCCCGAAGAAGCGGGCCGAGACACCGGGGTGGCTGCGCATGCCGGCACCGACCAGGCTGACCTTGCCGATGTGCTGGTCGAAGCGGACGTCGCTGAAGCCGACGGTGTTCTTGACCGCCTCCAGCGCGGCGAGCGCCGTGGGGCCGTCGCTCTTCGGCAGCGTGAAGGAGATGTCGGCGATCTTGCTGCCCTCAGCCGACACGTTCTGCACGATCATGTCGATGTTGATCTCCGCGTCGGCGAGAACGCGGAAGATCTGCGCGGCCTCGCCCGGCCGGTCCGGGACGCCGTAGACGGTGATCTTGCCCTCGCTGCGGTCGTGCGCGACGCCGGTGATGATCGCCTGTTCCACGCTGAGGTCCTCCATCGAGCCGGTCACCACGGTGCCGGGGAGCTGTGAGTAGGAGCTGCGGACGTGCACCGGGATGCCGTAGCGGCGGGCGTACTCGACGCAGCGGAGCATGAGCACCTTCGCGCCGGAGGCGGCCAGCTCGAGCATCTCCTCGTAGGTGATCGTCTCCAGCCGGCGGGCGTTGGGGACGATCCGCGGGTCGGCGGTGAACACGCCGTCGACGTCGGTGTAGATCTCGCACACGTCGGCCCGCAGCGCCGCGGCGACGGCGACGGCGGTGGTGTCCGAGCCGCCGCGGCCGAGCGTGGTGACGTCCTTGGTGTCCTGGCTGACGCCCTGGAAGCCGGCGACGATGACGATCGAGCCCTCGTCGAGCGCCGAGCGCAGCCGACCGGGGGTGACGTCGATGATCCGCGCCTTGCCGTGGCTGCTGGTGGTGATCACCCCGGCCTGGGAGCCGGTGAAGGACCGGGCCTCGTAGCCGTGGGTGTTGATCGCGATGGCGAGCAGGGCCATGGAGATGCGCTCACCGGCGGTGAGCAGCATGTCGAGCTCGCGGCCGGGCGGCTCGTCGGTGATCTGCGCGGCCTGGTCGAGCAGCTCGTCGGTCGTGTCGCCCATCGCCGAGACGACCACGACGACGTCGTTGCCGGCCTTCTTCTCCGCGACGATGCGTTCGGCCACGCGCTTGATGTGGGCGGCGGAGGCCACGGAGGAGCCACCGTACTTCTGCACGACGAGGGCCACGGGTCCACAGGCTACCGATGCCGGGGTCCGGGGCCGGGATCGAGGCAGGCCCGCGCCTTGCGTGCCCTCCCCCGGCGCGATGTGATCACCGGGTGACCGATCCCGCGGAGTGGCTGCTCGGCCCCGAGGAGCGGGGCAACGCGGCCACCGACCTGCCGGCCTGGACCGAGGGCAACCTCGCCGTGCCGCTGGTGCACGGGACCACCTACTTCGACGCGCTGGTGTCGGCCGTCGAGGTCCTCGACGAGAACGACCACCTGTTTTTCACCGACTGGCGCGGCGACCCCGACGAGGAGCTGCGGCCGGGCGGGCCGACGGTCGCGGAGCTGTTCACCGAGGCGGTGCGCCGCGGGGTGACGGTGCGCGGGCTGGTGTGGCGCTCGCACGTGGACTGGCTGTCGTTCAGCGGCCGCGAGAACCGGGCGCTGGACCGCGAGGTGGAGGACGGCGGCGGCCTGGTCGTGCTCGACCAGCGGGTGCGCCGGATGGGCAGCCACCACCAGAAGCTCGTCGTCTGCCGGCACGACCAGGACCCGACGCAGGACGTCGCCTTCGTCGGCGGCATCGACCTGTGCCACAGCCGCCGGGACGACGCCGAGCACCGCGGCGACCCGCAGTCGATCCCCATGGCCGCGGCCTACGGGCGGACACCGCCGTGGCACGACGTGCAGCTCATGGTCCGCGGTCCCGCCGTCGCGGCGCTGGACACGGTGTTCCGCGAGCGGTGGGACGACCCGACCGACCCCGACGAGGGGAACCCGATCGCACACGTGGTCGACCGGCTGCGGCGGAGCCGGATGTACGCCGACCGGCTGCCTCCCCGGCTGCCGCCCCCGCCGCCCTGCGGCCCGCACCTGGTGCAGAACCTGCGGACCTATCCCGCCATCCGCCCGCGGTACGACTTCGCCCCCGACGGTGAGCGCTCGATCGCCCGGGGCTACTCCAAGGCGATCAAGCGGGCGCGGCGGCTGATCTACCTCGAGGACCAGTACATGTGGTCGGGCGAGGTCGCCCAGCTGTTCGCCGACGCGCTGACCGAGCACTCCGACCTGCACCTGGTCGTCGTCGTGCCCCGCGTCCCCGACCAGGACGGCGCGCTGGGGTCGCGGCCGCAGTACGTGGGGCGGTGGCAGGCCCTGGAGATGTGCCGGCGGGCCGGGCGGGACCGGGTGCACGTGTTCGACGTCGAGAACCACGAGGGCACGCCCGTGTACGTGCACGCCAAGGTGTGCGTGGTCGACGACGTGTGGGCCAGCGTCGGCAGCGACAACTTCAACCGGCGGTCCTGGACGCACGACAGCGAGCTCTCCAGCGCGGTCCTCGACACCACGCTCGACCCGCGGGAGCCGCGCGACCCCGCCGGCACCGGCGACGGCGCGCGCACCTTCGCCCGCGACCTGCGCCTGGCGCTCGCGCGCGAGCACACCGACCGGGCCGAGGACGGCAGCGAGGACACCGACCTGCTCGACCCCGACACGTTCGTCGCCACCCTCGAGGCCCAGGCCGCCGAGCTCGACGCCTGGTACGAGAGCGGCCGCAGCGGCCCGCGCCCGCGGGGCCGGCTGCGCCACCACAGCCCCGAGCAGCTCTCCCTGGCCACCCGGCTGTGGGCCACGCCGCTGTACCGGCTGGTCGACGACCCCGACGGCCGCCCCCTCCGCCTCCGCCGCCGCGGCGAGTTCTGAGCCGCCGCCCGCCGCGGACCGGGAGCCGGCGCCTCCTCCGCGCCGCCGCCCGGCTCCCCGGTGTGGTGTCCTGCGCGCAGTAGTGCTCTGCCCACACCGGTGTGCAGAGCACGAGTCAGCGAGGACCCCTACCGCCAACGACCCTCGAGCTCTGACCACACCTGTGTGCAAAGCACCACTGTCCCCAGTTCCACATGCCTGGGACCGTCCGCAGCGCACCGACCCGATGCTGGCGACGTGTCCGACCTCGACCTGTCCGGCCTCCTGCGCCGCATCCGGCGCCTCGCCGACCTCTCGCAGCGCGAGATCGCGCAGGCGACCGGCACGCCCCGGGCGACGATCGCCGCCGCCGAGGCCGGCACGCGAGGACTCGACGCCCGGGCGCTGGCCCGGCTGGCGGCCGTGGCCGGGCTGCGCCTCGCGCTGCTCGACGCCGAGGGGCGGGAGGTGTCGCCGATGGACGCCGCAGCCGTCCGGGACGGCGGAGGGCGGCACTTCCCCGCCCACCTCGACACCCGGCACGGCGACGACGGCTGGTGGCACGGCCCGCACCGGTTCGACCGCGAGCCGGTCACCTACACCTTCACCCGCGTCCGGTCGCACCGGGACGAGGCACGGGCACGCCGCGGCACCCCGGACGACCACCAGCTGCCGCAGCCGGGCGACTCGCTCGCCGACCGGGCCCGGGCCCGCCGGGCGGCCGCGCGGCGGGCCCGCGAGGAGGAGCTCGAGCGACGGCGGGCGGCCGGCCTCCTCCGGCCCGCCGCCGAGTTCCGCTGCGTGTGCCCGCCGGCTTGCGACGCGTTGCTGCTCGACGAGCCCCCGCCGGCGCCGGGCCGGGCCGCGACGCCCGCCCCACACGCGCCCGACTGCGCGTGTGGCTGCGACCTGAGCTGACCCGCTGCTACCGTGGGCTCCGTGCGCGGCAGCCTCCTGCTTACCCGCCGCGGCGAGGCCTCCTCCTAGGTCGGCTCCCTCGCCGCGGAGATCCTGCCGTGGTCGATGACGTCCCGGTGCCCGCTGACCGCCCCCACAGGAGCGACAGTCCAGCCCGCGCCAGAGGAGTCAGACCACCGTGAGCAGCCCGCAGCACCCGCACGCCCGCAACCCGCAACGTCCCTCGGGGATGCCGATCTCGCGCTACGCCCCGTTCCAGCAGATCGACCTGCCCGACCGCACCTGGCCGGACCGGGTCACCACCGTCGCGCCGCGCTGGTGCGCGGTCGACCTGCGCGACGGCAACCAGGCCCTGATCGACCCGATGTCGCCCGACCGCAAGCGGCGGATGTTCGACCTGCTGGTCCGCATGGGCTACAAGGAGATCGAGGTCGGCTTCCCGGCCGCCAGCCAGACCGACTACGACTTCGTCCGCCAGCTCGTCGAGGACGACCTGGTACCCGACGACGTCACCATCCAGGTGCTGACCCAGGCCCGCGACGAGCTGATCGAGCGCACCTTCGAGTCGCTGCGCGGCGCGAAGCAGGCGATCGTCCACCTGTACAACTCGACGAGCACGCTGCAGCGCCGCGTCGTCTTCGACTCCGACCGGGCCGGCATCGTCGACATCGCCGTCCACGGCGCCCAGCTGGTGCGCAAGCTGGCCGAGCAACTGCGCGACACCGAGGTCCGCTTCGAGTACAGCCCGGAGTCCTTCACCGGCACCGAGCTGGACTTCGCCGCGGAGATCTGCAACGCGGTCACCGACGTCTGGGAGCCCACGCCCGACCGGCCGACCATCCTCAACCTGCCGGCCACCGTGGAGATGGCCGAGCCGACCGTCTACGCCGACCAGGTCGAGTGGATGCACCGCAACCTGGCCCGCCGCGACGCGGTCGTGCTGAGCCTGCACCCGCACAACGACCGCGGCACCGCCGTCGCCGCCGCCGAGCTGGGCTACCGCGCCGGCGCCGACCGCATCGAGGGCTGCCTGTTCGGCAACGGCGAGCGCACCGGCAACGTCGACCTGGTCACCCTGGGCCTGAACCTGTTCAGCCAGGGCATCGACCCGCAGATCGACTTCTCCGACATCGACGAGATCCGCCGCACCGTCGAGTACTGCAACCAGCTGGGCGTGCACGAGCGGCACCCCTATGGCGGCGACCTGGTCTACACCGCCTTCTCCGGCTCCCACCAGGACGCCATCAACAAGGGCTTCACGGCCCTCGCCGCCGACGCGCAGGCCGCCGGCAGGAGCGTCGACGAGATGCCGTGGGCGGTCCCCTACCTGCCGATCGACCCCAAGGACGTCGGCCGCAGCTACGAGGCCGTCATCCGGGTCAACAGCCAGTCCGGCAAGGGCGGCGTCGCCTACATCATGAAGACCGAGAACCACCTCGACCTGCCGCGGCGGCTGCAGATCGAGTTCAGCGCGGTCATCCAGCGGCACACCGACGACGAGGGCGGTGAGGTCACCGCGCAGCAGATGTGGGCGGCCTTCCGCAACGAGTACCTGCCCGACCCCGAGATCCCGTGGGGCCGGTTCGCCCTCAGCGGCCACCGGCACACCGCCCACGGCGAGCAGCTCGACGAGATGGTGGTCGAACTGGTCGACGACGGCGTCCCGGTCACCGTGCAGGGTCGCGGTAACGGCCCGATCGCGGCGTTCGTCGACGCGCTGGCGACCCTCGGCGTCGACGTCCGCGTCCTGGACTACGCCGAGCACGCGCTGTCGGCCGGCGGGGACGCGCGCGCGGCTGCCTACGTCGAGTGCGCCGTCGGCGACCGGGTGCTGTGGGGCGTGGGGATCGACCCGAACATCGTCAGCGCCTCGCTGCGCGCGGTGGTCTCCGCGGTCAACCGGGCCCAGCGGGGCTGACCCGGCTCCCCGGACCAGTCACCCGAGGCCGGCTCAGCGGGGTCCCGGCGATCCCGCCGGGCCGGCCTCGGGCGGGGCGTCGCCGGGCTCGTCGCCGTGGTACCGCTCGTCCTGGTGCCCGGCGCCGCGGTACTCGTCGACCAGCAACAGGTCGCGGCGCACGTGCCGGCGGCGGTAGGCCACTCGGCTCACCAGGTGCGCGCTGACCGGCGCGGTGAGCAGCTGGAAGGCCGCCACCAGCAGCAGCATCCAGGCGTTGGCCCAGCCCTCGAGCCGGATCGCCGCCCCGACCATGACCAGCAGCACCCCGACGACCTGCGGCTTGGTGCCGGCGTGCATCCGCGAGAGCACGTCGGGGAACCGCACCAGGCCCAGCCCGGCGGTCAGGCAGAGGAAGGCGCCGGCCAGCAGGCAGGCGAGGGCCACGACGTCGGTCACCGCGGTCACGACCCGGTCTCCCGCTCCTCCGCGGCCACCGGCAGGCCGAGGTCGCGGCCGTCCCCGCTGGCCGAGCGCAGCAGCATCCCGCCGATGTAGCGGGCCACCGACACCGAGCCGACGAAGGCCAGCAGCGAGACGACGACCAGCACCGGCACCAGCGTCGGGTCGCCCACCAGCGCGGCGTGGACCGCCAGGCCGGCGGAGATGATGACCAGCAGGGTGTCGGTGGCGACCACCCGGTCGAGCAGCGAGGGGCCGAGGGCCAGCCGCACGAGCGCCAGCAGCGCTCCCCCGCCGATCAGCGCGTACAGCGCGAAGTCCACGACCGTCACGGCGTCGACACCCCCGTGCTCCGGAGCCCGTCGAGGGCGGCGATGTCCGCGGCCGAGCCGAACGCCTGGACCAGGCGCCGTTCGACCACGAGGATCCCGGCCTTCTTCCGCGCCACGTGGTCGAGGTCGCGCGCGGGCAGCAGGTGGCAGGTCATCACCCGGTGTTCCCGGTCCAGGTCGAGCACCAGGGACCCGGGGACCAGCGAGGTCGCCTCGGCGACCATCGTCAGCAGCAGGTCGGAGTCCACCCGCAGCTGCACCTGCACGATGGCCGTGCTGCGGACGCCGCCCGGGCGCAGCGTCTGCCAGGCCACCTCGGCACCGGAGACGACCAGGTCGACGACGAAGTGGCCGAGGAACACCAGCATCGGCAGCAGGCGCACCCGGGCGCCGCCGACCACGTGCGGCAGCGGCAGCAACACCAGCACGGCCAGCGCGACGAGCAGGCCGGAGAGCAGGTTCGCCCAGGACCAGGTGCCCCAGAGCAGCACCCACACCAGCACCAGCCAGACGACCAGCGGGACCTGGTGGCGCAGCCGGGTGGCCGCGGGCTCGACGCTCACGCCGCCCCACCCGCCCCGAACACCGACGTGAGGTAGGGCGTGCGGTCGAGCAGGTCCACGGCGGCCCGGTCGGCGAGGCCGTAGAGCGGTCCGGCCAGCCCGGTGAGGGCGACGGTGAGCGCGACCAGGGCCGTCGTCGCACCGACCATCGTGCGCGGCAGCGGGCGCAGCGCCCGGACCGCCCCGGCCGCGGGCGGGAGGTCGGGCTCGGCCGCCGTCGCCACCGCCGTGTGCCGCCGCCAGGCGTCCTGCAGCGCGGTGCGCGGCCGGCCGTCGTCCGACGCCGCGCCGTCGTCACCGGCTCCCCCGCCCGGGCGGCGGCGCGAGGTGGCGTCGGCGGCCGCGGCGGCCGCGGTGTCCTCGGCCGGCGGCTGGCTCGGCGGACGCCAAAAGGCGCGGGTCCAGACGCGGGCGACCGCCAGCAGGGTGAGGAGGCTGGTGACCACCCCGCCGGCGACCAGCGTGAACGCGAGCGCGCTGCCCTCGGCGACCCCGGCCTGCAGCAGGCCGAGCTTGCCGATGAAGCCCGACAGGGGCGGGATGCCGGCGAGGTTCATCGCCGGCACGAAGAACAGCGCCGCCAGCAGCGGGGCGCGCCGGGCCAGCCCGCCGAGGCGGTTGACCGAGGTGGTGCCGCCCTGGCGCTCGACCAGCCCGGCGACCAGGAACAGCGTGGTCTGGATGGCGATGTGGTGGGCGACGTAGAACACGGCTCCGGCCAGCCCGGCCGCCGTCCCCAGGGCGATGCCGAACACCATGTAGCCGATGTGGCTGACCAGGGTGAACGACAGCATCCGGCGCAGGTCGCTCTGCGCGACCGCGCCGAGGATGCCGATCAGCATCGTGGCCAGGGCCGCCCACATCAGCAGGTCGTCGAGGGCGCCGTCGGGGAACAGCAGGGTCTGCGTGCGGATGATCGCGTAGACGCCGACCTTGGTGAGCAGGCCGGCGAAGACCGCGGTGACCGGGGCGGGGGCGGTCGGGTAGCTGTCGGGCAGCCAGGCCGAGAGGGGGAAGACCGCGGCCTTGATCCCGAAGGCGATCAGCAGCATCGACTGCAGCAGCACCTGGGTGCCCTCGGGCAGCTCGCCCAGCCGCACCGCCAGCTGGGCCATGTTCACCGTGCCGGTGGCCGCGTAGGTCAGCGCGATCGCGGCGAGGAACACCAGCGAGCTGGTCAGGCTGACGACGATGTAGGTGATGCCGCCGCGGATGCGCGGCGCCGTGCCGCCCAGGGTGAGCAGCACGTAGGAGGCCATCAGCAGGATCTCGAAGCCGACGTAGAGGTTGAACAGGTCGCCGGCAAGGAAGGCGTTGCCCACGCCCGCGACCAGCACCAGGAACGTCGGGTGGAAGATCGACAGCGGCGTCTCCTCCTGCCCGTCGGCCGCGCCCTGGCCGATGGCGAAGACGAGGACGCCCAGCGCCACGGTCGAGGCGACGACGAGCATGAGCGCCGAGAGCCGGTCGACGACGAGGACGATGCCCAGCGGCACCGGCCAGCCACCGACGGAGACCGCGCTCGCCCCCTCGGCGTCGGCGACGAGGAGCAGGACCACCGAGACGCCGAGCACCGCGGTGAGCACCACCGTGCTCAGCGTCCGCTGGAACGTGGGGTGCCCGCTGACCAGCAGGGCGCCGGCGGCTCCCAGCAGCGGGAGGAGCACCGGTAGCGGGGCGAGGACCTCGATCACCGGCGGGCGCTCCCGGCGGGCAGGTCGACGTCGTCGGCGAGGTCCTCGGCCTCCCGGGACAGGCTGTCGGCGTGCCCGGCGATGCGGTCGTCGGGGGACAGCTCGTCCGGGTCGAGCTCGTCGGCGTCGGTGGCCCGCCGGGCGGCGACGCGGCGGTCCTCCTCGTCGGTGCCCACGACCTCCTCGCGCACCAGTCGCCAGGAGCGGTGGATGATCGCCAGCAGGAACGCCGAGACACCGAAGGTGATGACGATCGCCGTGAGGATCAGCGCCTGCGGCAGCGGGTCGTTGATCTCCTCGGGGTCGGAGTAGCCCAGGATCGGCGCCAGGCCCGCCGGCCCGCCGCTGGACAGCAGCAGCAGGTTCGTGGCGTTGCCGAGCAGGACGAAGCCCAGCAGCACGCGGGTCAGGCTGCGGTCGAGCAGCAGGTACACGCCCGCCGCGTAGAGACCGCCGATCATCAGCGGCAGCACGACCGTGGGGGTCATCGCAGCACCATCTCCCCGGGGGTGAGCTCGACGGGGTCGGCCTCGTCCTCCTGGCGGTCGAGCTCGGCGCCGAGGCTGCGGAGCACGTCGAGGACCAGGCCGACGACGATCAGGTAGACACCGATGTCGAAGAACAGCGAGGTCACGAGCTTGACGTCGCCGAGGACGGGCACCGTGGCCTCCAGGATCGCCGTCTCCAGCACCCCGGCCCCCAGCGCCAGCCCCACGACGCCGGTGCCGCCGGCGAACAGCAGCCCGCTGCCCAGCAGCAGCCCCGGGGCGACCGGCGCGGCCTCGCCGAGCTCGTAGCGACCGCCGGCGAGGTAGCGCAGCACCAGCGCGAGGCCGGCCACCAGGCCGCCGGCGAACCCGCCGCCGGGCTCGTTGTGCCCGGAGAAGAGCAGGTACAGCGAGAACACGACGATCGTGTGGAAGAGGATCCGGGTGACCACCTCGAGCACGACCGAGCGGCGGGCCGGGTCGAGGGTCGCGGTGGCGGCCAGCCAGCGGTTGCGCGGGGCCCGCCGGCCGTGCCGGGCCCGCTGGGTCAGGTCGGCCCGCGTCGCCCGGTCGACCCCGCCGGTGCGCCCGCGGAGGAAGACGAGGCTGGCGACGCCGGTGGCCGCGACGACCAGCAGGGAGATCTCGCCGAGGGTGTCCCAGGCGCGGATGTCGACGAGGGTCACGTTGACGACGTTCTTGCCGCCGCCGAACTCGTAGGCCGGGCCGGGCCAGCCCTCCGACACCGGCGTCGCGGTGCGGGCGGACAGCGCCACCGCCCCGACGGCGGCCATGAACGCCCCCACGGCGACGGCGATGACGCCGCGGACGGCGCGCTCCCGTGGCCGGTGTCGCTCGGTGATGTCCTTGGGCAGCTTGCGCAGCACCAGCACGAAGACGACGAGGGTCAGCGTCTCGACGAGGAACTGGGTGAGCGCGAGGTCGGGGGCGCCCTGCAGCGCGAACACGACCGCGAGGCCGTAGCCGGTCACACCGACGACCAGCACGGCCGAGAGCCGCTGGCGGATCCGCAGGGCCAGTGCCGCCGCGGTGACGACGACGACCCCCACGACGGCCTGGACCGGGGTGTCCCAGGCCCGCCACTCGCCGGGCCAGGGGGCGCGGGTGAGCAGCAGGGTGCCGGGCAGGGCCAGCACCACGACGAGGATCGTGCCGAGGTAGGCCGGCAGCGAGCCGCGCTGGGTGGTGCCGGTGACCAGAACCGCGAGCCGGTCGATCGCCTGGATGACGTTCCAGTAACCCTCGTCGGCCGAGGCACCGACGGCCCGCCGCCGCTGGAAGCGGTACAGCGGGTCCCGCAGCGCGAACAGCGCGGCGCCGCCGAGCAGGGTGACCGCCGACAGCGCGAGCGCCGGCTTCCAGCCGTGCCAGAGGGCCAGCTCCTCGTACTCCGGTGCCAGCAGCGGCAGCGCCTCCGCGTAGGTCGTCACCAGCGGCGCGAGCAGCGGGCTGGCCGGCCCCGCGGCGAGGCCAGCGAGGGCCAGCAGCCCGGGGGCGGTGAGGAACAGCGGGCCGGGCGGGTGCGCGGGGTCGGTGTCGGGGACCCCGGGCTTGCGGGCGAAGGCGCCCCACAGGAAGCGCAGGGTGTAGGCGGCGGTGAGGACCGAGCCGAGGACCAGGCCGGTCAGCTCGAAGGCGGCGGCGGTCCGCGAGGGCAGCCCGCCCTCCCACAGCGCGGCGAAGGCCGCCTCCTTGCCGACGAAGCCGAGCAGCGGCGGGACGCCGGCCATGGACGCCCCGGCGAGCAGCCCGGCGCCGGCGAGCACGGGCAGCCGCCGGCCCAGCCCGGACAGCTGCCGGAGGTCGCGGGTGCCGGTCGAGTGGTCGACGACCCCGACGGTCAGGAACAGCGTGGACTTGAACAGCGCGTGGGCGACGGTCATCGTCAGCCCCGCGGCGGCCAGCTCGCGGCTGCCCCCGCCCACCAGGACGAGCAGGAACCCCAGCTGGCTGACCGTGCCGAAGGCCAGCAGCAGCTTGAGGTCGTTCTGCCGCAGCGAGCGGTAGCCGCCGACGAGCATCGTGGCCAGCCCGAGCCCCAGCACGACCGGCCGCCACCCGGGGACGTCGGCGAAGCCGGGCGCCAGCCGGGCGACGAGGTAGATGCCGGCCTTCACCATGGCCGCGGCGTGCAGGTAGGCGCTCACCGGCGTCGGCGCCTCCATCGCGGCCGGGAGCCAGAAGTGGAAGGGGACCATCGCCGACTTGGTGACCGCCCCGGCGAGCACCAACGCGGTCCCGGCGACCATGGCGGTGCCGCTGCCGGGGTCGGCGACCACCTCGGAGAGCAGGAACGAGCCGCTGGCCTGCCCGACGAGGACCAGTCCGACCAGCATGGCCAGCCCGCCGGCGGTCGTGAGGATCAGCGCCTGCGACGCCGCGCGCCGCGAGGCCAGCCGGCGTCCGGACCCGCCGATGAGCAGGAACGAGAAGACGGTGGTGAGCTCCCAGAAGACGTAGAGGAGCAGCAGGTCGTCGGCCAGGACCAGGCCCAGCATCGACCCGGCGAAGGCGGTGAGGTTGCCGGCGAAGCGGCCGGTGCCCTCGTCGTCGGGCTCGAAGTAGCGTGCGCAGTAGACGAAGACCAGGGCGCCGATCCCGGTCACCAGCGCCGCGAAGGTCAGCGCGAGGGCGTCGAGGCGCAGCGCCACGTCGAGGTCGAGGGCGGGGATCCAGGGCACCGTCTCGCGGACCTCGTCGCCGGCCAGGACGGTGCGCAGCTGCAGCACCGTCCAGACGAAGCCGGCGGCCGGCACCAGCGCCAGGACGAGGAAGGCCTGCCTGCCCCACCACCGCACGAGGAGAGGTGCCAGCAGCGCAGCCAGCAGGTGGAGGGACAGCAGTGCGATCACGGGTCTCCCGGGAGTCGGAGGGCGGCTCGGGGACCACAGACGTCGGTCGGCGACGGCCGGCGGCAGGCCCCAGCCTATCTACCCGGTGTCACCAGCCCCGACTCGTAGGCGAACGCGACCGCCTGCACCCGGTCGCGCAGCCCCAGCTTGAGCAGGACCCGGCTCACGTGCGTCTTCACCGTCGCCTCGCCCAGGTAGAGCCGGGCGGCGATCTCGGCGTTGCTCAGCCCGGCGGCGACGAGCGCGAGGACGTCGGTCTCCCGCTCGGTGAGCTGGGCGAGCGCGGCGGCCCGGCCGGGGTCGGCCGCGGGGGCGCCGGCGAAGGACCGGATCACCCGCAGGGTCACCGCCGGGTCCAGCAGCCCCTGGCCGGCGGCCACGGTGCGCACCGCGGCCACGAGGTCCTCCGGCGGGGCCACCTTGAGCAGGAAGCCGCTGACGCCGGCGCGCAGCGCGGCGGTGACGTACTCGTCCTCGTCGAAGGTGGTGAGGACGACGACCCGCGTCGGCAGGCCCCCGGCCAGGATCTGCTGCGCGGCCTCGAGCCCGTCGGTGCCGGGCATGCGGACGTCGAGCAGCACCACGTCGGGCACGAGCTCGGTGACCACCCGGACCCCGGCGGCCCCGTCCGCGGCCTCGCCGACCACCTCGATGTCGGGCTCGGCGGCGAGGACCATGCGCAGCCCCGTGCGGATCATCGACTGGTCGTCGACCAGCACCACCCGGATCGTCACGCGCCCACCGCCGCGGGCGGCACGGCGACCGGCGCCGGCACGGGGAAGCCCGCCCGCACCCGGTAGCCGCCACCGCGGACCGGGCCGACGTCGAGGTCACCACCGGCGACGGCGACCCGCTCGCGCATGTGCAGCTGCCCGTGGCCGCCCGGGGCGTGCGGGGCGGGCTCGAGGCGCGGCCGGCCGTCGTCGGTGACCGTGACCGTCACCCGGCCCGGCGTCCAGGCCACCTCCACGCGCGTGGCCGCGGCGCCGGCGTGCCGGACGACGTTGGACAGCGCCTCCTGCACCACGCGCACGGCCGAGACGTCGACCAGCGGCGGCACCTCGGCCGGCTCACCGGTGACGACCAGCTCGACCGGCATGCCGCCGGCCCGCAGCTCGGCGAGGACGGCGTCGAGCCGGGCCAGCGAGGGCTGCGGACCGGCGTCCCCGGCCGCCCCCTCGCGCAGGATGCCGACCACCCGGCGCATCTCGTCGACCGACTCCCGGCCCAGCCGCTCCAGCCCGAGGAGCACGTCCTGGGCCTCGGGGTGGTCGGGCAGCAGCCGGCGCAGGCCGCCCATCTGCAGGACCATGACGCTCACCGCGTGGGCGACCGAGTCGTGCACCTCGCGGGCGATCCGGGCGCGCTCGGCGGTGGTGGCCGCGGCGGCGACCGCCTCCTGCTGCTCGGCCAGCCGGGCGGCGAGCACCTGCAGCTCCCGCGCGCGCTCGCGCGACTGCCGGACGAGCACCCCCACGCCCCAGGCCGCCGCCGTCACGAGCAGGTAGAACACGCCCTCCCAGGTCGAGGGGCCGAACGCGACGCCCGCGACCACCACGACCAGCGTGGCCACGACGGCGGCCCGCAGCCCGCGCCGCAGCGGCAGGACGGCGGCCGCGTGCCCGACCAGCAGCGCCATGCCGACCAGCTGGGCGCCGCCCGGGCCGGGCGTGCCCAGCGCGTAGTTGCCGAGCACCGACAGCGCGCCGAGCACCGCGGCCGCCTCGGGCGCCGGGACGCAGGCGGCGACGAGCACGCCGACGAGGACGCCGGGCAGCGCGGTGTGCAGCGGGAAGTCGAACGCCTCGTCGATCGCCGTCTCGACGAGCGACAGCAGCGCGAGCAGCAGCCCGACGACCGGCCAGACGAGCCGGCGCGCGGTGGGTGAGGAGGACCAGCGGGGCACGGCGAGCACGGTAGGTGCCGCGGAGGTCACCGGGGATCACCCACGCGGCCGATGGACGGGCGCGGCGCCTCCCCCGTGCGACGGACGGCGACCGGTCCGCCGCGACGGACGTGCCCGGTACGGGTCCGGCCGCAGAGTCCTCGCCGACGCACCGCACCGACGTGGTGCCCGACCGACGAGGACCGATGACCACCTCCCCGCTCCCCACCCGCACCCCCGCCGCCACCGCGGACCGCCCGGTCCGCAGCGCCGGCTCGCTCATGCTGCCGATCGCCGGCGGTGCGCTGATCGCCGGCTCGCTGCTCTACGTGGCCGGCATGGTGACCTCGCCGCCGCAGGACTCCCAGGCCGCGGCCGACTACATCGCGGCCCTGGGTCGCGACGAGGGCCGCACGACGCTCTCGGCGATGCTGCTGCACTACGGCAACATGGCGCTGGCCCTGGCCTGGCTGGCCGTCCCGACGCTGGTCCGCGGTCGCCGCGGCCGCATCCCGACCGTCGTCGGGGCGCTGATGTCGGCGATCGGCCTGGTCACCGTGGCCGGCTTCGTGCTCTACGACTACTGGACCGGCGCCATCGGCCGCGAGCTCGACCCGGCCACCGCCCTGGGCCTCTACGACGCCGTCGGGGCCGACCCCGGCGTCGCGGTCGTCGGCGTGCTGACGCTGTTCGGGCTCCTCGGCCCGATCGTCGGCTACGTGGGTCTGGCCCGCGCCGGGGTCACCGGCTGGTGGCTGCTGGTCCCGACCGTGGGCTGCCTCGTGGCCTCCGCGGTGATCCCCTTCTCGCCGCTGACCCACGGTGCCCTCGCACTGGTCGGCGCCGTCCCCGCGGTCGTCGTCGGCCTGCGGATCCTCGCCCGCACCCGCGCCGAGGCCGCCGTCGCCGCCTGATCCGGGATCAGGTGACCTGATCGCGGCGCGTCCCCCCTCACGTCCCACCGTGAGGGAGGACGCGCTGCGGTGAGGGAGGACGCGGGTCAGCCCTCGGCGAGCTCCGCGGCGGCCAGCCAGTCGGTCTCGACCTGCTCCTTCTCGGCGTGCAGCGCCCGCAGCCGGGCGTCGAGCTCCAGCACCCGCGCGTGGTCGGTGGCCGCGGCCGCGAGGTCGGCGTGCAGCCGCTCCTCCTCGGCGCCGAGCCGCTCCAGCCGGCGCTCGAGCCGGGCGGCCTCCTTGCGGGCGGCGCGCACCTCGGCCGCCGACGGGCCTACGGGCGCGGGAGCCGCGGCCGGGGCGGGCCCGGCGGCCGCCGACGGCAGGGCCGCCTCGCCGGCGGCCCGGCGCGCGAGGTACTCCTCGACGCCGCCGGGGAGCGCGGCCAGGGAGCCGTCGCCCATCAGCGCCACCACCGAGTCGCACACCCGGTCGACGAAGTACCGGTCGTGACTGACGACGAGCACGGTGCCGGGGAAGCCGTCGAGCAGGTCCTCGAGCTGGGTGAGCGTGTCGATGTCGAGGTCGTTGGTGGGCTCGTCGAGCAGCAGCACGTTGGGCTCGGCCATGAGCAGCCGCAGCAGTTGCAGCCGCCGGCGCTCTCCGCCGGAGAGGTCGCCCACCGGCGTCCACTGCCGCGACGCCGGGAAGCCGAACCGCTCGGCCAGCGACGACGCCGACACCTCCTGCCGGCCGATCCGCGCGATCCGGGCGACCTCCTGGACCGCCTCGAGCACGCGCAGCCGGGCGGGCAGCTCGGTGACGTGCTGGGACAGGTAGGCCGGCGCCACGGTCTGCCCGCGCACCACCCGGCCGCGGTCGGGCTCCACCTCGCCGACCAGCATCCGCAGCAGCGAGGTCTTCCCCGCCCCGTTCACCCCGACCACGCCGATCCGGTCGCCGGGACCGACGTGCCAGGTCAGGTCGCGGAACAGCGGTCGCGGTCCGGCGTCGGAGGGCACGGCGAGGTCGACGTCCTCGACGTCGTACACCGTCCGCCCCAGTCGCCGGGAGGCGAAGCCCTCCAGCTGCACGGTCTCCCGCGGCGGCGGCTCGTCGGCGATGAGCGCCTCGGCGGCCTCGATCCGGAACCGCGGCTTGCTGGTGCGCGCGGGCGGGCCGCGGCGCAGCCAGGCCAGCTCCTTGCGCACGAGGTTGAGGCGTCGTTCCTCGGTGGCCGCCGCCACCCGGGCCCGCTCGGCGCGGGCCAGGGTGTAGGCCGCGTAGCCGCCCTCGTAGGAGTGCACCGCGCCGTCGGCGACCTCCCAGGTCTGCGTGCACACCTCGTCGAGGAACCACCGGTCGTGGGTGACGACCACCAGCGCGCCCACCCGCCGCGTGACGAAGTCGGCCAGCCACGCGACGCCCTCGACGTCGAGGTGGTTGGTCGGCTCGTCGAGGACCAGCAGGTCCAGCGGGCGGATGAGCTGCGCGGCCAGCGCGACCCGGCGCCGCTCGCCACCCGACATCGGCGCCACCGGGCTGTCGAGGCCCAGCCGGTCGAGCTCCAGACCGGTCAGCACGCTGCGGACCCGCGCGTCGGCGGCCCACTCGTGCTCGGCGGCGAACAGACCGGCCGGCAGCACGACGTCGCGCACGGTCGTCCCCCGCGGGAGCGTGCCGGACTGGTCGAGGGTGCCGACGGCGAGGTCGCCGCGGCGGGTGACCCGCCCGCTGTCGGGCTCCTCGCGACCGGTGAGGACACCGAGCAGGGTGGACTTGCCGCTGCCGTTGCGCCCGACGACGCCGATCCGCTCCCCGGCCGCGACGCCGAGCGAGACGTCGTCGAGCAGCACGGTCGTGCCGTGGGCCTTGGACACCCGCTCGAGGTTGAGCAGGTTCAGCGGGGCGCTCACCGGCGGGTCCAGGTCATGAGGACCCCAGTATCGCCGGACCGCGACGGCGCCCGGCGACCGCCTGACACCGGCCGCTAGTGGACCCCAAGGCCGTCGCAAGTGGCGTCCGGAGAGTCGTCCCCAGCACACCCCGGGTGCCCGGGGCGGACGAGCGGAGGACGACATGAGCACGACGGCAGCGGCCCACTCTGCGGCCCACTACGCGACGGTCCCGGCGCCGGCGACCCCCCGCCTGCGGGCGGTCCCCCCGCTGGCCGCACCCCTGCTCCCCGTGCCCGCCGCCGAGACGACGGCGCTGTGGTGGGCGCGGCTGCTGCGCCGCGGCCCCGGCCCGGTCGAGTACTCGCTGGTCGCCGTCAACTCCGACCGCTTCCCCGACGGCACCCCGGTCGACATGACCGCGGTCGACGCCCGGGGCCGCCGTCCCGCCGGCTGGCAGGTCGACGTGCGACACCGCGCCGCCGACGGCCGGGTCGTCCGCATCGACGTCGCCGACGAGATCTCCGACCGCTGCCCGCCGATCTGGTTCGCCGAGGTGCACCACGCGTCCTCCCCGGTGCCCTGCACCTCGCTGCTGGCCTTCCGCGGCAACGCCTTCCGGCCCGGCTCGCTGGTGGGGGTGCACGAGGTGGCCGCCGTCGGCGTCGCCCCCACCGACCGCATCGCCGAGGTGCGCTGGTGGACCCGCTCCGGCCTGGTCGACACCGTCAGCGTGGAGCCGGTGTACCGCCGCCGCGGCGTGGCGCAGACACTGGTCACCGCCGCCGAGGGGCTGCGGTTCCTGCGCGGCTGGGCGCCGCTGCGCTCCGACGGCCGGCTGACCGACGCCGGCGCCGGCTGGCTGGAGCAGGCGCCCCCGGCGTGGCGGCCCCGGCTGGCCGAGCGCACCGAGGTGCTGCCCGACGCCGACGTCGAGGAGGGCCTGACGGGGGTCGCCCGCCTGCTCCGTTGACGGTGCGCCACCGGTCGACCTGCAAGAAGGTCGCGCCCCGCCTATCGTCCGGGTGGTGCACCTCCCCGCGGTGAGCTGGTCGGCCGTCGAGCACCGCGCACGGGGTGTCCCCGGCGGGCCGGTCACCCGGTCGGGCGGGGACGACGGCCTGCTCGTGCGCGGCCTGGTCACCGACTCCCGGCGGGTCGTCCCCGGCTCGCTGTTCGCCTGCGTCCGCGGCGCGGCCAGCGACGGGCACCGCTGGGCCGCGGCGGCCGCCCGGGCCGGCGCCGCGGCCCTGCTGGCCGACCGGCCGGTCGACGTCGCGCTGCCCACGCTGTCGGTGTCGTCGGTGCGGGCGCAGCTCGGACCGCTGGGCGCGCTGCTGGCCGGCGACCCCGCCGACGCGCTGGACCTGGTCGGCGTCACCGGCAGCAACGGCAAGACGACCACCAGCACGCTGGTCCGCGGCGTCCTCGAGGCGGGCGGGACCCCCACCGGCGTCGTCGGCACGCTCGGGGCGGCGGTGGGCCGCCGGACACGAGGCACGGCGCTGACCACGCCCGAGGCCCCCGAGCTGCACGAGCTGCTGCGGTGGATGGTCGAGGCCGGCGCCCGGCGGGCGGTCGTCGAGGCCTCCTCCATCGCGCTGGACATGGGCCGCATCGACGGCCTCCGCTTCGACGTCGCGGTGTTCACCGGGTTCGAGGAGGACCACCTCGACCACCACGGCACGATCGAGCACTACTGGTCGAGCAAGGCGCGGCTGTTCGAGCGGGACCGGTCGGCGGCCGGCGTCGTCGTCGTCGACGACCCCTGGGGACGGCGGCTGGCCGACCAGGCGCCGGTGCCGGTGACGCGGGTGGGGTCGGCCGCGGACGCCGACGTCCGGGTGCTCGGCTGGCGCACCGGCGCGGCCGGCACCGAGGTGCTGCTCGGCGACGACACCGGCGGGCACCGGGTGTCCAGCCCGCTGGTGGGGCGGGTGCACGTGACCAACCTGGCCGCGGCGTGGGCGGCAGGACGGGCGCTCGGCGTCCCGGCCGACGCCATCGCCGACGGGCTCGCGGGCGTCGCCGCGCCGCGCGGGCGCAACACCGTGCTCGGCGGGGCCGGGCGCCCGGTCGTCGTCGTCGACTACGCGCACACGCCGCGCGCCCTGGCCGCGGCGATCACCACCGCGCGCGACCTGCGCGGCCCCGGCGGGCGGCTGCACCTGGTGCTCGGCGCGCGGGGCCGCCGCGACCGCTCCAAGCGGCAGGGGCTCGGCGAGTCGGCCCGGGCCGCCGACGTCGTCTGGCTGACCAACGAGGGCAGCCACGGTGAGGACCCGGCCGCGATCATCGGCGAGCTGCGGATCGGACTGCTCGGCGGTGGAGCGGCCGTGCGGACGGTGCCCGACCGGCGCGCGGCGATCTCCGCAGCGGTCCGCGCCGCCGGCCCGGCCGACGTCGTCCTCGTCGTCGGCCGCGGGCACGAGACACGGCTGCTCGACACCACCGACCCGCGCGACGCCGTCCACCTCGACGACGCCGAGGTCGCCAACACCGCGCTCATCGTCGAGCACGGCCCGCCGGACGCCGCCGGCGCCGACCGCGGGGAACGCGCCTCCTGACCGGAGGCGGTCCGCGGGAAGACACGAGGGCGGTCCGGCGCTACAGTCGCCACCAGTTGAGCGCTCAACGAGGAGGCCGGCCATGCCCGCCGTGACCGTCGAGGACACCACCACACTCCCTCGGGTCCCGCTGCCCGCCCCGCGCACCGTCCGCCGCCGGACCCGCTCGGTGACGACGGCGCCCGCCGGCTTCGAGGGCGAGGGGTTCCCGGTGCGCCGCGCCTTCGCCGGTGTGGACCTGCGCGACCTCGACCCGTTCCTGCACATGGACCAGATGGGCGAGGTCGAGTACGCGCCCGGCGAGCCGAAGGGCACCTCCTGGCACCCGCACCGCGGCTTCGAGACCGTCACCTACATCATCGACGGCACCTTCGAGCACGCCGACTCGCACGGCGGCGGAGGGACGATCAGCAACGGCGACACCCAGTGGATGACCGCGGGTGGCGGGGTGCTGCACATCGAGCGGCCCCCGGAGGCGCTGGTGGCCAGCGGCGGGTTGTTCCACGGCCTGCAGCTGTGGGTGAACCTGCCGCGGGCGCAGAAGTGGGTCGAGCCGCGCTACCAGGACCTGCGCGCGCGGGAGTCGGTGCTGCTGGCCAGCCCCGACGCCGGCGCCCTGCTGCGGGTCATCGCCGGAGAGGTCGGCGGGCACACCGGCCCGGGCTCCACCTACACGCCGATGGCCATGGTGCACGCGACGATCGCGCCCGGCGCCACCCTCGACATCCCGTGGCGGCCGGACTTCAACGCGCTGGTCTACGTGCTCTCCGGCGCGGGCTCGGTGGGCATCGACGGGGCGCCGGTGCGCACCGGGCAGCTCGCCGTCCTCGGCCCCGGCGACACCGTCACCGTCCGCGGCGCGGTGCACCAGGAGTCGCGGACCCCGGCGCTCGACGTCGTCGTCCTGGGCGGCCGGCCGATCCGCGAGCCGATCGCCATGTACGGCCCGTTCGTCATGAACACCCGGCAGGAGCTCGTCGAGGCCTTCGACGACTTCCGCGCCGGGCGGCTCGGCTCGGTCCCCGCAGTGCGCTCCGCCGCCCCCACCGTCCCGCACGCGGGGGTCCACGGCGAGGCCGGACAGGAGTAGGAAGCCGGTCATGAGCGACACCGAACCGCGGCCGGTCCCGCGCGAGCTGGGCGGGCTCGACGGGACCCCCGCGGGCCCGGCCCTCGACCTGCTGCCCGGCCGCGAGGTCGTGCTCGGCCCCGGTACCCCGGTGCGGCGGCTGCTGCCCACCCTCGGCCGGCGGATGGTCGGCGCCTGGGCGTTCGTCGACCACTACGGCCCCGACGACGTGTCCGGCAGCGCCGGCATGCAGGTCACCCCGCACCCGCACACCGGGCTGCAGACGGTGTCCTGGCTGATCGAGGGCCGGGTCCACCACCGCGACTCCCTGGGCAGCGACGTCACGTTCGGCCCGCGCGAGCTGGCGCTGATGACCGCCGGGCACGGCATCGCGCACGCCGAGCAGTCGCCGGTGCCGCACCCCCGGTTCCTGCACGGCGCGCAGCTCTGGGTGGCGCTGCCCGACGCCACCCGCGACACCGCGCCGGCGTTCGAGCACCACACGACCCTGCCCGGCACGACCTCCGACGGGCTGACCACCACGGTGCTCCTGGGCTCCTTCGCCGGGGACACCTCGCCGGGCACCGCGCACACCCCGATCGTCGGCGTCGACCTCGACCTCGTCGCCGGGGCCGACGTCGAGGTGCCGCTCGAGCCGGCCTTCGAGCACGCCCTGCTCGGCGCCGCGGGCGGGGCCGACGTCGAGGGCGCGCCGCTGGGCCACGGGGCGATGCTCTACCTCGGCACCGGACGCCGGTCGGTGCGGATCCGGACCGACGCGCCCGCCCGGCTGCTGTTGCTCGGCGGCGAGCCGTTCGAGGAGCGGCTGGTCATGTGGTGGAACTTCGTCGGCCGCTCCGGCGAGGAGATCGTCGAGTACGCCGAGCGGTGGAACGCCGAGGACGAGCGGTTCGGGATCGTCCCGGGGTTCACCGACGACGAGCGCCAGCTCTCGCCGGCGCTGCCGTCGGTGCCGCTCAAGGCCCGCGGGAGGGTGCGATGACCGTCGACGACCGCATGCTCGACTTCGTGGCCGGGCGCCGCTGGGGGGTCCTCGCCACGGTCAAGCGCGACGGCCGGCCGCAGGTGTCCAACGTCGGCTACGCCTACGACGCCGGGCAGCGGCTGTTCCGGGTGTCGGTGACCGCCGACCGTGCCAAGACCCGCAACCTCCAGGCCGACCCGCGGGTGACCCTGCACGTCTCGTCGGACGACTTCTGGACCTGGGTGGCCGTGGAGGGCACCGCGGAGCTCACCCCGGTGGCGGCCGACCCGCACGACGCCACCGTGGAGGAGCTGATCACCTACTACCGCGGCGCCTCCGGCGAGCACGGGGACTGGGACGACTACCGCCGGGCGATGGTGGCCGACCGCCGCCTGGTGGTCCGCTTCCGTCCCGAGCACACCTACGGCCAGGTCCGCGGCTGAGGGAGGACCTCCGGCAGCGGGTCCTCCCTCAGCACGACGACGTCACTGCATCACAGAGAAGGCCGCGCCCCATGGGTCGGTGACGACGGCGAACCGGCCGAACTCGGTGTCCTGCGCGGCCATGGTGACCTTCCCACCGGCGGCCTCGACGGCGGCGACCGTCTCGTCGGTGGACGCGACGGAGAAGCAGGTGGTCCAGCCCTTCGGCGCCCCCGGGGTCACGCCGCCGAGCCCGCCCAGCGGGCGCTCGTCGGTGGCGAAGGTCGCGTAGCCGCCCATGCCCTCGAGCTCGTCGAAGCGGAAGCCGAACACCGCGGAGTAGAAGGCCTGCGCGGCGGCCGGGTCGTCGACGGCGGCGTCGTTCCACGCCAGCGAGCCGGGCTCGTTGTGGACCTCGGCGCCGGTGTGGGTGCCGGCCTGCCACAGGCCGAACTGGTTCCCCTGCGGGTCGCGCGCCACGACCATCGTGCCCATCGGCCCGACCTCCATCGGCTCGACGACGACGGTGCCGCCGGCCGCGCGGATGCGGTCGCAGGTGGCCGCGGCGTCGCTCGCGGCGAAGTACGTCGTCCACGAGGGCGAGGCGCCCGGCTCCATCAGCGGACCGAGGCCGGCGGCCTGGCGCCCGTCCTTGAGCGCGTTGACGTAGCCGCCGAACTCCGGCGAGTCCGCCGTCCACTCCCAGCCCAGCAACGAGCCGTAGAAGGACTTGGCGGCCTCGACGTCGGCAGCGCCGTAGTCGACCCAGCAGGGAGTGCCGTCGGGCCAGGGGGTGTTCCGGGTGGGCATGGTTCCTCCTCGGGGTGGGGAGGGCACCGTCCCACCGGGCACCGACACTCCGGCAGACCCCTCGTGTGCACTTCCGCGGAAGTGCACACGAACGGGCGTCAGAAGCGGCCGCCGCCGGACCGGCCGCGGCTGCGGGAACCGCCGAAGCCGCCGCCGCGCGGCCGGCCCCCGCCGCCGAACCCGCCACCGCGCCCGCCACCGAGCCCCCCGCCGAACCCGCCGCCGTAGCCGCCGAACCCGCCGCCGCGCATGCCCCCGGCGAGGATGCCGCCGAGCACGAGACTGCCCAGGTCCACCCCACCGCGGCCGCCGTATCCCCCGCCGTGGCCGGGCCCGTGGCCGGGCCCGTAGCCGGGCCCGTAGCCGCCGCCGTACCCACCGCCGTAGCCCGACGACCAGGCCGACACGTCGGACTGCGCGTACTGCAGCGCCTGCTGGGCGAGCTGGTCGGCCAGCTGCGCCTCCTGCAACGCGGCCTGGGGATCCGAGCCGCCGATCCCCCCCGCGGCGTCGAGGTGGCGCTGGGCCTCGGCCAGCCGAGTGCGTGCCTCGGGCCCGACCGCGCCGCGCCGGGTGGCGACGAAGTCGGCGGCCGCGGCCACCGTCGACCGGGCGCGCAGCAGGGTCTGGTCCAGCGCGGCGGCCGCCCGGCGGGCACGGGTCTGCGCGTCGCGCGCCACGGCCAGCGCCTGCTCCAGCGCGAGGTCGGCCTCCTCGAGCCGGCGCAGCGCGGTGAGCGGGTCGGGCAGCGCTCCCCCGACGACGGCCATCGCCTCGTCGGCGGCGGCCAGCCCGGCCTCGGCGCGGGCGACCTGCGGCCGCAGCCCGCCGGCGTCCCCGGCGGCCACCAGCGCGCGGGCCTCGGCGAGGTCCTCCTCGGTCTCGGCGCGGACGGCGGGCAGGCGGGCGGCCGCGTCCTCCAGGTCGCGCTCGAGCCGGCCCACGGCGTCGAGCAGCGTGCCCACCTGGGCGGCGGCGTCCTCGGCCGCGCGCAGGTCGCCCACCGCCTCCCCGGACCGTCCGGCGTCCAGCGCGGCGCGGGCCTCCGCCGCCTCGTGCTCGGCGGCGGCCAGCCGGGCCCGGGCCTGCTCGACGTTGTCCGCGACCGGCGCCAGCGCGGCGGCCGCGTAGCGCTGCCGCAGCCGGGCCAGCCGCTGCTCGTCCTGGGGGAGCCGGCCGTGCAGCGCGGTGATCCGCGCGGCGAGCCCCTCCAGGACCTGGGGCGCGGTCCGCTCGAGGTCGCGCAGCTGCTCGAAGGCCTGGGCCTGCTCGTCGAGCCGGGCGTCGGCGGTCGAGGTCAGCTGCAGGATCTCGGCCAGCAGCGCCCGCCGCGTCGGCTCGTCCTCCGGCACCTCGTCGTCGAGCCGCTGACGGAGCGAGAACGCCCGGGTCAGCTCCTGCCGCGACTGCCCCAGCGCCTCGGTGAACCCGGCCACCGCCGCCTCGCCGTACTGCAGCCTGGCGAAGTCGAGGTCGAGCTGCGAGGTCTTCACCGCCTCGTCGAGGTCGAGCAGCGCGGCACTGGCCCGGCCCTGCAGCTCCTCGGTGGGCACGCCGGCGTGCGGGTCGGGCCGCTCCAGCCGGGTGGCCGGCGGTGGCTGTGTCCCGCGCCGGCGCCGCGAGCGGGACACCAGGTAGGCACCGGTGCCGACGACCGCGACCCCGCCGAGCACCGCCGCGGTCACCGCGCCGGACCCGCTGTCCGACCCGCCCGCGCCGGAGGAGCCGCCGATGCCCTCGGCGAAGGCCACCGCCGCCCCGCCCCAGTCGTCGGCGGCGAGCTCGGGCTCGACGTCGGTGGCGAGGAACGAGTCGATCTCGTCGGTGTTCTGCGGGAACGCGTCGTCGACCCAGTAGCCGTACTGCCGGTCGCCGACGGCCACGGCGAGCAGCACGTCGGTCCGGCCCAGACCCGAGGCCTCCGCCGTCTGCAGGGCCCAGTCGCCGGAGCGGATGCCGTCGAAGGAGGACACGTAGACGACGAAGACCTGCGTGCCGTCGTCGGCCTGCCGGTCGTCGACGGCCTGTTGGACCCGGGCGGCGTCCCCGCCGAGCACGCCGGCGACGTCGGTCACCTCACCGGGCACGGAGAACGGCTGCTCGGCCAGCGCCGGGCCGCCGCCGGCGAGCACGAGGGCCGCCGCGACCGCGAGGACTCCCACCATCCGGCGCACGGACCGACCCTAGGTCGGGCACGAGGGAGTCGCCGCCGGAGCGGCCGCCCAGGGTAGGACGCGCACCACCGGGTAGTGGGCTCCCGACCGCGCCCCGAGCCCAGGAGGACCCCCGTGAGCCAGTCCGACCGCATCCCCGCCGACCGGCTGCCCCCGGGGACGGTGGGCCGGGCCGGGAAGTGGGCCGTCGTCAACCGCGACGGGGAGTACTCCGCCCTCTCCCGCCGCTGCCGCCACCAGCTCGCCGACCTGTCGGAGGGGTCACTGGACGCCGACGGCTGCCTGGTCTGCCCGTGGCACCAGGCGCGCTACGACGTCCGCACCGGGGACATGGTCGAGGGCCCGCGCGGCTTCCTCGGCTACCACGGGCCGACCCCGGGCTACACCCAGCTCGTCCGCGGCTACGCGCACCTCCTGCGGCTGCGGGTCAGGAAGGCGCTGCGCCGCGGCGACGACGTCGTCGTGGAGTGAGGCCTCGCGGGCACCTGCCGCGCGCCCGCAGGAGTGGTGCGCTCAGCGCCACTCGATCGGCTCGTCGACGCCCTGCACCAGCGCGTCGGACTCCGGGTTGGCCACCCCCGTCGGGCGCACGCTGACGCCCTGGGTGGCGGCCACCTCCTCGGCCGACCGGGGCTGCAGCAGGCCGTCGCGGATCTCCTCGGCCCAGTGGCAGGCCACCAGGTGCCCCGTGCCCAGCTCGCGCAGCGCCGGGACCTCGTCGTCGCAGCGGGTCTCCTGCCGCCAGGGGCACCGGGTGTGGAACCGGCAGCCGCTGGGCGGGTTGGCCGGTGAGGGGAGGTCGCCGGCCAGCAGGATGCGCTCGCGGCTCTCCTCGACCACCGGGTCGGGCACCGGGACGGCGCTCAGCAGCGCCCGGCTGTAGGGGTGCAGCGGCTCGGCGTACAGGACGTCGGAGGGCGCCTGCTCGACCAGCGACCCCAGGTACATGACGCCGACGACGTCGCTGATGTGCCGCACCACGGCGAGGTCGTGCGCGATGACCAGGTAGGTCAGACCGAGCCGCTCCTGCAGCTCCTCGAGCAGGTTGACCACCTGCGCCTGGACGCTGACGTCGAGCGCGGAGACCGGCTCGTCGGCGATGAGCAGGTCGGGCTCGAGCGCGATGGCGCGGGCGATGCCGATGCGCTGGCGCTGGCCGCCGGAGAACTCGTGCGGGTAGCGGCGCAGCGCCGCCGAGGGCAGCCCGACGGCGTCGAGCAGGGTGCGGATCCGCTCGGCGATGCCGCGCCTGCCGCCGCCCAGGCCGTGCGCGTGCAGCGGCTCGGACAGCAGCGACTCGACGTTCTGCCGGGGGTCGAGGCTGCCCAGCGGGTCCTGGAACACCATCTGCATCCGGCGGCGCATCGTCCGCAGCGGCTCACCCTGGAGCGAGGCGACGTCGGTGCCGTCGAAGACGACCTTCCCCGCGGTGGGCTCGACCAGGCGCAGGACGGCGCGGCCGAGCGTGGACTTGCCGCAGCCGGACTCCCCCACCAGCCCGTAGGTGGTGCCGCGGTCGATACTCAGGTCGACGCCGTCGACGGCGCGGACGTGGCCCACGGTGCGGTCGACGACCAGGCCGCGCTTGATCGGGAAGTACACCTGCAGGCCCTCGACCCGCAGGAGGGGGTCGGCGGCGGGGACGGCGGTCATCGGGCGGCTCCGGACGCGGTGGCCCCGGCCGGGGACCTCGGGTGCTGCAGGGGGTGGCGGCAGCGCAGCTCGCGGCCGGGACCGTCGTCCTCGAGCGCCACGGTGCTGCCGGCGACCTCGGTGAGGCAGTCGTCCTGGGCGTTGTCGCACCGCGGGGCGAACGCGCACCCCTCGGCCCAGGGGATGACGTCGCGGGCGGAGCCGCGGATCGGGTGCAGCGGTGCGCCGCGGGCCCCGTCGAGCCGTGGCACCGAGGCGAGCAGCCCGCCGGTGTAGGGGTGGCGGGGCCGCGCGAACAGATCGTGACGGTCGGCGGACTCGATGATCCGGCCGGAGTACATGACGTGCACCCGGTCGCAGAGCCCGGCGACCACGCCGAGGTCGTGGGTGATCATCACCAGCGCTGTGCCCGAGTCGACCACCAGCTCGCGGAGCAGCTCGAGGATCTGCGCCTGGATGGTGACGTCGAGGGCGGTGGTCGGCTCGTCGGCGATGAGCAGGCGCGGGGCGCACGCCAGCGCCATCGCGATGAGCGCCCGTTGGCGCATGCCGCCGGAGAGCTGGTGCGGGTACTCCTTGAGCCGGCGGCCGGGGTCGGGGATGCCGACGCGGTCGAGCAGGCGGGTGGCCTCGTCGGCCGCCTCCTTCTTCGACATCTCCCGGTGCTCGAGCAGGACCTCGGTGACCTGGGTGCCGATGGGCACCGTGGGGTTCAACGACGACAGCGGGTCCTGGAACACCATGGCCATGTCCGCGCCGCGCAGCCGGCGCAGCGTCCGGTCCGGGGCGCCGATCAACTCCTGGCCGTCCAGCCGCACCGAGCCGCCGACCTGAACGCCGCGGCTGGGCAGCAGCCCCATGACCGCCAGCGAGGTCACCGACTTGCCGCAGCCGGACTCCCCGACCAGGCCCACGGTCTCCCCCGGCGCGACGGAGAAGCTGACCCCGTCGACGGCGCGGGTGGACTGCTCGCCCCTGCGCGTGAAGGTGACGGTGAGCCCGTCGACGTCGAGGACGGGGGCACCGGGGGCGCCCGCGTCGCGGGACGGCATCGACTCGATGGTCACCCGGTCACCTCCGGAACTTCGGGTCGAGGGCCTCGCGCAGTGATTCGCCCAGCAGCGTGAAGCCCAGGGCGACGACGACGATGCACAGGGCCGGGTAGATGGCCAGCTCCGGCCGGATGGACAGGAACGCCTGGGCGTTGGACAGCATGGCGCCCCACTCGGGACGGGCGAGATCGGGGTCGCCCAGGCCGAGGAAGGACAGCGCGGCCGCCTCGATGATCGCCGTCGCCAGCGACAGCGTCGCCTGGACGATCACCGGCGACAGCGAGTTGGGCAGCACGTGGCCGAAGACGATGCGGCCGCGGCGGACGCCCAGGGCCCGCGCGGCGAGAGCGTAGTCGCTGTCGCGCTGGGCGAGCATCGACCCGCGCAGCAGCCGGGCGAAGACCGGCACCTGGGTGACCGCGATGGCGATCATCAGCGCCCACTGGTTCGCCCCGAGGAGCACCGAGATGCTGATGGCCATCAGCA
This sequence comes from Geodermatophilus sp. SYSU D00696, assembly GCF_054050235.1. Taxonomy (NCBI): domain Bacteria; kingdom Bacillati; phylum Actinomycetota; class Actinomycetes; order Geodermatophilales; family Geodermatophilaceae; genus Geodermatophilus; species Geodermatophilus sp. SYSU D00696. The sequence continues at coordinate 81,519 of NZ_JBJGYY010000002.1, read as the reverse complement.
GGCTGGGCAGCGACAGCAGGATGTCGACGAACCGCATGACGACGGTGTCCACCCAGCCGCCGAACGCACCCGCCAGCACGCCGAGCGCCATGCCGACTGCGGCGCCGAGCAGCGTGGAGACCACGCCGATGAGCAGCGACTGCCGGGACCCGACGATCAGCCGGCTGAGCAGGTCGCGGCCGAGGTTGTCCACGCCCAGCGGGAAGCCCTCGCGGCTGCCGGGGATGGAACCCGGCCGGATCTCGCTGAGCAGGTACTGCGTCAGGGGGTCGCGCGGGGCCAGGAGCGGGGCGAAGGCCGCGACCAGCAGGAAGACGACGACGATGATCGCGCCGGCGATGGCCACGGGGTCGCGCCGCAGCCGGCGGAAGGCGCTGCGGGTCAGCGAGAGGCCGCCCTCGCCCTCGGGCACCTGACCCGCGCGGGCGGCGAGCTCGTCGATGCGCCGCCGCCGGACGTCGCCGACCGCGGTCATCGGACGCGCACCCGCGGGTCGAGCAGGCCGTACGAGATGTCGACGAGCAGGTTAATCAGCACATACATCACCGACAGCATGAGGATGAAGCCCTGGAGGACGGCGAAGTCCCGGGCGAATATCGAGTCGAAGATGGCCGAGCCGACGCCGCCGAACGCGAACACGGTCTCGGTGAGCACTGCACCGGAGAGCAGGAGCCCGGTCTGCAGGCCGATCGTCGTCGACACCGGCAGCAGCGCGTTGCGCAGGACGTGCCGCCGCCGGACGGTCGCCGTCGCCAGCCCCTTGGCGTTGGCCGTGCGCACGTAGTCCTCGTTCACCACGTCGAGGACCGAGGCCCGGGTGATCCGCACGATGATCGCCAGCGGGATGGTGCCCAGCGCGATGCCCGGCAGCACCAGGTGCAGGAAGGCGTCCCAGGCGGCGTCCCACTCCCGGGTGAGCAGGCCGTCGAGGACGTAGAAGTTCGTGACGCGGGTGGCGTCGATGCGCACCTCCTGGCGTCCCGAGCCGGGCAGCCAGCCCAGCTCCACCGCGAACAGCAGGCGCAGCAGGTAGGCGAGGAAGAAGACCGGGATCGCGACGCCGAGCAGCGAGCCGATGACCGACGCCGAGTCCAGCCAGCTGCCGTGCTTGCGGGCGGCCAGGTAGCCCAGCGGGATGCCGACGCCGATCGCGAACACCATCGCGAAGACCGTGAGCTCGATGGTGCCGGGCATCCGCTCGAGGAACTCCTCGGTGACCGGGCGCCCGGTGCGGGAGGAGTTGCCGAAGTCGAGCTGGACGGCGCGGCCGAGGAAGCGCAGGTACTGGACGTAGAGCGGCTGGTCGAGCCCGAACAGCTCGTTGTAGCGGGCGATCGCCTCGGGTGTGGCGCGCTCGCCGAGGGCGGCCTGGGCCGGCCCGCCGGGCAGGGCGCGCAGCCAGGCGAAGAGCAGCACCGACAGCCCCAGCAGGATCGGGATCAGCTGGAGGAGCCGCCGGACGATGAAGCGGAGCACGCGCTCGGGTCACCTCTCCACGACGGGGCACGACCGGACACGGGACCGGCCGCGCCGGGACAGGACGGGCCTGCCCCGGCGCGGCCGGCGGTGGAGCTCAGTCGCTGATCGACACCGTCGAGAAGACCTCGGCGGTCAGCGGGCTGGGCTCGAGGCCCTGCACGTTCTCGGCGACCGCCAGTGCCGGCGGGGAGTGCGAGATCGGGACACCCGGCAGGTAGTCCATGATCAGCCGGTTGGCCTCCTGGTAGAGCTCGGTGCGGCGGCTCGCCTCGGGCTCCTGGTCGGCCTCGGCCAGGGTCTGGAAGATCTCCGGGTTGTTGAAGGCCCCGAACTCCGCCTTCGCCAGGCCGTCGGCCTTCGCGGCGAAGAACGTGCCGATGAAGTTGTAGGCGTCGTTGTAGTCGCCCGTCCAGCCGAGCAGGTGGATGTCAGCGCCGCCGGCCTGCGCGACGTTGAGGTAGTCCGGGCTCCACGGCAGCGCGGTCGGCTCGATGGTGAACCCGGCGTCGGTGAGGTTCTGGTTGATCACCTGGAACATCGCGGCCGGGTCCGGCAGGTAGGGCCGGCTGACCTCGGTCGGGTAGAAGAACCGCAGCGTCGTCCCCTCGGCACCGGCCTCCTGGAGCAGCTGGCGAGCGCGGTCGGGGTCGTAGTCGTAGGTGGTGACGTCCTCGGTCCACCCGTCGACGGTCGGCGGCATGAACTGGGTGGCCGCCTCGGCGCCCTCGGGCAGCAGCGAGTTCACGATCGTCTCGCGGTCGATGGCGTGTGCGATCGCCTGGCGCACCCGGATGTCCTGCAGCGCCGGGTTGGCGCCCGAGTCCGGGATGCCCCCGCCGTTGATCCCCAGGTAGAGGACGTTGAACGGGTCACGGACCAGGATCTGCAGGCCCTCGTCCTCGAGGGTCTGGTAGTCCGCCGGGGCCACGAAGTCGTAGGCGTCGATCGAGCCGGCCTGCAGCTCCTGCCGCCGGGCGTTCCCGTCGGGGATGGCGCGGAAGATGATCTCGTCGAGCAGCGCGGCGTCGCCCCAGTAGTCCTCGTTACGGACGATGGTGACCTCGCCGTTGCCGCGGTCCCAGCTCTCGAACCGGAACGGACCGGTGCCCACCGGGTGCTCCAGGGCGTAGGCCGGATAGGTGAGCGCGTCCTCGCTGCCGGAGAGGTTGTCGGCGTCGTACTCCTGGAGCGCGGTCGGACTCGCGATCGAGAAGGCGGGCAGGGACAGGGCGGCCGGGAACTTGCTCGTCACCCGGTTGAGTCGGATCACCGCGGTGGTCTCGTCGGACGCCTCGCACCCGGCATAGATGTTGGGGGTCTCCGGCGTGCTGGCGAAGCCCCCGAAGACGTCCTGGTAGTAGGTCGAGGCGCTGGGGCTCTGCGCCAGCCCCTCGAAGTTGAACCAGCGCTCGAAGTTGAAGCAGACCGCCTCGGCGTTGAAGTCGGTGCCGTCGTGGAACTGCACGCCCTCGCGCAGGCTGAAGGTGTACTCGAGCCCGTCCTCGCTGGCCTCCCAGTCCTCGGCGAGAGCCGGAACGGGGTCCGTGCCTCCGGGCTCGTTGGTCAGCAGCCCCTCGTAGATCTGCCGGATGACCCGGAAGGTCTCACCGTCGCTGGCGAAGGCCGGGTCCAGCATCACGGGGTCGGAGGTGGCACCGAAGACGAGGGTGCCGCCGGACTGTGCCTCGCCGCCCTCCCCGCCGCCGCCGGAGTCCCGGTCGCTGGAGGCACATGCGGCCAGGGTGACGGCCGTCAGTGCGGCCGCCGAGGCGGCCAGCACTCGCTGTGGTCGACGCTGCATCGCGGGAGACCTGCCTTCTCGGCCCGGTGCTGGGCCGGATGAGATCCGGAGTGGTCGGCCGTCCGGAGCAGGACCTCCGGACGGCGTGCACAGGGACCCTAGGTCCGGCCTGTGACCGCGATGACAGAGGGAGGGGTTTCGACACCGATTCGAGACCTGACACCGTTCCCCCGCAGGTCACCCGCCGTTCACGACGAGTCAGGTGACGTGCCGGCGGGGTCCCCCCTCAGGCGTCGATGCGGCGGCGCCCCTCGAACGCGCGGCCCAGCGTGATCTCGTCGGCGTACTCGAGGTCACCGCCCACGGGCAGACCGCTGGCCAGCCGGGACACGGCCAGGCCCAGCGGGCCGACGAGCCGCGCGAGGTAGGCCGCGGTGGCCTCGCCCTCGAGGTTGGGGTCGGTGGCGATGATCAGCTCAGTGACGGTGCCGTCCATGAGCCGGGTCATGAGCTCCTTGACCCGCAGGTCGTCGGGGCCGACGCCCTCGATCGGGCTGATCGCCCCGCCGAGGACGTGGTAGCGGCCGCGGAACTCGCGGGTGCGCTCGATGGCGACGACGTCCTTGGGCTCCTCGACGACGCAGATGACGTCGTCGGAGCGGCGCGGGTCGCGGCAGATCCGGCACTGCTCGCCCTCGGCGACGTTGTAGCAGGTCACGCAGAAGCGGACCTCGGCCTGCACGCGCTGCAGCGCCGCGACCAGCCGGCCGACGTCGGCGGACTCGGCGGCCAGCAGGTGGAAGGCGATGCGCTGCGCGCTCTTGGGCCCGACGCCGGGCAGGCGGCCGAGCTCGTCGATGAGGTCCTGGACGGCCCCCTCGTACACAGTGCTCCTCGGGGAGAGACGGGAGGCGCCGGTCAGGCGCCGGGCAGCCCGGGCATGCCGGGCATGCCGCCGGCCAGCGGGCCCATGCGGTCGGCGGTCAGCTGGTCGACCAGGCGGGAGGCGTCGCGGACCGCGGCGACGACGAGGTCCTGCAGCGTCTCGAGGTCGTCGGGGTCGACGGCCGCGGGGGCGATGGTGACGGCGGTCAGCTCGCCGCTGCCGGTCATCGTGGCCGTGACCAGCCCGCCCCCGGCCGACCCGGTGACCTCCTCGCTCGCCAGCTGCTCCTGCGCGGCGGCCAGCGCCTGCTGCATCTGCTGGGCCTGCGCGAGGATCGCCTGCAGGTCGGGCTGACCACCACCGGGGAACATGACCCGAGCGTAGGCCGGGGAGCCGACATCCGGCGGGACGTGCGGTGGGCGGCCCGGCGCTCAGGAGTCGACCGGGCGCGCCCCCAGCTCGGAGCGCAGCAGCGCCAGGGCCGCCTGCTCCGGGTCGACGGCGGGCACGTGCTCGCGCTCGCCGCCGCCCTCGGACTCCTCGGCGGCTCGCTGGGCCAGCAGCTCGCGCGCCTCGGCGGCCTCGGCGGCGCGCGCGGCCTCACGGGCGGCCTCGCGGGCGCCCTCCGGGGTCGCGCCCGGCGACGGTGACCGGCCCGCCGCGCCCTCGACGACCGCCTCGACCTTCCACCGCACGCCGAGCAGCTCGTTGAGCGCCTCGCGCAGCACGTCCTTGTTGAGGTCGTCGCCGATGCGCCGGGCCAGCGCCGGGGACGCCGTGGACAGCGTCAGCACCCCGTTGGCCAGGTCGTGCACCTGCGCGTTCTTCAGCAGCGCCTCGGTCGTGCGCTTGTGCCGCTTGACGACGGCGAGCAGCTCGGGCCACACCCGGCGGACGTCGCTGGTGGTCAGCGTCCCGTCGCCCCCGGTGCCCGCCCCGGGCGGGTTCGCGGACACGACCGGGGTGGGCTCGCCGCCGCGCGGGGCGGGTGCCGACTCGGCCGCCGCGCGCGGCGGTGCGGCGGGCGGCCGCGGCTCGGCCACCCGGGCGGCGGCGGCCCGGGCCGCGGCCGGCTGCGCCGGGTGCGGCCAGTCCTCGTCGTCGGTGGGCTCGGGCGGCAGCGGGATGTCCGGCTCGCCCTGGGCGACGCGCGGGCCGGGCCGGGCCGCCGCCGGGGCCTGCCCGGGCCCGGCTGCCGGTGCGGGCGCGGGACCGGCCGAGCCGGGCGGCGTGGTCTCCGGCCAGTCGTCGGCCGCGGGCGACGGCGCGGCCGGGGCCGGACGGGACCCGCCGGAGCCCGGCGGGGTGGTCGCCGGCCAGTCGTCACCGGCGGCCGGCGCCGTGGCCGCGGGCGCGGACGGCGTCGACGGCTGCGGCGCGGGAGGCGCCGCGGGCTGGGGACCGGACGGCGCCGCGCCCGCCGGGGCGGCCTGCGCCCGCTGGGAGGGCCGGACGTACTCCCGCCGCGCCCCTCCGCCCCGCTCGGCCGGCGCCGGCTCCTCCCGGACGGGCGCCGGGCGCGGCGCCTCGCGCACCGGGACGTCGGCGGCCGCGGGGGCTCCGCCGTCGCCGGCGATCGACAGCCGCCGCTCGAGGCGCTCGAGCCGCTGCAACGTGGCGACGGCCGAGTCGTCGGTGGCCGGCAGCAGCATCCGGGCGCACACGAGCTCCAGCAGCAGCCGCGGTGCGGTCGTGCCGCGCATCTCGGTGAGCCCGGCGTGCACGGTGTCGGCCAGCCGGGACAGCGTCGCCGACCCCAGTGCCCGCGCCTGCTGGGCCATCAGGTCCAGCCGGTCGGGCGGGCAGTCGAGCAGGCCGTTGCCGCCGGCCTCGGGCACGGCGTCGAGGACGATGAGGTCGCGCAGCCGGTCGAGCAGGTCGGTGGCGAAGCGGCGGGGGTCGTGCCCGGCCTCGACGACGCGGTCGACGGCACGGAAGACGCCGGGCGCGTCGGAGGCGGCCAGCGCGTCGATGGCCTCGTCGAGCAGGGCGTCGTCGGTGACGCCGAGCAGGCCGACCGCGTCGGTATAGGTGACGCCCTCGGACCCGGCGCCGGCCAGCAGCTGGTCGAGGATCGACAGCGAGTCGCGCACCGAGCCGCCACCGGCGCGTACGACCAGCGGGAACACCGTGGGCTCGACCTGCACGCCCTCGGCGGCGCAGGTCTTCTCGAGCAGGCCGCGCAGCGTGGTGGGCGGCACCAGCCGGAACGGGTAGTGGTGGGTGCGCGAGCGGATCGTCGGCAGCACCTTGTCCGGCTCGGTCGTGGCGAAGACGAAGACCAGGAACTCCGGCGGCTCCTCGACCACCTTGAGCAGGGCGTTGAAGCCCTGCGTGGTGACCATGTGCGCCTCGTCGACGATGTAGACCTTGTAGCGGCTGCTCACCGGGGCGAAGAAGGCGCGCTCGCGCAGGTCGCGGGCGTCGTCGACGCCGCCGTGACTGGCCGCGTCGATCTCGATGACGTCGAGCGAGCCCGGGCCGTCGGGCGCCAGCGCGACGCAGGACCCGCACACCCCGCAGGGTGTCGACGTCGGCCCCTGCTCGCAGTTCAGCGACCGGGCGAGGATGCGCGCCGACGACGTCTTGCCGCAGCCGCGCGGGCCGCTGAACAGGTAGGCGTGGTTGACCCGGCCGCCGTCGACCGCGTTGACCAGCGGGGTCGTCACGTGCTCCTGGCCGACCACCTCGGCGAAGGTCGCCGGGCGGTACTTCCGGTAGAGCGCCAGAGCCACGCGGCGAGGTTACGTGGCGGGGACGACGTCCCGGGGACACCGGGACGCCGCCCGTGTCACCGGGTCAGGGCGACATGGCCAGCCGGAGCAGGAACTCGACCTGCCCGCGGTCCTCGACGCGCACGAAGCCCAGGTCGGGCGCGGTGATGCCGTGGTCGGCGAAGACCACCGGCACGGCGCCGGAGACCTCCACCCCCTCGGCGGTGCGGACGACGGCGAGGTCGGTCTGCACCTGCCGGGTCTGCCCGCGCAGGGTCAGGTCGCCGGTCACCGGGACGGTCACCGGCGTGCCGGAGAGCTCGGGCAGGTCGACCGGGCCGCGGACGGTGAACGTCCCCGTCGGGTGGGTGTCGGCGTCCATGACGTTGCCGCGGAAGTAGGAGTCCCGCTGACCGATGTCGGTGCGGATGCTCGCGACGTCGACCGAGACCTCCGCCGACGCCAGGTCCCCGCCCTGGATGACGACGGACCCGGTGACCTGGTCGGTGGTGCCGGCGACGGTGACGTTCGCGCCGTTGAGGACCTCGTCGACGCGGTAGCCGGCCGAGGACCCCGGGGTGACCGTCCAGGTGCCGTCGGTGTCGGGGACCAGCTCGACGTCGGAGGGCTGTGCCTGCACGGTCGGCGCGGCGGCGGCGTCCTCCCGGGACGCGGCGTAGAGCAGGGGCCCGATGCCGAGCCCGAGGGCGAGGAGGGCGAGGACGCCCCCGACGATCCACCAGGTGCGACGACGACGGGCCATGACCGCTCCTCTCCTTGACGGTTCAAGGATGCTGGCCCGTCAACCTGGGAACCGGCTGTGAGCCGCCCGGGAAAGAAGGGACCCCCCGCGCACCCGCCAGAGCCCGCTTATCCTTGCTGCCTTCCGGCCCTGGGGAGGTTCACAGGGTGACGCCACACGAGGGGTCTGCCCACCACTGTAGAGGACGCCGGCCGCTACGCTCCCAGGGCATGACGCCCCGGCGCGCCCTCGTGCTGCCCCCGCCCCGCTCCTGACCCGGAGCACCGCGGGCTGATCCCCGTGGCCGGTACCCGCCGGCCGCCGCTGCGCCGTGCTCCGGACCGCTGCCCCGTCCGGAACCAGCGCCCAGGAGCGTCATGTCCTCCCTCCCGTCCTCCCGCAGTTCGTCCTCGTCGTCCCGGCGTGGGTCCTCGTCGTCCCGGCGTGGGTTCGTCTTCGTCGTCCTCGCGGCCCTCTGCTGGGGCACCGCCGGCCTGTCCGGCCGCGTGGTCGCCGACCGCACCGGCCTGTCCGCGCTCGACATCGCCTGGTACCGCCTCGCGATCGGTGCGGTCGCCCTGCTCGCGGCGTGGGCGGCCACGACCCGTCGCCGCGGGCCCGCCGTCCCGCTGAGCCGGCCGCTCGCGGCCCGCCTCGTCCTCATCGGGGCCGGCCTCGCCGCATACCAGCTCGCCTACTTCAGCGCCGTCGAGCGGGCGGGCGTGAGCATCGCCACCCTGGTCGCCCTGGGTCTGGCACCGCTGCTCGTCGCCGTCGGCGGCGTCCTGCTCGGCGCCGGGCGGCCCAGCCGGTCGACGCTCACCGCGCTGGGGGTCGCCCTGGTCGGGCTCACCCTGCTGGTCGGGGTCTCCGCGGGCGCCGACACCGGGACGACGGTGCTGCTCGGCGCGCTCACGGCCACCGGCTCGGCGCTCGGCTACGCCGTCGTCACGCTGGCCGGCGGCGGGGTGCCCGCCGGCGTCCCGGTCACCCTCGCCGGGTTCGGCGGCGGCGCGCTGCTGCTCACCCCCGTGGTGCTCGCCGAGGGGCTGGCCGTGCCCTCCGACGGCGTCGCGCTGGCCGTGCTGCTCTACCTCGGGCTGGTGCCGAGCGCTCTGGCCTACGGCCTGTTCTTCACCGGCGTGCGGACGGTCCCGGGCGCGGTGGCCTCGATCGTGACGCTGCTCGAGCCGCTCACGGCGACGGTCCTGGCGACGGCGCTGCTCGGCGAGCGACTCGAGCCGGCCGCCGTCGCCGGCGGGGTGCTGCTGCTCGCCGCGGTCGCGGGGTTGTACCTGCGCGAGCTGGGCCGCCGGGCCCGGCCGGTCCCGGCGACCGGCGCGTGAACGGCGACGGGCCCCGGCGGTCTGCCGGGGCCCGTCGTCGCGGTGCGGAGGATGGGAGATTCGAACTCCCGAGGGGTTGCCCCCAACCCGCTTTCCAAGCGAGCGCCATAGGCCACTAGGCGAATCCTCCCGTGCCCCGATGGTAGCGGGCGGCGCCGCAGGGGTCAGCCGGCGGGCCGCGGGGCGCGGCGCGCCGCCCCGGGTGGTCACCTGCGGCGGTACGGGGCAGGCTGACGAGGTCGGGGAGGCCGGAGCCGGCGCACGGGAGCCGGCACAGCGGGTGAGTGCACAGACCGAGGAGCAGGACGATGAGCGAGCCGGGCCAGGTCCGACCGGAGGTGGTGGACGAGATCGTGGCCGTCCTGCGCGGCGCGGACCCCGCTGGGCTGCCGCCCTCGGCGACGGCGGAGGAGAAGGCGGCGGCCAAGGACCGCTACCTGTCGGAGTTCGCCGCCGAGCGCAGCAAGCGCGACCGCCAGGCCCAGGCCTGGGAGCTGCTGCTCACCCGCAGCTACGACGAGCCCCCGACGTGGGAGCGGCTCTTCGACGACCTGCCCCCCGGCGCCGTCGAGGAGCTCGGCGGGCTCTACGACGTCCTGCCCTCCGGCGCCCAGGAGGAGTACGCCCGCCGGTACGGCGTCCCCAGCAGCGTCTGAGGCAGGAGTGCCGGAGCGCCCGGCTGGGGTAGGGAGCGCCGGTGACCTCGACCGTTCCCGGCCGCCTGGTGGCCGGCCGCTACCGCCTGGTGTCGCGGGTGGGCACCGGCAGCATGGGCGCGGTGTGGCTCGGGCGTGACGAGCTGCTCGGTCGCGAGGTGGCCGTCAAGCAGGTGCTGCTGCCGGCCGGGACCGACCGCGCGGTGGCCGACCAGCAGCGCCAGCGCGCGCTGCGCGAGGGCCGCATCGCCGCCCGGCTGACCCACCCGCACGCGATCTCGGTCTTCGACGTCGCGCTCGAGGACGGCGTCCCGTGGCTGGTCATGGAGTACCTGCCCTCCCGCAGCCTCGCCGAGGTGCTGCACCAGGACGGCGTGCTGCGCCCGGAACAGGTGGCCCAGGTGGGCGCCCAGCTGGCCGACGCGCTGGTCGCGGTGCACGAGGCCGGGATCGTGCACCGCGACGTCAAGCCGGGCAACGTGCTGGTCGGCCGGGGCCCGCGGGTCGACGGCCTGGTGAAGATCACCGACTTCGGCATCTCGCACGCCAGCGGCGACGTCACGCTCACCCAGACCGGCCAGATCACCGGGACGCCGGCGTTCCTGGCGCCCGAGGTGGCCCAGGGCAGCGAGATGACCGCGGCCAGCGACGTCTTCTCGCTGGGCGCGACGCTCTACACCTGTCTGGAGGGCGAGCCGCCGTTCGGGATGGACGACAACGCGCTGCGCCTGCTGCACCGCGTGGCCGGCGGCGAGGTCCGCCCGCCGCGGCGTGCGGGGTCGCTGGACCGGCCGCTGCGGCGGATGCTCGAGGCCGACCCGGCGCGGCGTCCCTCGATGGGCGAGGTCCGCGACGAGCTCGCCCGGCTGGCCGCCGGGCGCGACGGCGACCCGACGACGGTCCTGCTGGCCCGCACCGCCCTGGGCGCCTCCCCGAGCCGCACCCGCACCGCGCAGCTGTCGCCCGACCCGCCGCTGCCGGTCGGCCCGCCCCCGGAGGTCGTCGACCCGCCGACCCCCGTCTCGCCGGCGACGCTCGTGGGGTCCCCGGCCACGGACCCTCCCACCGTCGAGCCCTCCCCCGCGGCGCCCCCGGCCGCGGACCCGCCCCGGCCGGAGCGGTCGGGACCGCTCGTGGGCCCGCGGCGGAGACGGCGCCGTCCGCTGCTCGTCGTCCTGGCTGTCGCGCTGGTCGCCCTCGCCGCCTCGGTGGGCACCTGGCTGGCGACCGGCGGGAACGACGACCCCGGCGGGACGTCGGCCGGCGCCGACGGTTCCTCGTCGGCCCCGGCGAGCGGGACGGAGGAGCCGGCCGCGGACCCGTCATCGGGATCCGCGCCGACGGCGGGGGGACCGCCGGCCACGGAGGCCTCCCCCACGTCGGAGAGCGAGCCGGTCTCCGAGAGCCCGGCCGAGGACCCGGGGCAGGAGAGCCCGGCGCCGGCGAACCCGGCCACCGAGGCCCGGGAGACCCTCGAGCAGTACTACGCGCTGCTGCCCGATGACGCGGCCGGCGCCTACGAGCTCACCGGGCCGACCCTGCAGTCCCGCGCGAGCCTGGGGTACTACGAGGACTTCTTCGGCCGCTGGTCGGAGGTCAACCTGCTCGAGGTGCGCGACGTCACCGACGCGGGCGACCGCATCACCGCCACGACGCGGGTCGAGTTCCTCAACCCCGGCGAACGGCTGGTCGAGACCCACGCGGTGACCTTCGTCCGCGGCGAGGACGGCCGGCTGCTCATCGACCTCGACGTGGTCGCCTGAGCCCGGACGCGACGACGGCGGCGCCCCGGGGAGGACGCCGCCGTCGTCGCGCTGCTGGCGGTGGCGGTGGGATTTGAACCCACGGAGGCTTGCACCTCACACGCTTTCGAGGCGTGCTCCTTCGGCCGCTCGGACACGCCACCGTCGGACAGACTACAGGCCCCGCTGACGGCGGAAGAACGCGCGTAGGAGCGCGGCGCTCTCCTCGGCCCGCACACCCCCGGTCACCTGCGGCCGGTGGTTGAGCCGGCGGTCGCGGACGACGTCCCACAGCGACCCGGCGGCCCCGGCCTTGGGGTCGTCGGCGCCGTAGACGACGTGCGCGACCCGGGCCAGGACGCTCGCACCGGCGCACATCGTGCAGGGCTCGAGGGTGACCACCAGCGTGGCGCCGGTCAGCCGCCAGCCGTCGCCGTGCACGCGCGCCGCCGCGCGCAGCGCCAGCACCTCGGCGTGGGCGGTGGGGTCACCCAGCCGCTCCCGCTCGTTGGCCGCCTCGGCGAGCACCCCGCCGCCGGGTCCGAGGACGACGGCGCCGATCGGCGTGTCACCCCACTCCTGCGCGGCGGCGGCGAGCTCCAGCGCCCGCGCCATCGCCGCGTCGAGGTCGTCCGGTCCCGGGGCCGTCACGGCCCGCCGTCCCGGGGAGGTGTCCCGCTGACAGTCGTGCTCTGCACACAGTGGTGTGCAGAGCACGACTGCCCGCGGAGGAGATCGTGCCCGGCGCTCACGTCAGCGGGAACCCGACCAGCGCGGACAATTCGGCCAGCGCGGCCGCGGGGTCGGTCACCTTGACGGTGTGCATCCCCAGCGCCCGGGCGGGCTTGAGGTTGATGCCGAGGTCGTCGAGGTAGGCGCAGTCGGCGAACGCCAGGTCCCGCCCGACCGCCTCGTTCAGCCGCGCCAGCGCCCGCCGGTAGATCTCCGGCTCGGGCTTGCGCACCCCCTCGATCGAGCTCTCGACGACGGCGTCGAACAGGTCGAGCAGTTCGGCCAGCCGCCCGGTGCGCTCCATCGGTGCCACGTTGTTCGACAGCATCCCCAGCGGCAGGCCCGCCGTCCGCAGCCGCCGCACGGCCTCGACCATCTCCGGGCGGATCTCGCCCGACAGCGCGGCCAGCACCCGGCGGGCGTCCACCCGGTGCCCGGCGGCCAGCGCCTCGGCCTCGAAGGTGTCGACGAACCCCTCGACGTCGAGCTCGTTGCGCTCGAACCGCGCCCAGGCGTTGGTGTCGGGGTCGGTGCTGTTGAGCCGGCGGATGAGGCCCTCGGGCAACCCGGCCTCGGCCTCGTAGGCGGCGAAGGCCAGCATCGGGCTCTCGGTGATCACCCCGCCGAGGTCGAAGACGACGGCGGAGACGCGAGCGGTCACCGTCCCACCGCGGCGGCCAGCTCGTCGGCGAACCCCAGCCGGGCGGCGATCTTGGCAACCATCTCGTCGGCCCACAGGTCGTCGGCGGTCACGATCGGCCGCAGCTCGTCGGCGGGCAGCCCGTCGTCGGCGAACACGTCGAGGTCACCTCCGGGCCAGCCGGTCTCGTCGTCGTCGAAGGCGCCGTCCTCGTCCACGGCGATCCCGTAGCGCTCGACCACCTCGGCGCCGAGCACCCACTCCTGCATCGTCGCGTCCGAGATCAGCGCCCGGACCATCCCGCCCGGGCCGTGCCGCAGCACGACGAAGTACAGGCGCGAGTCGACGACGACCACGAACGGTGCCGGCCAGGGGCCCGGCTCCCCCAGCGCCCGCTCGAGCACGGGCAGCTCGGCACCGGCGTCGGCGGCGAGCAGCTCGACCTGCCAGCGGTCCGCGGCGCGGCTGACCCGCACCGCCCAGCTCCCGCCCTCCGCGCCGCTCATCGCCGGCGCAGCAGGGTCAGGCCGTCGGCCACCGGCAGCAGCACGGTCTCCCAGCGCGGGTCGCCGGCCAGCGCCGCGTTGAGCGCCACCACCGCGTGGTCGTCGTCGGAGCGGGGATCGAGCACCCGGCCGCCGCGCAGCGTGTTGTCCAGCAGGACCAGCCCGTTGGGCCGCATCCGCGGGTGGAGCTCGTCGACGTAGGCCTGGTAGCCGGTCTTGTCGGCGTCGACGAAGGCGAGGTCGAACACGGGCTCACCGGGGAGGGCGCGCAGGGTGTCCAGCGCCTCGCCCAGCCGGACCTCGATCCGGCCGGCGACCCCGGCCCGCTGCCAGTACCGCCGCGCGATCGCCGTCCACTCCGCGTTGCGGTCCAGGCAGAGCAGCGAGCCGTCGTCGGGCAGGCCGCGGGCGATGCACAGCGCCGAGAGGCCGGTGAAGGTGCCGATCTCGATCGCCCGGCGGGCAGCCACGGCCCGGGTGAGCAGCTGCATGAAGACGCCCTGCTCCGGGGCGATCTGGAAGGTCGGTGACACCTCGCCGCGCTCGGCCAGGGCCGCGGTCTCGGCGACGAGGTCGGCCACCACCTCGTCGACCGGCTCGGAGCTGGCCCGCACGTAGTCGGCGAGCTCCGGCGTGAGGAGGAACGAGCGCGGCGTCATGCCACGCGCCTGGGGCACGGGGAGTGCGGCATAGCCTCTGATCATGGCCGATCCCGCCCCGGACCACGGTGCCCAGGTCGACGGCGCCCGGGTCGATCCCGCGCTGGCCGCCCGGCTCGCCGCCGACCCGCTCGCGGACCTGCTGGGCATCGTCCTCGAGGAGGTCCGCCCCGGGTACGCCCGTGCGGGCATGACCGTGGGCCCGCGCCTGCTCAACGCCGTCGGGACCGCGCACGGCGGCGCGACGATGGCGCTGCTCGACGTCGTCCACGCCGCGGTGGGCAACAGCCACGGCGTCGTCGCGGTCGCGCAGGACGTGCACACCGAGTTCCTCGCCCCCGGCCGGCCCGGCGAGCGGCTGGTGGCCGAGGGCACCGAGCTGCACCGCAGCCGGCGCACCGCCGTCTACCGGATCGACGCCCGCGGCGAGGACGGCCGGCTGGTGGCCACCGCTCTGGCCCGGGTCTTCCGCACCGACCGCACCTGGGGGACGCCGGAGTGAGCCTGCCGGTCCCGACGATGCCGCGTCCGCCGGTCGGCGTCGTCGGCCTGGGGCAGCTGGGCGGCTCGCTGGCCGCCGCCCTGGTCGCGGCCGGCCGCGAGGTCCGCGGGTGGGACGTCGACCCCGATGCCCGGGAGGCCGCCGCGGCGCGCGGTGTGCAGGTGACCCGGGAGCTGACCGGCGTCGTCGTCCTCGCCGTCCCGCTGCCGGTGCTGGCCACGGCACTCGACGGACTCGACGTCGACCCGGCCGCCACCGTCACCGACCTCGGCTCGGTGAAGGCGCCGGTGCTGGCCTCGGTGGGTGCCGCGCTGGGCGGACGGTTCGTCGGCGGGCACCCGATGGCCGGGACCGAGCGCTCCGGTCACGCCGCCACCGACCCGGCGCTGTTCCGCGGCGCCCGGTGGGCGCTGTGCCTGGAGCCGGGCACCGAGCTGCCCCGCTGGCTGCGCGCCGCCGAGGTGGCCCTCGACGCCGGCGCCGAGGTGGTGCCGGTGACCGCCGCCGACCACGACGCCGCCGTCGCCGCCGTCAGCCACGTGCCGCACCTGCTCGCCGCGGCGCTCGCCGCCGCCGCCGGTGCGGCCGGGCCGCTCGCCCTGGCGCTGGCCGCCGGCAGCTTCCGCGACGGCACCCGGGTCGCCGGGAGCGACCCGGCGTTCGTCACCGCGATGGTCGAGGGCAACGCCGGGCCGACGGCGGCCGCGCTGCAGCGGGTCCTCGACCAGCTCGAGCGCCCGTGGCCGGAGCTGGTGGCCGCCGGACACGCGGTGCGTGCCGGGCTCCCGGGTGGCGACGCCGGCCGGCGGACCGTCCGGGTGCCGCTGGACCGGGCGGCGCTGCTGGCCCTGGGCCGGGCCGGCGGGGCGGTCACCCGCCGGCTGGCCGCCTTCGTGGAGGGCTGGGTGCCGGAGAGCCGGCCGGGTTACGCCGCGGAGACGTAGGGCAAGGTGCGGGCATGGACGACGACGAGATCCGCCACCGCATCGACGCACTCGCCGACGAGGAGCGCCTGCTGAGGGAGAGCGGGGAACACACGGCCGAGCAGCGGGCCCGGCTCCGGCAGATCGAGGAGGAGCGGGACCAGCTCTGGGACCTGCGCCGTCAGCGAGACGCCAAGCGGCAGTACGACGAGGACCCCGACACCGCCGAGGTGCGGCCGAAGTCCGAGGTCGAGGGCTACCTCCAGTAGCAGCAGGAGGACCCCCTCGCCCCCCACCCCTCGCGAGCTCGGGGCGGGGCCTCTGCGAGGGGGCCGTTCCCGTCCCCAGCTATGCGGAGTCGCGGACCGGCCGGCGGCCTCCCGCGTCGTGGTGGCCGGTGCCCAGCAGCGCCAGCTGCCAGAGCAGCCGCGCCCGCGGGTCGGTGGGCTTGCGGCCGGTCACCGACTCGATCCGCCGCAGCCGGTGCATGACCGTGTTGCGGTGGCAGTACAGGAGGTCGGCGGCGCGGGTGGGTGAGCCGTCGGCGTCGAGGAAGGCCGACAGCGTCTCCAGCAGCACCTCGCGCTCGTCGCCGGGCAGCTCCAGCAGCCGGCCCAGGGTCTGCCCGACCAGGCGCTCGGTGATCTCCGGCGAGTTGGACAGCAGCGCCTCGGGCAGCCGCTCGTCGATGGGGACGACCCGGGCGGCGCCGGCGGGCAGCGTGCGCGCGGCGGTCTCCGCCAGCCGGTAGGCGCCGGCCACGCCCGCCGCGCCGTCGACGACGGCCGACACCCCCACCGGGCCGGTGGCCAGTCCCCCCAGCCAGCCCAGCAGCTCCGGGAGCCGGCGGGCGCCCAGGGCCACGACGCCCACCAGCGCCTGCGACCGCGTGGCCCAGGCCGAGCGGATGCCGCGCTTGAGCAGCGCCGACACCGCGTCGGGCAGCGGGCACGACCCGTCCTCCGCCGCGGGCGCGACGACGACGGCGAGCCGGCCGGACAGCGGGACGGCGAGCAGCTCGGACGCCGTCCGGACGAAGGCCGGGTCCCCGCCGCGGCCGTCGAGCAGGCCGTGGACGAGCCGCTGCTGCTCGGCGGCGTCGAGGCCGGTGCGCCGGCGCTCCTCGGCGCGGTAGCCCGCGGCCACCGCGCTGCACTCGCGGTCGTTGGTGCGCCAGAGGGACCCGGCCACCTCGAGCAGCAGGCCGTCGTCGTGGCCGGCGCACTGGCGCGAGGCCGCGACCAGCGCCTCCCAGAGCACCTGCCCGCCCAGCCGGTAGCCGCGCAGCACCGCCTCGAGCGGAACGCCCTGGGTGGCCCGCAGCCGGCCGACCTCGGCGGCCGCGGCGGC
The DNA here is from genome assembly GCF_054050235.1 of Geodermatophilus sp. SYSU D00696. Classification (NCBI taxonomy): domain Bacteria; kingdom Bacillati; phylum Actinomycetota; class Actinomycetes; order Geodermatophilales; family Geodermatophilaceae; genus Geodermatophilus; species Geodermatophilus sp. SYSU D00696. Next base: position 64,901 of record NZ_JBJGYY010000002.1, on the reverse strand, counting down.
ACCGGCCTCGCGCTCGGCGACCGAGCCCTCCGAGAGCAGCGCGCGGACGCCGACGGCGAGGTTGCCCTTCAGGGAGGCGTGCATCGCCGCGGGGTCGGCCTGCAGCGCCTCCCGGTAGGCCGGCTCGGTGCGCACGAGGATGTCGACCATCCGGTCGGTCATCCGGTCGAGCTCGGTGAGCAGCACCGGCGCGAGCTCCGCCAGGCGGCCGGCCACCGCACGCTGGGTCGCCTGCACGTGATCACCTCCGGTAACGCACTGCTGACAGCACAACAGCTGGCACCGATCACTGTGCGGTCAGCCCATTGTGACGCCCCCCACCGGTCGGCAGGCTCATCGGGACGGACCCGTGACCCATTCGCCACCGTGCGCTGCGGTCGCGGTCACCTCCCCGACGCAGAGGAGACGTGGGCCCCTTGGCGCACCCGCCGGACACCACGGGCAGCACCCCCCACGCGGAGAGACGGCCCACCGCCCGGCTGGAGATGACCGGGATCAGCGTCGCCTTCGGTGGGGTCAAGGCCCTCACGGACGTGTCGCTGACCGTGGAGCCGGGGCAGGTCCACGGTCTCATCGGCCCCAACGGCGCCGGCAAGACGACGCTGTTCAACGTGGCCTGCGGCCTGGTCCGCCCGACCGCGGGCCGCATCGCCTGGCGCGGTCAGGAGCTGCGGCGGCTGCGGCCGAACGAGCTGGCGGAGCTCGGCATCGCGCGCACCCTGCAGGGCGTGGGCCTGTTCCCCGGGCTGACGGTGCTCGAGAACGTCATGGTCGGGGCGCACAAGCACGCGAAGGCGGGGTTCCTCTCCGCGCTGTTCGCCCTCCCGACCTCGGACAAGGACGACGCCCGGCTGCGCGAGCGCGCCCTGGGCGCCCTCTCCGAGCTCGACGCCGAGGGCTACGCCGCCCGCTACCCCGGCAGCCTCCCCTACCCCGTGCAGAAGCGGGTGGCGCTGGCCCGCGCCCTGGTGTCCGAGCCGGAGCTGCTGCTCCTCGACGAGCCGGCCAGCGGCCTGTCCGAGGACGAGATGCACGAGCTGGGCACCACCATCGGCCACCTGTCGGGGCGGATGAGCGTCCTGCTCGTCGAGCACCACATGGACCTGGTCATGCGCGTGTGCGACCGGATCACCGTCCTCGACTCCGGGCAGCAGATCGCCGCCGGGACCCCCGAGCAGGTGCAGAACGACCCGGCGGTCACCGAGGCCTACCTCGGCGACGCCGTCGACGACACGGTCGACGCCAGCGAGCTGGCGGCGACGGACGGGGGCACGCAGCGTGGCTGAGACGCACGGCAGCACCGCCTCGGGCGCCGGCGGCCCCTCCACCGGCCTGACCAAGGGCGTCCCGTCGGGCGGCTCCGCCACGGTGACCGCCGACGCCGTCCTCTCCGTCGAGGGCCTGTCGGCCGCCTACGGCCCGGTCCGGGCGCTCGACGGCGTGACGCTGCGCGCCGAGCAGGGCCGGATCACCGCCGTGCTCGGCGCCAACGGCGCGGGCAAGACGACGCTGCTGCGGACCGTCAGCGGCCTGGTCCGCCCGACCGCCGGCCGGGTGGTCCTGAACGGCGAGGACGTCACGCGGGCACCGGTCGAGGCCATGGTCACCAAGGGCATGTCGCACGTGCCGGAGGGCCGCGGCGTCATCGCCGAGCTGACCGTCGACGAGAACCTGCGGGTCGGCTCGCTGTTCCGCGGCAAGGTCGCGCAGGAGGAGTTCGACCGGGTCTACGACCTGTTCCCGCGGATCAGGGAGCGCCGCAACCAGACGGCGCACACGCTCTCGGGCGGCGAGCGGCAGATGCTGGTCATCGGCCGCGCGCTCCTGGCCCGGCCGAAGGTGCTGCTCCTCGACGAGCCGTCGCTGGGCCTGGCCCCGCGGATCGTGGCGCAGATCTTCGCGCTGCTGCGCCAGCTCGTCGACACCGAGGGTCTGTCGGTGCTGCTGGTCGAGCAGAACGCCCGCAGCGCGCTGTCGGTGGCCGACACCGGCGTGGTCCTCAACCTCGGCCGCGTCGTCGTCACCGACGACGCCGCGCGACTCGCCGGCGACGAGGACCTCCGGCACGCCTACCTCGGCTTCTAGCCCCCCGCTCCTCCGCACCGCCTGGAAGGCAGCCTCCTCGTGCAGGAATTCGTCAACCTCACCCTCGGCGGGGTGATCACCGGCTCGGTCTACGCCGCGTTCGCCCTGGCCCTGGTGCTGATCTGGCGGTCCACCCGGATCGTCAACTTCGCGCAGGGCGCCATGGCGGCGCTCACCACGTTCATCGCCCTGTCCCTCATCGAGTCGGGCCAGTCCTACTGGGTCGGCCTCGTCGTCGCGCTGCTCGCGGGGCTGGTCCTCGGCGCGGTGGTCGAGCGGGTGGTGATCCGGCCGGTGGAGGGCGGGCCGGAGCTCAACGCGGTCATCGTCACGCTGGGTCTGTTCATCGCCATCCAGGCGCTGATCTCGGTGCTCTTCGGCGTCAACCAGCGCGCCTTCGTCCCGCCGTTCTCCAACATCGGCTTCGAGGTCGGCGACTTCACCCTGGCGCTGAGCCCCAACACCGTCTACACGCTCCTCGCGGTCCTGCTCGTGATGGTCGGGCTCACCGCGCTGTTCCGCTTCACCCGCGTCGGCCTGGCCATGCGCGCCTCGGCCTTCGGGCAGGAGGTCGCCCGGCTGCTCGGGGTCCGGGTCGGCCGGATGCTCACCCTCGGCTGGGCGCTGGCCGCCGTCGTCGGGTCGCTGGCCGGCATGCTCATCGCCGCCGAGACGTCCTTCGTGTCGCCGACCTTCATGGACTCGCTGATCGTCTTCGGCTTCGTCGCCGCGGTCCTCGGCGGCCTGGACTCCCCCATCGGCGCGGTCGTCGGCGGGCTGCTGCTGGGCCTGGCGCTCAGCTACGTCCGCGGGTACGTCGACGAGACCCTCGTCGGCATCGCCGCCCTGGTCATCCTCGTGGTGGTCCTGCTGGTGCGGCCCGGTGGCCTCTTCTCGACGACCCAGACACGGAGGGCGTGACCGCCGTGAGCGACCTGCAGACCCCGGCCTCGTCCCCCGGCGCCGGCGCGGCGACCTCCGACGCGCCGACGACGGCCACCGCGGCCAGCAACGCCAGTTCCGCGCAGGCCTCCGGCGGGCGCTCGTTCCTGCCGCGCAACACGCTCCTGCGCCACCTGCTCGTCGTGCTCCTGTCCGCCGTCGGCGCGGTCGTCCTGCTCGAGGCGACCGACCTCGGCTTCAACGCGCAGATCAGCTACGTCGCCTACTACGCGATCGCCGCCGGCGGGCTGACCCTGCTCACCGGGCTCAACGGGCAGATCTCGCTGGGTCACGGCGCCCTGATGGCGGTGGGCGGCTACACCACCGCGCTGCTGCTCGACACCGAGGAGCCGCTGCCGCTGGCCGTCGTCTTCCTCATCGCGGTCGCGCTGACCTCGGTCGTCGGAGCGATCGTCGGCGTCGCCGCCGCCCGGCTGCACGGCCCCTACCTGGCCGGCGCGACGCTCGCGCTGGCCGTCGGCCTGCCCGGCCTGGCGCTGTTCTACGACGAGCTGCTCGGCGGCGAGCAGGGCCTGACGGTCTCCAGCCCGGACCGCCCCGACTGGTTCGTCGAGACGATCCGCACCCTGTCGGGCAACTCGGCCTCGGGCGTCAAGTGGATCGCCTACATCGCCGTCGCGTGCCTGATCATCACCTACTTCCTGCTGGCCAACCTCATGCGCAGCCGGATCGGGCGCACCTGGCGCGCGGTGCGCGACCAGGAGGTGGCCGCCGAGCTCGCGGGCATCAACCTCGGCGCGTGGCGGGTGACGGCCTTCGTGGTCAGCGCCGCCTGCGCGGGCCTGGCCGGCGCCGTCCTCGCCCTCGTCGTCCGGCTGACCGCACCGACCGCCTTCACCATCGTCCTGTCGCTGTCGCTGCTGACCGCCATCGTCATCGGCGGTCTGGGCAGCCTGTTCGGGGCGCTCATCGGCTCGGCGCTGCTGGTCTTCCTGCCGCGCTACCTGCGCGACGCCGGGGAGTCGCTGGACATGGACGCCGCCCAGGCCGCCGAGATCTCCTACGTCGTCTACGGCGTGATCCTCGTGCTGGTCATGCTGTTCGCCCCCGCCGGCCTGGTCGGGTCGATCCGGCTGGCCTGGATGAGGCAGCGCGGGCGGCGGGCCGCCGCCCGCGCCAGGGGGTGAGGAGCCCGGACCCCGTCGGCTGTCCCCCGGCCCGGCCACCGGCCACCTCGACACTCCCCCACCCAGACCTCCCGGGCACCGGTGCCCGGGTCCCCCTCAGAGGAGAACCCTTGACCAGTTCCTCACGACGCCTCGTCAGCTTCGTGGCCGCGGCGACCGTCGCCACCACCCTCGCCGCCTGTGGCGGCGGGGACTCCGGTGGAGGTGGCGGCGGAGGCAGCGAGGACAACGAGGCCTCGGACATCGGCATCACCGAGGACAGCATCAAGCTCGGCGCGCACTACCCGCTGACCGGTCCGGCCGCGCCCGGCTACAGCGAGATCCCCTCCGGTGTGACGGCGTACTTCGACTACGTCAACGACAACGGTGGCGTGAACGGCCGCCAGCTCGAGTTCGTCTACCGCGACGACGCCTACAACCCGACCAACACCAGCCAGATCGTCAACCAGCTCGTCCTCGAGGACGAGGTGTTCGCGATCATGTCGGGCCTCGGGACGCCGACCCACAACGCGGTCACCGACTTCCTCAACAGCGAGGGCGTGCCCGACCTGTTCGTGTCGTCGGGCTCGCGGCTCTGGGACGACCCGGAGGAGAAGCCGTACACCTTCGGCTGGCAACCGGACTACGAGATCGAGGGCAAGATCATCGGCCAGTACGTGGCCGAGAACTTCCCCGACGCCAAGGTCGGCCTGTTCCTGCAGGGTGACGACTTCGGCGAGGACGGCTCGGCCGGTGCCCGCCAGTTCCTCGAGGATCAGATCGTCGCCGAGGAGACCTACGTCCCCGGCGCCACCGACCTCCGTCCGCAGATCTCCGCCCTGCAGGCCGCCGGCGCGGACCTCGTCCTCGGCTTCAACGTGCCGACCTACACCGCGCTCTCGCAGCTGACCGCGCTCCAACTGGGCTACGACCCGCAGTGGTTCTACTCGAACGTCGGGTCGGACCCGTTGCTGGTCGGCACTCTGCTGGCCCGCTTCTCCGAGGGGCAGGTCAGCGACGCCAGCCTGCTCGACGGAGCCCTCACCACCGAGTACATGCCCACCCTGGACTCCCCCGACAACGAGTGGGTGCAGCTGTGGCAGCGGATCTGGGACGAGTACGGCGAGGAGGGCGAGCTCACCAACACCCGGATCTTCGGGATGGCGCAGGCGTACACGATGGTCCAGGCCCTGCAGTCCGCAGGGCAGAACCCCACCCGTGACGACCTGGTCGCCGCCGTCGAGCAGGCCGGCTCCGAGTGGGAGGGACCGGGCTTCACGCAGTTCCGCTACTCGGAGGACAAGCACGCCGGCTACAGCGGCATGCTGGTCAGCCGGATCACGGGCGACGTCTCCGAGGACCTGACGCCGGTGCTCGTCACCGACAACGGCGACGCGGAGATCACCGAGTCCGACTACGAGCCCGTCAGCCCGCCGGAGAACGGCATCCCGGAGGAGGAGCCGATCAACTGAGGTAGCCGTTCCAGCACCTCACCGGCGGGCCGCCGGTCTCCTGCAGGAGGCCGGCGGCCCGTCGGCGTTCCCGGCCGCGTAACCCGGGCGGTGGACACTCAGCTGTCGAAGTGTCGGGTCGTGGTCTCCGGGTAGGAGCCGCGGTGGTCGGCACGGGCAGGACCGGGACGGGAGCGTGGATGGTGCAGGCGGCACGGACGATCCGGCGGGCGGTGGTGACCGGCGGCGCCGGGTTCCTCGGCTCCCACCTCTGCGAGCACCTCCTCGACCGCGGCGTCGAGGTGGTCTGCCTCGACAACTTCCTCACCGGCTCCCCGGAGAACGTCGTCCACCTACTCGAGCACCCCGGCTTCCGGCTGGTGCGCTGCGACGTCACCGACTTCGTGCACGTGCCCGGCGACGTCGACCTGGTGCTGCACTTCGCCTCGCCGGCCAGCCCGCTGGACTACCTCCGGATGCCGATCGAGACGCTGAAGGTCGGCAGCCTCGGCACGCTGCACACCCTCGGCCTGGCGCACGAGAAGGGCGCCCGGTACGTGCTGGCCTCGACGTCGGAGGTCTACGGCGACCCGCTGGTGCACCCGCAGCCCGAGGAGTACTGGGGCAACGTCAACCCGGTCGGCCCGCGCGGGGTGTACGACGAGGCCAAGCGGTTCAGCGAGGCGATGACCACCGCGTACCGGACGTCGAAGGGCACCGACACCGGCATCGTGCGGATCTTCAACACCTACGGCCCGCGCATGCGCGCCGACGACGGCCGCGCCATCCCCGCCTTCATCGGCCAGGCGCTGACCGGCCGGCCGCTGACGGTCGCGGGCGACGGCTCGCAGACCCGCTCCATCTGCTACGTCGACGACACGGTCCGCGGCATCCTCGCGCTGGCCTTCTCCGACCAGCCCGGCCCGGTCAACATCGGCAACCCCGACGAGCTCTCCATGCTGCGGCTGGCCGAGTGGGTCATCGAGCTGACCGGCTCCTCCTCGGGCATCGAGTACATCGACCTGCCCGTCGACGACCCGAAGGTCCGCCGTCCCGACACCCGCCGCGCGGAGAGCCTCCTCGGGTGGCGGCCGACCGTGCCCTCGGAGGAGGGGCTGCGGCGGACGGTCGCCTGGTTCGCCGAGCGGCAGCGGACCCTCGCGCTGCAGGCCGGCTGACGCGGGGCCGAAAGACCTTCGTCCGGCGGCCCGTGGACACTGTGGCCGACTTCGCATCTACATTGGTGACCGGCGGTCGTAGAACACGCCTAGGAACCGGACACTGACGGAGAGCGATCAATGGGCCGCCACGCCGACACGAGCAGCCTGCGCCGCAGCCAGCGTCCCGCCCCCGTCGCCCTGGTGGTCGCCCTCGTGGTGGTCGCGGTGGTGGCCGGGGGCGTGGTCTGGTACCTGGCCTCCGGGTCGGGCGCGAGCGGCTGCGAGGACACCCGCACCGTGCGGGTCACCGTCGCCCCCGAGATGGGCGCCGTCGCACAGGACCTCCTCGACGAGCCGCAGGACCTCGGCGGCGGCGCCTGCGCCGTCGGCGAGGTGACCGCCCAGGAGCCACTGCAGACCGTCGGTGACCTCTCCGCCCTCGAGCGCAGCGCACTGCCCCAGGTCTGGGTGCCCGACAGCTCGCTGTGGACCGTCCGCGCCGGGGACGCCGACCTCGACGCGTCCGGCTCGATGGCCACCTCCCCCGTGGTCCTGGGCACCAGCCGCGCCGCCGCCGACGAGCTCGGCTGGAGTGCGCAGGCCCCGGACTGGCGGGCGGCCCTCAGCGGCGCGCGGCCGGTCGCCGTGCCCGACCTGGCCGCCAGCGCCGAGGGCGTCGCCGCGCTCGCCGCCGTCCAGACCTCGCTGGGTGGCGGCGAGGAGGCCGACAACGCCGTGGTGCAGGCCGTCCTCGCCGCCCGCCGTGGCCCGGCCATCGCCCCGGCCGACGCGCTCGCCGCCGCGGCCGCCGACGACGTCGAGGCCCCCCTCGTGCCGGTCAGCGAGCAGGAGGTCATCACGGTCAACCGGGAGACGCCGGAGTCCGCGCTCGTCGCGGTCTACCCGGCCGAGGGCTCCCCGCAGCTGGACTACCCGGTGCTGCGCGTGGGTGCCCCGGCCGACGAGGAGCGTGCCGCCGTCGACGCCGTCGTGCGGACGCTGACCTCCGGGGCGGCGCGCACCGCCGTCCTGGACGCCGGGTTCCGCGACGCCGAGGGGACCCCGCCGAGCGAGCCCGGCCCGGGGGTGCAGGAAGAGGCGCCGGAGGTCCTCGAGGTCGACCCGGAGCGGGTGCAGACCCTGCTGACCGAGCTCAGCCGGCTCGCGGCGCCCTCGCGGCTGCTCACGGTCATCGACGTGTCCGCCTCGATGGAGGCCCCCGCCGGTGACGGCACCCGCGCCACCCTCGCCCGCGACGCCGCCCGGAGCGCGCTGACGCTCATCCCGGGGTCGTCGTCGATCGGGCTGTGGGTGTTCGCGCACCAGCTGGAGGGCGAGCAGGACTGGGTGGAGCTCGCGCCCATCCGCACGCTCAGCGACGAGGTCGACGGCACGACCCAGCGCGAGCTGCTCGACCGGGAGCTCGACACCATCCCCGACCGGCTCGACCCCGGTGGCACGGGCCTGTACGACACCACGCTGGACGCGTTCCGCGCGGCTCAGCAGCAGTACGACCCCGAGGCCGTCAGCAGCGTCGTGATCGTCACCGACGGCACCAACGAGGACTCGGCGGGCATCGACCTCGACACGCTGCTGCGGACCCTGGGCGAGGAGGCCGACCCGCAGCGCCCGGTCAAGGTCATCGGCATCGCGCTCGGCCCGGACGCCGACGTCGCCGCGCTCGAGCAGATCGCGCAGGCCACCGGCGGCGCGGCCTACAACGCCGTCGACCCCAACGACCTGCAGGACGTCCTCTTCGACGCGCTGCGCCAGCGCTGACCGGCCGCCGCCGCGCGGCCTCGGCCGGTCAGCGCAGCAGCTCGAGGACGACGTTCGCGGACCGGGTGGCCTGGGCCAGCACCGCCGTCCCTGCCTGCGCCACGAGCTGGCTGCGCACGAGGGCGGTCGCCTCCGCGGCCGTGTCGGCGTCGCGGATCCGTGACCCGGACGCGATCGCGTTCTCGATGGCGACGCCGAGCCGGTCGATCCGGTGCGAGAGGCGGTTGTCGACGGCGCCCAGTTCGGCGCGCAACGACGAGACCCGGCCGATGGCGCGGTCGAGCGCCCGAAGGGTCCCTGCGGTCCCGGCGTCGCCACGGTAGGACGGGGTGACCGCGGCCGCGTCCGCTGCGGTCGAGGCCGGGCCGGGGGTCTCCCCGGTGAACACCAGATCCGAGACCGTCGCGACGAACGGCGTGGACCCGGTGCCGAGAGCGGCCACCGCGGCCGCGTTGAGCCGGTCGACGCGGTCCTGCACCGTCACGGCGCCCGTGTAGTCGACCGACCCCAGGTCGAACGACCGCCCGCCGTAGCCCACGGTGCCGACGAGGGCGTCGAAGCCGTCCGCGTACGCGTCCGCCGAGACGTGGTCGCCGGCCAGGACCAGCCGCCCGGGAGCCGCGGTGCCACGGGCGGCGGGGTCGGCGGCGTCGACCGTGGCGGGGACCGGCCCGGTGTACCGCGGGGTCAGCCCGGCGGCGTCGGCCGGCAGCGAGGCCGGGCCCGGGGTGGCTCCGGTGAGGACCAGGCCCGCGGTGGTCGGGGTGAACGGGCCGGCGCCGAGAGTGGCCGTCACCGCGGCGTCCAGCCGGTCGAGGTGGTCCTGCGCGGTCACCGCTCCGGTGCGGTCGACCGACGCGAGGTCGAGCACCCGTCCGTCGTACTCCACGGTCCCGGTCAGTGCGGCGAGAGCGGCGGCCGAGGTGGAGTCCACGGCGAGGGTCAGCCGCCCGGGCGCGGGCGTGCTCGGTTCGACGGCGACGGCCGGCGTGAGCGTGTGCGGGAGACCGAGCCCGCCGGTCAGGTCGACCCGCGACAGCCCGAGGCCGGCCGTGTCCACCGCCCGGCCGGACACGGCGATGACGACGCGGAGGGTGTCGCCGGCGTCGGCGCCGACCTGCAGCAGCCGGTCGTAGGTGCCGTCCAGGAGCCGGATGCCGCCGAACGCAGTCGTGTCGGCGATGTCGTCGAGTTCTGTCCTGAGCTGCTCGAACTCGGTGCGGACGGCGTCCGCCGCCGACGCGTCGGCGGCACCGGCGTTCCCGGCCTGGACCGCCAGGTCGCGCATCCGCCGCAGGATGGCCTGGATCCCGTCGAGCGCGCCGTCCGCGGTGCGGACGACGCCGATGCCGTCCTGGGCGTTGCGGACCGCGACGGCCGTGCCGCGGGACCGGGCACGCAGGCCCTCGGCGACGGCCAGCCCCGTCGCGTCGTCGGCCGCTCCGGCGATCCGGACCCCTGAGGACAGCCGCCGCAGCGACGTCGTCACCGATCGGTCCGACCACTCCAGGGCGGCGTGGGCGTGGAGCGCCGCCACGTGGGTGGCGATCCTCATCCCCGCGCCTCCGTCGTGTCCGCGGTCCGGCTGCGCCCGTGCGCAGGGACCCCTCCCGTCACTTCGGCACCGCCCGAGCAGCCCTTGACCCGAGAACGGATCGTCCGGGAACGCCCCCCCCTCGGGGGGATCTCCCGGTCCCTCGGGTGCAGGCGACAGCCGCAGGCGCCGACGTCCGGCACGGGCCCGCGCCGGGCCGTCGAGCTTCCGAGGGGACGGGACACACATGCACACGGGGTCAGGACACGCCAGGGGCGTCAGGTCCGGGCCGGCCTCCCGGGGGAAGCGGGCGATCTGCGCGGTGCTCGGCATCGCGCTCGGTTTCGGCGGAGCGGCGGCGATCGACACCGCGCTGGCCGGCCCGGCGATCTCGGAGGCGAGCGACTTCGGTCCGGCCGGCGACGGGCGCACGCGCCTGCTCGTCGACGCCCCCGCGGGCATCGACGCCACGACGCTCGCGGCGCTGGAGGACCTGCCCGCGGTCGACACCGCGCAGCTGCTCTTCGACGGCTCGGCGTTGGTCGCCGGATTCGACATCACCCCCGACACCATCCGGGCGGCGCTGCCCGACGCGCAGGTCGAGGTCTCGGTGTCCGGCGAGATCGCCGCCGACCCGATCAGCGACCCGATGTGGGCGTCCTACGGCTGGAACCTGTCCAACACCGGCAGCAACTCCTACGGCCAGACCGGCGTCGCCGGCGCCGACGTCGCCGCGCCCACCGGCTGGCGGGCGGGCACGGGCCGCGGCGTGACGGTCGCGGTCATCGACACCGGCGTGATGACCGACCACCCGGACCTGGCCGGCGCCTTCTGGCGGAACACCGACGAGGTCTGCGGCAGCCCGGCGGACAACGACGGCAACGGCAAGCCCGGCGACTGCGCCGGGTGGAACTACTACGCCAACAGTGCGAACGTCGTCGATGCCGACAACGCGCACGGCACCAACGTCGCCGGGGTGCTCGGCGCCCGCGCCGGCAACGGTGAGGGTTCGGCCGGCGTCGCCCCCGACGTGACGATCATGCCGCTGGTCATCGGCCGCGGCTCGGGGGTCGACCTGCTGCTGGGCGCGGAGGCGATCCGCTACGCCGCCGACAACGGCGCCGACGTCGTCAACGCCTCCTGGGGCGGCCCGGGCGCCGCCCAGCAGCTGGCCGACGCCATCGACTACGCGGTGAGCAAGGGCGTGGTCGTGGTGGCCGCCGCTGGCAACGACGCCGCCAACCGCGACACCTCCATGTTCTACCCGGCCAGCCTCAACCGGCCAGGCATGGTCACCGTCGGCAGCAGCACCGCCGCGGACACCGCGAGCAGCTCCTCGGCGTACGGCGCCGGCACGGTCGACCTGTTCGCCCCGGGCAACCTGGTCCTCGCGCCGTGGAACGACGGCAGTTACAAGCTGGTCTCCGGCACCTCGATCGCCGCCCCGAACGTCGCCGGCGCCTTCGCCCTGTACCGGGCGCAGGACCGGTCGGCGGGCGCCACCGCGCTGGTCGACCGGCTGCTCGGTGACCTGCAGCCGCGGGCGGCGTTCACCGGCAGGTCGGTCACCGGCGGCCGGCTGTCGTTGACCGAGCTCGGCCAGACCGCCGCCGGGGTGTCCTACACCTTCACCGGGATGAGCGCGGACCCGGGCACGGTCACCCCGACCATCGTCACCAGCGGCAGCGCCCCCGCCGGGGCGTACGCCGTCCGGCTGCGCCTGGGCATGGAGCACGAGGGTCAGCTGTACGCGCTCACCCAGCAGCAGGTCACCGTCGGCGGGGTCACCGCGACCACCGACGACACCGGCGCGGTCACCGTCGACCTGGGCAGCCGCCCCGGCCCGTCGGCGACGGTCACCCCGAGCATGGAGCTGGCCCAGGGCCGGTACGTGCTCACCGCCCAGCTGGTCCTCGACGGAGCCGACGTCGGCACGGCGTACGCCGCGCCGCTGCTGGTCGGTGTGACGTACCAGGCGCCCGATACAGGCTCACAGCCCGGCAACCCGCCGCCGTCGCCCGGTGGCAGCACTCCCCCGGCTCCGGGCGGCTCCACACCGCCGTTCACCACCCAGCCCGGCACCAGCACGCCGGGCACGCCGGCACCCGGCGGCTCGACGCCGCCGTCGGCCACGCAGCCCGGCACCAGCACGCCGGGCGGCACCCCGGCACCGGGCGGCTCGACCCCGCCGGGCAGTACTCCCCCGGCTCCGGGAAGCCCGACCCCGCCGTCGGCCACGCAGCCGGGCACCAGCACGCCGGGCACCAGCACGCCGGGCACCAGCACGCCGGGCACGCCGGCACCCGGCGGCTCGACGCCGCCGTCGACCTCCCAGCCCGGCACCAGCACGCCGGGCGGCTCCCCGGCGCCCGGCGGTAGCCAGCCCGGCACCCCGGCGCCCGGCGGCAGCACGCCGCCGAGCTCGCCGGTGCCGGGTGGGTCGACCCCGGCGCCCGGCGGCAGCTCGCCGGAGCCGGGCGGGCAGCAGACCTACCCCGGCGTGGGCCCGTTCGGCCTGACCTCGATCAACCCGACCCGGGTGAGCACCGCCGGTGGCACGGGCGTGACCATCACCGGCCGGGCGGTCCCGGCCGGGGCGCGGGTCCGCGTCGGGTCCAGCGCCCAGGCCACGGTGACCGCGGTGTCGGTCACCAGCGTCACGTTCACCACGCCCGCTCGGGCGGCCGGCACCTACGACGTGTACGTGTTCGCCCCCGACGGCACCTCCTCGGTGCTCGCCGGCGGTCTCACCTACCTCGACGGCACGGGGGGCGTCTCGCCGACCCCGACGCCCGCCCCCGGCACGCCACAGCCCGGCACCCAGCAGCCGGGCGCCGGCGGTGGCACCCGACCGCCGGGCGACGGTTCGGTCACCGGGCCGCGGGGTGAGCGGCTGGTGTCCTCGGCGCTGTTCACCGCGCTGGGCCCCTCGATCTGGCGCCTCGACTGCTCCAGGGCCTGTTCGGGACTGGCCGTCTGACGGTCAGCGGGCGAGCGGCCCCGTCGTGCACGGCACGGCGGGGCCGCTCCCGTCGTGTCCGAGCAGGCCGTCCAGGGCCGCGGTCACCTCGTCGACGGTGATCCGCGCCAGCGCCGGGTCGAGCTCGGTTCCCCAGGGGTCGCCGGTGCCGTCCCCGTGCCAGAGCACGACGTGCTGCGGCCGCGGCGGCGGCCCCCACAGCGCCGGCGACACCGGCCCGAACAGCACGACCGACGGACGGCGGTACGCCGTCGCCAGGTGCGCCACCCCGGTGTCTCCGCTGACCACCACCCGGGCGGCGGCGACGGTGGCGGCGAGCTCGAGGGTCGAGGTGCGCCCGGCGAGCACGGCCTCGTCGGGCAGGCCCGCGCCGCGCACCACGACGGCGGCCAGGTCGCGCTCGGCCGGGCCGCCGGTGACCCGCACGTCGTGCCCGGCGTCGGCCAGCCACCGGGCGACGGCGGCGAACCGCTCGGCCGGCCAGCGGCGGCCGGGGAAGGCGGCGCCGGGGTGCACCAGCGCCGCCCCGGTCACCGGCGGGGGCACGGCGGGGACGGCGAGGCCGAGCGCGTCGGGGTCGGCGGGGACCCCCAGCCCCTCGGAGACCAGGCGACACCAGCGGGCGACCTCGTGCTCGTCGGCATACCAGGCCGGGCCGGGGTAGCCGGGGCTGGCGAAGGTCAGCAGCCGCGCCGGGCGCAGGCCGGCGACGACGACGTGCGACGCCGGGCCCTTGCCGTGCAGGTCGACGGCCAGCTCCGGCGGCGGCCCGGCCCAGTTCAGCGGCTCGAGCTCGCGCGCGGGCAGCACCTCGTCGACGGCGTCGACCAGCCCGGCCAGCGGTGCCAGCGCGGACGTCGTCGCCAGGACCAGCCGGTGGCCGGGCACCGCGGCGCGCACGGCCCGGATGGCCGGGACCCCGGTCAGCAGGTCCCCGAGCCCCAGCGGCCGCAGCACGACCGCCACCGGCCGCCCGTCCCGTGCACTTCCGCGGAAGTGTACGGGAGGAGGACCACTCACACCCGGGAGCGTTCGACCAGGGCGGTGGTCGAGTGGCCGTCGAGGTAGGGCAGGACGACGGCCTGCCCGCCCCACTGCCGGAGCACCGCTGCCTCGGGCAGATCCGCCCCGGCGTAGTCGCCGCCCTTGGCCCAGACGTCGGGCCGCAGCCGGTCGAGCACCTCGGCGGGGGTGTCCTCGTCGAAGACCACGACGGCGTCGACGAACTCCAGGGCCTCGAGCACCCGCGCCCGGTCGGCGGCGGTGACCAGCGGCCGGGACGGGCCCTTGAGCCGGCGCACCGAGTCGTCGGAGTTGATGCACACGACCAGGCAGTCGCCGAGACCGCGGGCGGCGCGCAGCGTCGCGACGTGCCCGGGGTGCAGCAGGTCGAAGCAACCGCCGGTGGCGACCACGGTGCCGCCGGTCGCGCGCACCCGGGCCAGCAGCGCCGAGACGCCGTCGTCCGCGGCGACGTTCGGTTCGCGGGTCGCCGGGGTGTCCCACGCCGACGCCCCGCCCGCGGCGACGAAGCGCCCGGCGAAGGCGACCGCCGCGGCCACCGCCTCCCCGGTCACCGCGCCGTCGGCCAGCGCCAGCGCGGCCGCGGCGGCGAAGGAGTCGCCGGCGCCGCAGGGGTCACCGCCGGTCACCGGCACGGCGGGCACGACCATGGGCGCGCCCTCGCCGTAGGACAGCAGCGCGCCGCGGGCACCGAGGGTGACCGCGACCGCGCCCACCCCCCAGTGCCGGATCAGCGCCTCGGCCCGCGCGCCGACCGCGGCCAGCCCGTCGCCGCCGGGCGTCGTGCCCGCGGCCGCGGCGACCCGCGCGGCCTCCGCGGCGTTGGGCGTGACCAGCCGCACGGAGGGCACCGGGTCGGCGCCGCGCGGGTGCGGGTCCCAGACCACCGGCCCGCGCGCCTCCGCCAGCGCGGCCCGGACGGCGGGGTCGGCCGTGGTGCCGCGGCCGTAGTCGGCGACGAGGACGGCGGCGGCGCCGCGGATGACCTCGACGGCCTCCGCGGGCAGCTCGCCGAGGATGGCCGCGGGCGCTCCGCTGTCCAGCCGCACCACCGAGTGGTCGCCCACCCGCACCCGCTGCTTGACGGCGGTGCCGCCGGCGGCCGGGACCGCGACCAGCCGCACCCGCCCGGCCAGCAGCGCCCGCAGCCGCGCCGCGCCCTCGTCGTCGTCGATCGGCGCGACCAGCACGACCTCGCGCCCGGTGGCCTGCGCCGCGACGACCGCGGCCAGCGCGGCACCGCCGGGGCGCTCACGGATCTCCACGTCCTCGACCACGGGGACCGGCGCGTCGGGGGTCAGCCGCGACGCGGTGCCGACCAGGTCGACGTCGAGCAGCGCGTCGCCGACGACCACCAGCGGCCGGGTCACCGCGCCACCCCGAGCCGGGACTGCGGCACCCGGGCGGGCTCGGCGAGCACCGCGGCGTCGAAGGCCGCGCACAGCAGGTGCAGCGCGACCAGGTGGCACTCCTGCACGGTCGCCGTCCACGGGGAGTCGATGCACACCGCCTCGTCGGAGGCGGCCGCGAGCGGGTTGGGCGCCGGGCCGGTGATCGACAGGACGGTGATGCCGCACTCCCGGGCCCGCCGGGCCGCGGCGACGGCGTTGGGCGAGCGGCCCGACGTCGACAGCAGCACCAGGACGTCGCCGGCGCGGCCGTGCGCCTCCACCTGGCGGGCGAACAGCTCGTCGGCCGGGTAGTCGTTGGCGATGGCGGTCAGCGACGAGGTCTCCGCCGTCAGGCAGATCGCCGAGAACGGCGGCCGGTCGGCGCGGTAGCGGCCCACCAGCTCGGCGGTGAGGTGCTGCGCCTGCGCGGCGCTGCCGCCGTTCCCCGCCGCCAGCAGCCGCCCGCGCGACTCGCCGCACAGCACGTCGGCCAGCAGCCGCCCCCACCGGTCGAGGGTGTCGACCGAGGCGTCGAGGCTGCGCATGGCCGCGTGCAGCGACGCGACGTGGTCGCGGCCGGTCAGGTGCGTGCACGAGTCGGGCGAGACGACCTCGCCGGCCGAGTGGGGAGCGACACTCACGGGGCGACCTCCAGGGGCGCTCATCGGACGGCCTCGACGGGACGCCGGGTGGACAGGACCTGCCGGTAGACGGCCTCGGTGTCGGCGGCCACGCGGGCCCACCGGTAGCGGGCGCGGGCCCGCCGGACCCCGGCCGACCCGTAGGCGGCGCGCCGGGCGTCGTCGGCCAGCAGCGCGGCGAGCACCTCGCCGAGGCGGGCCGGGTCGCGGGGCGGCACCAGGTCGCCGGTGACGCCGTCGGCGACGGAGTCCTGCAGCCCGCCGACGGCGGTGGCGACCACCGGCCGGCCGCAGGCCATCGCCTCGAGCGGGGTGATGCCGAACGGCTCGTACCAGGGCACCGCCAGGACGACGTCGGCCGAGCGGACCCACGCGGGCACGTCGGCGCGGGCCACCGACCCGGCGAAGCACAGCCGGTCGGCGACCCCCACCTCGGCGGCGACCGCGCGCAGCCGGCGGACCTCGGGGTCGGCGTCGACCGCGCCGGCCGGCGGCCCGCCCACGACCACCAGCTCGGCGCCGGGGACGGCGGCCAGCGCGCGGACGGCGTCCTCCTGGCCCTTGCGCTCCACCAGCCGGCCCAGCACCAGCAGCCGCGGCCGGCCCGAGCGGGGCGCGACCGGGCCGCGCGGGGTGAACTCCGTGGTGTCGACGCCGCAGGGCACGATCGACACGCGGTCGCGGGACAGGCCCAGGCGGCGCAGCTCGAAGACCTCGTCGCTGCAGGTGGCCACCACGTGGCCCACCGCCCGGCACAGGCTCCGCTCGAGCTCGACCCGCTGCGCCGGTGAGGTGTCGGCGTCGCCCTGGTGCCGGCGCTTGACCGAGCCCAGGGCGTGGAAGGTCTGCAGCACCGGCACCGGGGTGAGCAGGCTGCCGGCGGCCTCGACGCAGGCCAGCCCGCTCATCCAGAAGTGCGCGTGCACGACGTCCGGCGGCGCGACCGACCAGCGGGCGCGCAGCCCGGCGGCCAGCGCCGGCATGTGGCCGAGCAGGTCGTCCTTGGGCAGCACCGCGGCCGGCCCCGCGGTGAGGTGGCTGACCACGTAGCCGTCGGTGGTGGGCACCTCGTCGGGCAGGCCGGGGTCGTCGCGGCGGGTGTGCACGGTGACCTCGTGGCCGCGTGCGGCCAGGCCCGCGGCGAGCGCCGCGACGTGCACGTTCTGCCCGCCGGCGTCCACCCCGCCGATGGCGGCCAGCGGCGAGGCGTGCTCGCTGACCAGGTCGATGCGCAGCGGGCCGCCGGCGGTCCGGAGCGTCCTCATCGGGTGACCTCCTCGAGGAGCGCATCCCAATCACGGAGAAAGCGAGGGAGCCCGTACCGCTCCAGCGCGGCGGCGCGCGCCGCCTTGCCGGCCAGCCGGGCGGCGTCCTCGTCGTGCAGGTACGTGGCGACGGCGTCCCAGAGCACCTCGGGCCGGGTGGAGAGCACCCCGGCGCCGGCGGGGACCGCCTCGACGACCTCGGTGGTGGCCAGCGCGACCACCGGCATGCCCAGGTGCATCGCCTCGAGCAGCGACAGCCCCAGCGACGTCCACCGCACGGGGTGCACGTACACGCGGCGACGGGCCAGCTCGGCGTGCATCGCGGCCTGCGGCGGGTCGTCGTGCAGGGTCACCCGCGCGGGGTCGAGCCCGTGCCGCTCGTGCAGGCCGGCCAGGCCCATGCCGAACACGTCGACCGGCGCCACCGCGGCGAGCCCGGGCAGCAGGTCGGCGCCCACCGTGCGGCCCCGGCGCACCGGCTCGTTGGTGACGACGGCGGCCCGCGCCAGCTCGCCGGTCCAGCGCTCGCCCGGGTCGACGATGCCGTGCTCGATCACCGTCGTCGGGGCCCGGCCGTTGTCGTAGAAGAGCCGGTTGAAGTGGGTGACGTGCGCGATCGGGACGTCGTCGCGGTCGGCCAGCGGGTGCCGGGTGTGGGGCACCGGGCCGTCGCCGGGCTCGAGACCGGGCGCGTTGTGCTCGAGGAACACCGCGGGCAGGTCGCGCCCGGGCTCGCGGCCCAGCCACTCCCGGACCAATTCCAGGTCGCGCACCCGCTGCAGCACCACGACGTCGACGTGCTCGTCGCGCAGCTGCCGAGGGGTCACCTCGCGCGCCGAGGCCGGCCAGTCCCAGGTGCGGGCGCGGCCGAGCCCGTCGGGGCCCCGGTCCGGGACCACCGGCAGCAGGTACTCGTGCGGGCCCTGGACGAACGCCGTCGTCCACGAGCCGTGCACGTGCCAGAGCAGGACCTTCACGCGGCGATCACCTTCTCCACGGCGGCGACGACGTCGGCGGCGGTCACCGAGGTCAGGCAGGGGTGGCCCGGGACCGGGCAGACGCGGGCACGGGTGTCGCGGCAGGGGGCGTCCTGGTCGCCCAGCAGCACGGTGGGGACGCCGTAGGGCGCCCACCGGACCGCGGGGACGACAGGGCTGAACAGCGAGACGACCGGGGTGCCGACGGCGGCGGCCAGGTGCGCCGGCCCGGTGTTGCCCACGACGACGGCCGCGGCGCGGTCGAGGACGGCGGCCAGCTCGGCGAGGGTCAGCGCACCACCGAGGTCGACGCCGCGGGTGCCGGCGACGGCGGCGGTCAGCTCCCGCTCCCCCGGTCCGCCGGTGACCAGCACCCGGTGTCCCGCGTCGGCGAGCGCCTCGACCGCCTCGGCGCAGCGCTCCGCGGGCCAGGCGCGGGAGGGGACGGAGGCGCCGGGGTGGAGGACGACGTAGCCGGGGTCGTGGGGGTTCGGCGGGAGCGGGCGCCGGACGGCGAGGCGGCCGTCGTCGCCGGCCGGCAGCTCGAACCCGGCGGCGCGGGCGAGGGACAGGGCCCGCTCGGGTTCGGGCAGGTCGTCGTCCACCCGGTGGCGGACGTCGAGCAGGGAGCCCGGGTAGTCGACGCTGGTGGCGGAGATGCGGGGCACCCCGGCCGCGCGCAGCACCAGCGCCAGGGGCAGCGGCGACTGGTGGAACGACGTGCTGACCACCGCCTCGTCGGGGGCCAGCGCCCGCACCCGCGCGGCGAGCGCGGCGAGGTCGGCGGCGTCGACCGGCGGCGGGTCGCCGAGGATCCACGGGCAGGCCCAGGTCCAGACCTCGTCGACGTCGGGCAGCAGCGCGGCGGCCTCGGCCCCGGCCGGGCCGGCCAGGAAGACCACCCGCTCGGCGCCCGCGGCCACGGCGCGGACCAGCGGACCCTGCAGGAGGACGTCGCCGGCGTTGTCGAGCCGGGCGACGAGGACGGTGCCCCGGCGGCGGCTCACCACCGGCCGGCCAGGACGTCGTCGACGGCGGCGGTGAGCGTCGCTGCGCGGTGCGGCGCGGCGTCGACCTCCTGCCTCCGCGTGACCGGCGTGGGCACCAGGACGGCGCGGGCGCCCGCGGCCGCGGCGGCCTCGACGTCGGCGCCGATGTCGCCGACCACCACGGTGCGCGCGGGCTCGACGCCGAGCTCGGCGCAGGCGGCCTTCACCATGCCCGGCGCGGGCTTGCGGCAGCTGCAGCCGTCGTCGGGGCCGTGCGGGCAGACCTGCACGGTCCCGAACGGGCCGAGCAGCTCGTCGAGCCGGGCCATGCAGGCGTCGACCTGCTCGCGGGTGATGATCCCGCGGGCCACGCCGGACTGGTTGCTCACGACCCCGACCTGCACGCCGCGGGCCCGCAGCCGGTCGAGTGCCTCGCGGGCGCCGTCGACCGGGCGGACCCAGGCGGGGTCGCCGTTGTAGGGGAAGTCGTGCACGAGCGTGCCGTCGCGGTCGAAGAGCACGAGGTCGGGCAGGCCGCGCCAGGGCGTCACCCGGCGGTGCCGCACCACGCCACGCAGCCAGTGCCAGGTGGCCAGCGGCGGGATGACGGCGCTGGTGAGGGCCATGGTGCCGACCTCGGCCCGGTCGCGCGGGCCGGGGGCGATCCGCGCCCAGGCGAACTCCGCGGTGCCGCCCGCCCAGGCCAGCGCGGCGGCGAGCGCGGCGCGGGGCCGGCGGGCGGCGGCCAGGCCCACCGCGGCGAGCCCGGCCGCGGTGACGGCGAGGTGCTGCGGGCGGCGGCCCAGCGCGGCCTGCGCCCGCTCGCGCCAGCCGGGACCGTGCAGCCGGCGCATGAGGACGTCGTCGGCGTTGCCGGCCTGCACGCGGACGCTGACCCAGCGGTCGACCGGGCGGACCGGGTGGGTGATCGCGCGCTCGCCGCGGACCAACCGGGCGCCGGTGCCCATGACGCGCAGGGCCAGGTCGGAGTCCTCGCGGAAGGCGCGGGGGAAGCGCTCGTCGAACCCGCCGACGGCGGCCAGCGCGGCCCGGCGGTAGGCGAGGTCGGCGGTGATCCAGGCGCTGGTGGCCAGGCCCGCGGTGCCGCGCTCCCAGTCGGTGGGCCGCCGGTCGGCCGGCAGCGGCACCCGCACCCGGCCCTGGCTGCCGGCGACGTCGGCCGGCAGGCCCTCGAGGTCGGCGGTCAGCCGCTCGTACCAGTCGGGATCGGGGACGACGTCGTCGTCGAGGAAGGCGATCCACTCCGTGCGGGCGGTGCGCCAGCCGAGGTTACGGGCGCGGGCCGGGCCGCCGCCGCCGGTGCGCACCACCCGGACCGGCGGCAGACCGGGGCGCTCGACGGCCAGCGGGGGTCCGGCGGGCCGGTCGTCGACCACCACGAGTTCGGCCGGGCGGGGGCCGGGAGCGGCGGCCAGGGCGTCGAGCAGCACGTCGAGCGACGGCCGGCCGATGGTCGGCACGACGACGGTGCAGCTCACGGACATGATCGCGCCCTGCCCGGTCGTGCCCGTCCGCAAACACTACGGGCTTGAAGTTCCCCCGCCCGGCGCCCTCCGGCCCCGCCTGCGAGGCCCGCCCTCGTGACCCGAGTGGGCGGTCGTGGTCGGCGACACCGGCAGCCACGCCGCATCGGGCAGCACCCACTGCGCACTCGGCAGTGCGGGGTGGGGGACTCCTCAGCGGCGGATGCGGGTGGCCGCGGAGACCCGCGCCAGCGCGTCGGTGACCACGGCGGCGTCGTCACCCAGCAGGGTGAGCAGGCGAGCGACGAGCTCGTCGTGGGTGACCGCGGCGGCGCGCACCCGCTCCCGGCCGGCGTCGGTCAGCCGGGCGTGCAGCAGCCGGCGGTCCCCCGGGCGCCGCTCGCGCACGACCAGCCCCTGCTCGACCAGCCGGCCGACCGTGCTGGTGACGCCGGCCCGCGACAACCCGAGCGCCTCGGCGACCTCGCCCATCGTCACCCGCTCACCCGGTGCCTCGGCGATCCGCCGCAGCGCCTCGAACGCGGTGAGGGACAGGTCGTGCTGGCGGTGCAGCGCGGAGTCGACCCGGTGGGTGATCCGGTCGTGCACCTGGACGATCCGCAGCCAGGTCTCCGCGGCGCGCGGTGCGACCCCGGCCAGCTCTGCGGGGTGGGACGGGACGCCGGGAGCCAGCACGTCCTCGGAGCCCATCGCACCATCGTGACCGAAGTCGGCGTCAGGCGCTCCCGGTCGGGCCGGTCGGCCAGGAGGGTCCGGCCGGCCAGGACGGCGCGGACGGCTCACGACGGCGGCCGGCGCTCAGGACGAGACCGGTGGCGGTGACGACCAGCGCCAGCCCGGCGAGCACCAGGGGGACGGGCACCGGGTCCGGGTCGACCGGGCGGGCCGCGGCGGTCACGCGCAGCTCGACCACGGCGGTGACCTCGGAATCGGTGCCGACCAGCGCGAGCGTCGTCGTGCCGGCGGCGCCCGGGACGCGCACGGTGGCCTCCACCTCGCCGTCGGGACCGGCCGCGACCGAGGCCAGGACCCTGCCGCCGGCCACCTGCACGGTGACCACCTCGCCGGGCGTGAAGCCCGCCCCCATCAGGATGACCGCGTCGCCGGCGGTGACCTGCCCCGCGGAGGCCACCACCGCGCCGCCGGGCGAGACGCCGCCGTCGCCCGGGACACCGGGAGCGGGGTCCGGCGCGGGCGGGTCGGGCACCGGCAGCGGCGCCACCTCGGGGGCCGGGGCCACGTCCCCCTTCGGGACCGGGACCTGCTCGGGCGCGGAGTCCGGGGCGGGCGGCACCGCCGGGGCGCCCGCGACCGGCGGCACCTCACCGCCGCCGGGCGGGACGGCGATCGCCGCGCAGTCCTCCTCGGCGGGCCGGGTGAACACGAAGCCCTCGAGCTCGTCGACGTAGGTGGTGCCCGAGCCGTCCAGGGCGGTGAACTCCAGCCGGCTGTCGACCGTCTCACCCCAGGCCACCTCCGCCGTGCGCAGCACGGCGACCTGTCCCGGCTGCAGCTCGGCGGAGGCCTCGCCCTCGGGGGCGCGGGTGGTGGCCAGCGTGACGGCGTAGGCGACCGTCCCCGCGGTCACCTCGACCACGACGCCGCCGGGACGGCAGCTGGGCCCGTGCGTGACGCGGGAGTCGGGGCGGGCGGGGTCGTCGGCGGCCGCGGCGGGAGCGGCGAGCGCCACGGCACCGGCCAGCAGCGCGGTCAGCAGGCCCGTCGTGGCGGCCAGGCCGGAGAGCCCCGTCGCCAGGACGGGGCGGAACGCGCGCCCCGGCCTGGGCCTGGGCAGGGTCCCGACCGGCACGGTGTCCCCCTCGAGCGGTCGCGCACGCCGGCCCGGTGGATCCGGGACGGCGCCCTGCCATTGTGCGGCGCGTGACCACGTGGGGACGAACGGTCGACCGCGCGTCGCGACCTGGTGCGGCGTGTCGGCGCCCGGGCGTGTCGCTGAGGGGGGTCGGGAGCGGGTGAGCCGGGTCACTACGGTGATCGCCGTGGACTCCGCCGCCGGGACCGGCCGCCGCCGACAGAACGAGGTCTACCGCGCCGGGGTGTACGGGCGCTCCCCGCTCGTCCCGACCACCGCCCGGCCGCTGCAGCGCCGGGCCCGCGAGCGGCTGACCGCCCGGGCCTACGCCTACGTCGCAGGGGGCGCCGGCGAGGAGCACACCCAGCGGGCCAACCGCGCGGCCTTCGACCGGTGGGCCGTCGTCCCGCGGGTGCTGCGCGACGTGAGCGCGCGGGACACCTCCGTGGAGCTGTTCCGCCGGCGGATCCCCGCGCCGCTGCTGCTCGGCCCGGTCGGCGCCCTGGAGCTGGTGCACCGGGAGGCCGACCTGGCGGTGGCCCGCGCCGCGGCGTCGCTGGGCGTGCCGTTCGTCTTCTCCAACCAGGCGTCGGTGCCGATGGAGGCCTGCGCGACGGCGATGGGCGACGCGCCGCGCTGGTTCCAGCTGTACTGGTCGACCTCCGACGAGCTGGTCGAGAGCCTGGTCGCCCGCGCGGAGGCGGCCGGCTGCGAGGCGCTGGTCGTCACGCTCGACACCACGATGCTCGGCTGGCGGCCGCGCGACCTCGACCTCGGGCACCTGCCCTTCGCGCTGGGCAAGGGGATCGCGCAGTACACCTCCGACCCCGTCTTCCGGCGGCTGGTCGAGGCCCGGGTGGCCGAGGCCGGCGACGCCGCGCCCGCGCAGGCCGGTGCGGCCGCCGGGCGCGACCGCCAGCCGCGGCCGACGCTGGCGGCGGTCCTCGCGATGGTCGGCATGGCGCGCGCCTGGCCCGGCCCGCTGCGGGAGAACCTGCGCTCGCCGCTGCCGCGTGCCGCCGTCGAGACCTTCCAGGCCATCTACTCGCGCCCGTCGATCACCTGGGCCGACCTCGCCTGGCTCCGGTCCCGCACCCGGCTGCCGGTCCTGCTCAAGGGCGTGCTGCACCCCGACGACGCCCGCCGGGCGCTGGACGAGGGCGTCGACGGGATCGTGGTGAGCACCCACGGCGGGCGGCAGGTCGACCGGTCGGTCTCCGCGCTCGACGCGCTGCCCGACGTGGTCGCCGCGGTCGGCGACCGGGCGCCGGTCCTGCTCGACAGCGGCATCCGCAGCGGCGCCGACGTGCTGGTCGCCGTCGCCCTGGGGGCGCGCGCGGTGCTGCTGGGCCGGCCCTACGCGTGGGGGCTGGGCCTGGCCGGGGAGGCGGGCGTGCGGCAGGTCGTCTCCGACGTCCTCGGCGAGTTCGACCTTACCCTCGGCCTGACCGGGCACACCTCGGTCGCCGAGCTCTCGCCGGAGGCCCTCCGCCGGGTCGGCTAGGTCCGCAGGGCGCGTCGTCCCGAGCCACCCGGAGGCCCCGTCCCGACACGCCGGGCCGGGGTTGACTCCGACTGTGACGGCGCTCACAGTGGAGGTCGGGCGGGGGCCACCGGTAGACGATTGGCCCCCCACTGCTGGGGGGATCGACCCACGCGGCCAGACCGCCAGCACCGGCCCCCCGCCCCACGACGACGCCGGCCCCGGGACCTCCGGGGCCGGCGTCGTCGTTCAGTCGCGGGTGCCGGCCAGGGCGGGCTCCTCGCCGGCCGCCGGCCGCGGAACGGGCACCGCGGCCCCGGGCAGCGGCTCGTGCCGCAGGTCGGGCAGCCACCGCAGCCAGCGGGGCAGGTACCAGCTCGCCTCGCCCAGCAGCCGCATCGCCGCCGGCAGCAGCACCGCCCGGACCACGGTGGCGTCGAGCAGCACCGCCACCGCCAGCCCCAGCCCGATCTGCTTCATGCTGGTCAGCGACAGCGTCACGAAGGTCAGGAAGACGAACACCATGATCACCGCGGCGCTGGTGACCACGCCCGCCGACGAGGTGATGCCCTGCGCGACCGCCCTCCGCGTCGGCAGGCCACGGTCGTGACCCTCGCGGATCCGGCTGAGGATGAACACGTGGTAGTCCATCGACAGGCCGAAGAGGACCACGAAGAGGAACAGCGGGATCCAGTTGACGATCGCACCGGTCCGGTCGAGCCCGATCAGGCCGGCCCCCACGCCCTCCTGGAAGACCAGCACCATCGCGCCGTAGGCGGCGGCGACGCTGAGCAGGTCGAGCACGATCGCGGTGACCGCCACGGTGACCGAGCGGAACGACACCAGCAGCAGCACGAACGCCAGCACCAGCACGAACCCGAACACCCAGGGCGTGCGGTCGGCCATGAGCTCGTCGAAGGCCACCGAGTAGGCGGTGTCGCCGGTGACCACCGCGGTCACGCCGTCGAGCTCCCCCAGCGTGGCGGGGACGACGTCGTCGGCGAGGGTGGCCAGCGCGTCGCGTGAGGCCTGCTCCTCCCCGTCGCCGACCAGCGGCACGGAGACGACGGCCACCGTGGCGGCCTCGTTGGTCTCGACCCCGATCGGCTCGTTCACCTGCCCGGTGGCCAGGGCCCGCTCGCGCAGGTCGGCCAGGGCCGCCTGGACCTCGGGGGCGGTGACGTCGGGCGCCGCGACCACCACCTCCGCCGGCACCGGCCCGCCGGGGAACGCCTCGGTGATTCGGTCGAACGTCCGGATGACGGCGAGGTCCTGCGGGAGGTCCTCGACGCCCTCGCCGCGCAGGTCCATCGCCAGGGCCGGGACGGCGAGCGCGACCAGGGCGGCGCCGGCGGTCAGGGCGGCGACCAGCGGGCGGCGCAGCACGGCGCCGAGAACGGCCGGCCAGAACCGGCCCGGGCCGGCGTCGCGCCGGTGCAGGTACGGGATCCGCCCCCTCTCCACCCGGTCGCCGAGCCAGGCCATGGTGGCCGGCAGCACGGTGAGCGAGCCGAGCACCGAGATCGCGACGACGAGGATCGTGGCCGAGGCGACGCCGGTGAAGACGGAGAACCCGGTGAGGAACATCCCGGCCATCGCCACCACGACGGTGACACCCGAGACGAGCACCGAGCGGCCCGACGTGGCGGCGGCGACGTCGAGCGCGTCGACCGGACCGGCGCCCCTGGCCCGCTCCTCGCGTTCGCGCTTGAGGTAGAAGAGCGAGTAGTCGACGCCGACGGCCAGCCCGATGAGCAGCATGACGATCTGCGCGTTCTGGTCGACGTGCCAGACCTGGCTGGTGAGGCTGAGCAGCCCCAGCGCGGCGACGAACGCCGTGAGTGCGAAGACGAGCGGCACGAGCGCGGCCACCACGGCGCCGAAGGTCACCAGCAGCACGACGAGGGTGATCGGGATCGACAGCAGCTCGGCGCGCCGGAAGTCGGCGTCGAGGACCTCGCCCAGCGCGAGGTCGGCGCTGGTGTCGCCGAACTGCTCGACGCGCACGTCCTCGTGCCGGTCGGCGACGGCGGCCAGCGCGCCGGCGATCGCGGGCAGCTGCTCCGCGGCGTCCTCGCGGTCCCCGGCGACGTCGAAGGTCACCAGCGCCGAGCGGGCGTCGGCGGACACCAGCGGGGCGCCGTCGAGCGGGCTGACCACGCCGGTCACCTCGGGGGTCCGCCGGAGCGTCTCGACGACGTCGGTCAGCGCCGCGGTGGCGGCGGCCTCCCCGACCTCGGCGTCCCGCTGGACGAGGACCATCTCCGAGGCCGGTTCCTCCCAGCCGTTGTCGTCGAGGATCTGCTGCGCCCGGGCCGGCGCCCCGACGCGCTGCTCGGCCGCGGTCAGCTCCCCCTGCGGGACCAGCTGCCCCACCAGGAGGGCCAGGGCCACGAAGGCCAGCCAGCCGCCCACCGCGGCCCTGCGGTGCCGCGCGCTCCACCGCCCCACCCGGCCCGCCAGGTTGCCGGACACGTCCACGTCGGTCTCCCGCCTGCTCGTTCGACGGGCCCGACTCTGCTGGCCGGGGTCGGGCCGGCCGATCCCGCCAGCCGGGGGGGGGGGGGGGGGGGGGGGGGGGGGGGGGGGGGGGGGGGGGGGCGGGGGGGGGGGGGGGGGGGGGGGGGGGGGGGGGGGGGGGGGGGGGGGGGGGGGGCCGCCCCCCCCCCCCCCCCCCCCCCCCCCCCCCGGCGCCGCAGGGGTGCCGGCCGGTCCGGCAGTCGGATCGGGGAGCGTCGGGTCCGGACACACGACGGCCCCGCTCTCGCGAGGAGAGCGGGGCCGCAGTGCTGTCTCAACCAGACGTGCACCCGAAGGGATTCGAACCCCTAACCTTCTGATCCGTAGTCAGATGCTCTATCCGTTGAGCTACGGGTGCGGAGTGTTCAGTTGTCGTGCGCGGAGGCTCCGGGATTTGAACCCGGGATGGGGATTAACCCAAACCGCATTAGCAGTGCGGCGCCATAGACCGGACTAGGCGAAGCCTCCCGGGGTCCGAGTTCCCCCGGTACCACCGCCGAAGAGACTACCAGCGGCCTCGGCGGGGCTCCCAGCCCGGGGGTGGCCCGGGCCGGGAGCACCGGTCAGACCGCGACCCGCTGCCCCACCCGCGCCGGCGCGGGGCGGCCCGGCACCAGGGTCACCAGCACCGCCGTCGCGGCGCCGGCGACGGCCAGCAGCAGGCTGCCGGTCACCCCGGACGGACCGTCGATCAGCGCGCCGCCGAGCGCCGCACCCAGCGCCGACGCGCCGGTGGCCATCGTCGAGAGCCAGGTGAAGGCCTCGGTGGTGGCGTGCGCCGGCGCCAGCGCGCCGACCAGGGAGTTCTGCACGGTCATCGTGGGCGCGATCGCCGTCCCGCCGAGGAAGAGCAGCGCCCCGAGCACCCACGGGCTCGACGCGGCGGCCAGCGGCGCCAGGCCGATGGTGACGCCGAGCAGCAGCCACCGGTACTGGCGCGGCAGCGAGGCGCTGACGACGCGGGCGCCGAACCACAGGCCACCGGCCACCGACCCCAGCGACCACAGCGCCAGCAGCAGGCCGGACAGGCCCGGGGACCCGGCGGCGTCGGCGAAGGCGGGGATGGCCACCTCGAGCGCGCCGAAGCCGAGCATCAGCGCCGAGCCGCTGAGCAGCACCCGCGGCATGCCCGGCGTCAGCACGGTGGCGAAGGCGCTGGTGCGCTCCGCGGCCGGCACGGGCACCCAGCCGCGCATCGCCGCCGACGTCGCGATGGCCAGCGCACCGGTGACCGCCAGCGTCCCGGCGACGCCGAGCGCCCACGCGGGGCCGGCCAGCACGGCAAGGGTCGCGACGGCGGTCGGGCCGGCCACGAAGACCAGCTCGGTGGCGGTGGCGTCGAGGGCGAAGGCGGTGGTGCGGACCCGCGGGTCGACCCGCGACCACAGGGCGCGGACGGTGCCGGAGACCAGCGGCGTCCCGGCGCCGGCCGCGGCCGAGGCGGCGAGGACGGCCGGCGTCGGCGCGCCGCCGAGGACCGCGAGCACCAGCAGGGCCAGCAGGAGCGGGTAGGCGGCGCCCTGGGCCAGCAGGACCGGGCGCGGGGTGCGCCGGTCGGCCAGCCGGCCGAGGACGGGGGCCATGGCGGCCATCGCGAGACCGTAGGCAGCCGACGCGAGACCGGCGATCGCGTAGGAGCCCGTCTGCTGCTGCACCATGAGCAGCAGTGCCAGCGGGACCATCGCCGAGGGCAGCCGGCCGGCGAAGCCGGCGAGCAGCAGGACGGGGGCGGACGGCAGGCGCCAGACGGACAGGTACGAACGCACGACGGAACTCGTTTCGGCTTGCGGGGGATGAACGGAACAGTAGGGAGTCAAACGCCGTTGACTCCCTACGCAGTCCCGAGGCTAGCGAACCGGTCAGCGACCGGGCGGTAGGGAGTCATATGAACTACGACACCTACGGGTCGAATGCGGTCGAGCTGGCGATCGACCTCGCCAACGCCGACCGCGACGGCGACCCGGGCTGGGCCGGCACCTTCCTGCGCGCCCACGAGGAGTGGTTCACGCCCGCGACCGGCCTGGACCTCACCGCCGCGGAGACCCGCCGGGCGGCGGCCACCGCCGACCTCGTCCGCGCCGTCGCCGTCGCCGGGTCGCAGGAGACGGTCATCGCCCGCCTCAACGAGCTGCTCGCGCTGGCCCGGCCGCACCCGTACGCCACCGACCACGACGGCGAGCTGCACCTGCACTACGCCCGTCCCGACGCCCCCGCGCTCGAGCAGTTGACGACGACGGTGGCGATGGGCCTGTCGCAGGTGGTCGCCCAGCACGGCTGGCAGCGGCTGGGCGTGTGCTCGGCCGAGGGCTGCGACGACGTCTACGTCGACACCTCCCGCAACGCCAGCCGCCGGTACTGCTCCAACACCTGCGCCAGCCGCTCCTCGGTCGCCGCCTACCGGGCCCGGCGCAGGGTCTAGCGTCCGGCGGGGGACCCTGCTGGCGGCAGCGCGGGCGCTCTCCGTGCACCTGTGGTCGGGTCCGCAGCCGGTGACCTGCGACGGCGAGACGGGCACGGCGTCCGCGTCGTTCGCATCCGGCACGCGTGCGCCGCTGACCGTGTACTGCCACCGCACGTCCCGAGCCGCCGCTCCTGCGGTGCGGTCCGCGCTCCTGCGGTGTCGCAGCACCGCGGGAGTGCGGGCACGAGCGCAGGAGCCGCACCCCTCGGCAGGAGTCCACGCCGCGCGCGGAGGGACGGCGGTCACTAGGTTCCGTCCCGGGGTGTCCCTCCGCGCCGTGCGGGCAAGGGACACGCAGCCAGTCCCGTCGACGGAAGAGGTCCTCCATGTTGGTCCGCCGGATCGCCCGGCCCCTGCTCGCCGCGTCGTTCGTCTACGGCGGCATCGACACCCTGCGCAACCCGCAGACCCGCGTGCCAGGAGCGGCGCCGGTGGTCGACACGATCACGAAGACCGCCGACCAGCAGCTGCCGGTGCAGGTGCCGCGCGACGTCGAGCAGTGGGTACGGATCGACGCCGGCATCAAGGTGGGCGCCGGGTCCCTGCTCGCGCTGGGCAAGCTCCCCCGGCTCAGCGCGCTGGCGCTGGCCGGGAGCATCGTCCCCACCACGCTGGCCGGGCACCGTTTCTGGGAGCACGAGGACCCCGAGGAGCGCTTCGGTCAGCTGTCGAACCTGCTCAAGAACGCGGGCCTGCTCGGCGGACTGCTGATCGCCGCCGTCGACACCGAGGGCCGCCCGTCGGTCGGCTACCGCGCCCGCCGCGCGGCGAAGCGTGCCGCCGACAACACCGAGCGCACGTACGAGAAGGCTGCCCGGCGCGCCGCCAAGGCGCAGCGGAAGGCCGAGAAGAAGGCGAAGAAGGCCACCAGCTGAGCACTCCCCTCCCGCCCGCGGCCGCGCTCCGGAGGATCGCCTTCCTCCTGGAGCGCGCCCGCGAGCCCACGCACCGGGTCGCGGCGTTCCGCACCGCGGCCGCGGTCGTCGACGCGCTGCCGGAGGGCGAGCTCGACCGCCGGATCCGCACCCGGACACTGACCGACCTGCGGGGCATCGGCCCCAAGACCGGCGCCGCGATCGTGCAGGCGCACGCCGGCGAGGTCCCCGAGTACCTGGCCCGGCTCGAGGAGGCCCACGCCGAGCTCGTGCCGCTGGCCGACGACGTCGCCGAGTTCCGCAGCACCCTGCGCGGCGACCTGCACACCCACTCCGACTGGTCCGACGGCGGCAGCCCGATCCGCGAGATGGCCGAGGCGGCGATCGCCCTCGGCCACGAGTACATGGCGCTGACCGACCACTCGCCGCGGCTGACCGTCGCCAACGGGCTCACCGCCGAGCGGCTGGAGCGCCAGCTCGACGTCGTCGCCACGCTCAACGAGGAGCTGCACCCCTTCCGGATCCTCACCGGCATCGAGTGCGACATCCTCCTCGACGGCGGCCTCGACCAGACCGACGAGCTGCTCGGCCGCCTCGACGTCGTGGTCGCCAGCGTCCACTCCGACCTGCGCGCCGAGGCCGCGGCGATGACCGAGCGGATGCTCGCCGCCGTCGCCAACCCGCACACCGACGTCCTCGGCCACTGCACCGGCCGGCTGCTCATCCCGCGGGAGCAGCGGGAGGGACGGCGTCAGCGGCCGCGCCCGGAGAGCGCCTTCGACGCCGAGGCCGTGTTCGGCGCCTGCGTAGAGCACGGCACCGCCGTCGAGATCAACTCCCGGCCCGAGCGTCTCGACCCGCCGCTGCGGCTGCTCTCCCTCGCCGTCGAGCTGGGCTGCGAGTTCGCGATCGACACCGACGCCCACGCCCCCGGCCAGCTCGACTGGCAGGGCAACGGCTGCGAGCGCGCCGTCGAGACCGGCGTCGACGTCGACCGGGTGGTCAACACCTGGACCGCCGACGAGCTGCTCGAGTGGACGGCGTCCTAGCGGCGGACCACCACGACCGGGTCGAGGTCGGCCGGTGACGTCGCACCGGCCAGCGCCAGCACGTGCCGCAGGTCGGCGGTCAGCTCCTGCAGCAGCGCGGTGACGGCGGGGACTCCCCCGGCGGCCAGCGCCCACAGCACCGGCCTGCCCACGAGCACCGCGGTGGCGCCCAGCCCGAGCGCGACCAGCGCGTCGGTGCCGCTGCGGATGCCGCCGTCGACCAGCACGGGCACCCGGCCCCCGACCGCCGCGACGACGTCGGCGAGGGCGTGCGCGCTGGGCAGCGCCCGGTCGAGCTGGCGCCCGCCGTGCGCGGAGACGACCACGCCGGC
The DNA here is from genome assembly GCF_054050235.1 of Geodermatophilus sp. SYSU D00696. Taxonomy (NCBI): domain Bacteria; kingdom Bacillati; phylum Actinomycetota; class Actinomycetes; order Geodermatophilales; family Geodermatophilaceae; genus Geodermatophilus; species Geodermatophilus sp. SYSU D00696. The sequence continues at coordinate 33,519 of NZ_JBJGYY010000002.1, read as the reverse complement.
GGCACCGGCCGCCACACAGCGCAGCGCCTCGTCGCCGCGCAGCACGCCCTTGACCACGACCGGCAGGCCGCCGACCTCGGCCAGCCGGGCGACGACGTCCGGCGTCATCGACGGGTCCTGCTCGGCCGACTCGCGCCCGACCGTGCCGGGGACCAGGTGCCGGGCGAGGTTGACGAGGTACTCGTCGTCGGGCACGCCGATCCGCACCCCGCCGACCCGCTGCTTGCGGCCGACGTAGGGGGTGTCGACGGTGAGCACGACGGCGCCGGCGCCGGCCGCGGCGGCCCGCCGGACCAGCGCCTCGGTGAGCCCGCGGTCGCGCATCAGGTAGGCCTGGAACCACCACGGCCCGGTCGCCGCCGCGGCGACGTCCTCGAGCGGGCGCGAGGCCCGGGTGGACACGACGGTCAGGCACCCGGCGTCGCCGGCGCCGCGCACGGTGGCGCACTCGCCGTCGGGGTGCGCGAGCGCGTGGAAGGCCATCGGGGCGACGACGAACGGCGAGGTGAGCCGGGCGCCGAGCACGGTGGTGGCCACGTCGACCCGCGAGACGTCGCGCAGCACGCGCGGGCGCAGCCGGAAGTCGCGCCAGGCGGCCTCGGCCTCCCCGGCGGTGACCTCGTCGCCGGAACCGGCCTCGTAGTACTCCCAGGCGTCGGGCCGCAGCGCGGCGCGCGCCTGCTCCCGGAGGTCGGCGAGCAGCGCGAGCACGCGCGGAGCCTAGGGCCGGCCGCCCTCCTGCACGGTGGGCGTGCGCACGGCCGGCGCCTCGAGCGACAGCGCGTCGTCCTGGCGGCGCAGCCACGCGGCGGGCAGCACCAGGCGCGGCGCGACACCCACGAGGACGGCGACGAGCACGGCGACGCCGGCCAGCGCCTCGCCGGACTCCTCCACGAAGGTCGCCATCGCCGTCCACTGGCCCCCGACGAGCCCGGGGACCGCCGACAGGCCGACCGCGGCGACCGCGTAGAGGCCGAGGGTGCTCAGCACCCGGCGCCGGTCACGGCGCTCGGCGCGGCTGAGGAAGGCGAGCACGGCCAGGACGGCGACCGCGCCCAGGGCGCTGATCGCGACCGCCCCGGCGGGCGAGGTCAGCGACGTCAGCTCGGCCATGACCGTCATGTGCACGGTGCTCCCAGCCTTGACCACCGCGATGCCGGCGGCCACCGCGCCGACGGCGAGCCACCAGGTGCGCCGGCCGGGGTTGCGCGCCGCGCCGGCGACGGCGGCGAGCGCGGCCGCGGCGAAGAGCGCGGCGACGTACACCCGCGGCAGGGACCAGGGGGCGTCCATCGACAGCGTCTGCGCGAGGGGACCGGTACTGCCGTCCAGGCGCAGGGCGTACCCGACCGTCTCGAGCGCGACGGCGAGGAAGGCGAGCGCGATCCCGACCGGCGGGAGCGGCACCCGGCGGCGCACGGGGCGGGCGGCGGACGCCCCGGGGGTCAGCGGCCGGGAGACGCCGGTGCCCCGCGACCGCTCGTCGGCCAGCCGGATGCCCCGGCCCAGGACGACGCCGAAGACGACGGCGACGACCACCCACGCGGCGACCCCGCCGACGATCCACGTCCACACGTGCCTGTCATCGGCAGGAACCGGCCCGGACGTGACCGTCCGGTCACACCACCGGGTCAGGCGGGGCGGACGGGACCACCCGGACGGGTGGGGCGACGAGCGGCGCCCGGGTCACCACCCCCGGCGAGGGATCGGACCGCTGCGCCCCCGGGACTCCGTCCGGTCCGCCCACGCTGGGGCCCTTCCTGTTGCGCCCGTCGTGGCGGGCCTCCTGGCCGAGGACGGCGCGGAGGGTGTCTGCGGAGGCGATCACCCGGCCCGGGTCGCCGGCGCTGGGCGTACCGACGGGCTCGGTCCACGCCCGCTCCGTCACCTCGGCGACGCTGGAGCAGCGCAGGTCGGCGTGGCGGAGACTGGCCGCGGCCGCGACCTACTCGGTCATCCGGGGGCTAGGCCCAACTCACCGCGCCCCTCGTCGAGGCCGGCACCGGGCCCGGCGTCGTCGGGGTGCGCCCGTCGTCCGGGGACGCGGTCTCGACCCGGTCCGCCATGCGGATGCTCCTGCCGAGCAACACGCCGAGCCCGACGGCGACGACCGCCCACACGAGCAGCCCACCCACGATCCACAGCCACACGCCGTCCACGGAGGCAGTCCATCGCACGGACGGGACCGCGCCGTCCCAGCGCCGGTGTGACTGGGACGTGCGGAGTCACCGGGACGACCGGGCCGGATGAGGCAGCCCGGCGCACCCCAGGGGTCTCGGACGGCACTCCGGTCGCCCTGCGGCGCGTCCGTGGTGCCTCAGCCGGCGCGGCGGCCCAGCGCGCGGTAGGTCCAGCCCGCGGCGGTCCAGGCCTCGCGGTCGAGGGCGTTGCGGCCGTCGAGAACCCGCTTCTGGCGCACCACCCGGCCGAAGTCGACGGGGTCGAGGTCGCGGTACTGCTTCCACTCGGTGAGCACCAGGACGGCGTCGGCCCGCTCGGCGGCCTCCTCCGGCGTCGCGGCGAAGTCCAGGTGCGGCCACTCGCGGCGGCTGTTGTCGACGGCAGCGGGGTCGGTCACGCACACCACGGCGCCCTGCAGCTGCAACTGCGCGGCGACGTTGAGGGCCGGGGAGTCGCGGATGTCGTCGGAGTCGGGCTTGAACGCCGCCCCCAGGACGGCCACCCGCTTGCCCAGCAGCGAGCCGTCGAGCACCTCGCGGGCCAGCTCGACCATCCGGATCCGACGGCGCATGTTGATGTTGTCGACCTCGCGCAGGAACGTCAGCGCCTGGTCGGCACCCAGCTCACCGGCGCGGGCCATGAACGCGCGGATGTCCTTGGGCAGGCAGCCGCCGCCGAAGCCGAGGCCGGCGTTGAGGAACCGCCGCCCGATCCGCTCGTCGTAGCCGATCGCGTCGGCCAGCTGCTTGACGTCGGCGCCGGTGGCCTCGCACAGCTCGGCCATGGCGTTGATGAAGGAGATCTTGGTGGCGAGGAAGGAGTTGGCGGCGGTCTTGACCATCTCGGCGGTGGCGTAGTCGGTGGTCACCTTGGGCGTCCCGCGCGCCACGATCGGCGCGTAGACCTCGTCGAGCAGCCGTTCGGCGAGGGCGCCGTCGCCGTCGGCGGGCAGCCCGTAGACCAGCCGGTCGGGGTGCAGCGTGTCCCGGACGGCGAACCCCTCCCGGAGGAACTCCGGGTTCCACGCCACCAGGGCGCCGGGCACCTTGCCGCCCACGAGCTCCGCCAGCTGCGCCGCCGTCCCCACCGGGACGGTCGACTTCCCGGCCACCAGCTCACCGGGCTCGAGGACCCCGAGCAGCGACTCCACGGCCGCCTCGACGTAGCGCAGGTCCGCGGCGTACTCGCCGTGCTTCTGCGGGGTCCCGACGCAGACGAAGTGCACCTGCGCACCGGCCGCAACGGCGACGTCGGTGCTGAAGGACAGGCGCCCTGAGGCCAGCGAGTGCTGCAGCAGCTCCTCGAAGCCGGGTTCGTAGAACGGGGACCGGCCGGCGCGCAGCGCGGCGACCTTGCGCTGGTCGACGTCGACCCCGACCACCTCGTGGCCCAACTCCACCATCGACGCCGCGTGGACGGCACCCAGGTACCCACACCCGATGACCGAGATGCGCACCGACGTCTCCCTCCCGCCGAGTCGACACTTAGGCACCGAAGTGCACCACGCCGGCGCGGTGGCCGCGCGCGGAGTCGCTGGCCGGGTGACCCCGTAGGGGCCAGCCGGACGACACCACCCCGGCAGGCGTGGACGCTCGAGCCGCTGGAGGCGTCCTGCCACGGACACGCCGTGCGTGGTGCCCGGCCGGAGTGCCGGGCGGAACACCTCTCAGCGGGGCAGCGAGGGCAGGTACGCGTCGAGGGCGGTTCGCCAGTCGCGCGGCCGGAAGCCGGTGGACTCGAGCCGGGCGAGGTCGAGGACGCTGTTGAGCGGCCGGGGCGCGGCACCGGGCTTGTCGGCGAGGTACTCGGCGGTGCCGACCCGGCGGACGTCGCGGGGATCACGCCCGCGGGCGGCGAAGACGATCTCGGCGACGTCGGCCCAGGAGGCCGGCGCTCCGGCGCAGGTGACGTTGTAGGTGCCGGAGGCCCCGGCCTCGAGGAGGTGGCTGACGGCGGCGGCCAGGTCCTCGGCGAAGGTGAGCCGGCCGACCTGGTCGTCGACGACGGCGGGGCTGACGCCCCGGTCGGCGAGGGCGGCCATGGTGCGCACGAAGTTGCGCCCCTCCCCCACGACCCACGTGGTGCGCACCAGCAGGTGCCGGTCGAGCGCGGTGACGAACCGGTCGCCGTCGGCCTTGCTCCGCCCGTAGACGCTCAACGGGCGGACGGGGGCGTCCTCGGGGATCGGCCCGCGCACCTCGCCGTCGAACACGTACTCGCTGGAGAAGTGCACGAGCGTGGCCCCGCGGTCGCGTGCGACCCGGGCGAGGGCGCCCACGCCGTCGACGTTGACCGCCCGCACCAGGGGCAGCTCGGCGGGGTCCTCCGCCGTGTCGACCTGCGTGTACGCGGCGGCGTTGAGCAACAGGTCGACCCCGGTCCAGTCGTGCGCGGCGACGGCGGCCGGGTCGGCGAGGTCCAGCGCCGTCCGGTCGAGCGCCCGGGCGTCGGGGAACCGGCGGGCCAGCGCGCGGCCGACCTGCCCCCGCGCACCGAGGACGACGGCGGTCACTGCCCGCGTGCGGCGTAGGCCGCCTCGACCCGGTCCTTCAGCGGCCGCCACCAGTCCTCGTTGTCCTGATACCAGGCGATGGTGGCGGCCAGCCCCTCGCGGAAGTCGGTGTAGCGGGGCCGCCAGCCCAGCTCCTCGCGCAGCTTGGTCGCGTCGATGGCGTAGCGCAGGTCGTGCCCGGCGCGGTCGGTGACCGAGTCGAACGCGTCGGCGGGCTGGCCCATCAGCTCGAGGATCGTGGCCAGCACCGTGCGGTTGTCCACCTCGCCGTCGGCACCGATGAGGTAGGTGTGGCCGGTCCGGCCGCGCTCGAGGACGTCGTGCACCGCGGTGTTGTGGTCCTCGACGTGGATCCAGTCGCGCACGTTCTGCCCGGCGCCGTAGAGCCGCGGGCGCCGGCCGTCCAGCACGTTGGTGATCTGCCGCGGGATGAACTTCTCGACGTGCTGGTACGGGCCGTAGTTGTTCGAGCAGTTGGAGATGGTCGCCCGCACGCCGTAGGAGCGCACCCACGCGCGCACCAGGAGGTCCGAGGCGGCCTTCGTCGATGAGTAGGGGCTCGACGGGTTGTACGGCGTCTCCGGGGTGAACCGGTGCGGGTCGTCGAGCTCGAGGTCGCCGTAGACCTCGTCGGTGGAGACGTGGTGGTACCGGACGTCGTGCCGGCGCACGGCCTCCAGCAGCGTGTAGGTGCCGACGACGTTGGTCTGCAGGAACGGCGCCGGGTCGGCCAGCGAGTTGTCGTTGTGGCTCTCCGCGGCGAAGTGGACGACGGCGTCGCTGCCGCGGACCAGGTCGGCGACGAGCGCGGCGTCGGTGACCGACCCGTGCACGAAGGTGATCGCGTCACGCACGCCGGCCAGCGAGGCCTCGTTACCCGCGTAGGTGAGCGCGTCGAGCACCGTGACCTCGTGCTCCGGGTGCTCCCGCACGGTCTGGTGCACGAAGTTGGCTCCGATGAACCCGGCACCGCCGGTCACGAGCAGGCGCACGCGCCCTCCCCCTGTTCCTCCTCGGGCTGCCACGCTGGGCGGCCAGTCCGTCCTCCGGGGCAGTATCCGCGCGGTCCGATCCGCGGTACCGCGTGGGTGATGCCTCAGGAGAGCATCCGCGAGGTCCGACACACTCCGCATCACCACCCCTGCCGTCTCACCCCGGCGAGGCAGGAGGTTGGGCAGGTCCGCGCCCTGCGCCTAGCCTCGTCGGCGACCGATCGTCACGGGGGTCCGGATGAGCGACGAGCCACGAGACAGGTCGACGTTGCTCGTCGACGAACCGGCTACCCCTGCGCGGCCACAGGGCCGGCGGCGCGGTCTGCGCCGGTTCCTCACCGTGCTCGGCGTGCTGCTGGTCGTCCTGGTGGCAGTGGTCGGCGGGGGCCTGTGGTACCTCACCGATCGCTACGCCGGGAACATCGACCGGGTCGGCGACGTGTTCGCCGGCCTCGAGGAGGACGCGCGACCTGCGCCGGCCACGCCCGCCGAGAGCGCCGCCGCCGAGCCGGTCACCTTCCTGCTCGTGGGCACCGACAGCCGCGGCTCCGCGGACGAGGGCATCGCCGAGGGCGGCCGCTCGGACGCGATCATGATCGCGCGGTTCTCGGGCGACCGGCGGCACGCCCAGCTGGTCTCCATCCCGCGCGACTCGTGGGTCGAGATCCCCGGCCACGGGATGGGCAAGATCAACGCGGCCTACGCCTACGGCGGCCCGTCGCTGCTGATCCAGACCGTCGAGCAGGTGACCGGCGTCCGCATCGACCACTACGTGGCCATCGACTTCGAGGGGATCATCCAGGTCACCGACGACCTGGGCGGGGTCGACGTCGTGGTGGCGGAGACCACCAGCAACGGCCCGTACACGTTCCCGGCCGGGGTCAACCACCTCGACGGCGACCAGGCCCGCTGGTACCTCGGTCAGCGCTACGGCCTGGAGGGTGGCGACTTCGACCGGGTGCGCCGCCAGCAGCAGTTCATCGAGGCCGTGTTCAGCCAGCTGTTCAGCTCCGGGACCCTGACCGATCCCGGCCGACTCGATGCCGCGCTGCTCGCGGTGACCCGTGCGGTCGCCGTCGACGACACCCTGGGCAACGCCGACCTGCTCTCACTGGCCTACTCGCTGCGCGACCTGCGCCCGGAGGACGTCGCCTCGTTCACCGCCCCGGTGCTGGGCACCGGCACCGAGGGCTCGGCCAGCGTCGTCTACCTCGACGAGGTCACCGGCGAGCGGATGTGGGGCTACCTGCGCAACGACTCGCTGTCGCAGAACGCCGACGAGTTCGCTCAGCAGGCCCTGCCCGACGTCCCCCGCTGACCAGCCGTGCCAACCGTGCCCTTGGCCCCAGCCGCTGGCACCACAACAGACCGGCCGCCCCGATGTCAGACTGGGGCCGTGAGCAGCCGCCGCGCCCCGGGACGTCGTCACAGGGGACGGCGGTCGTGGGCCTGGCACCTGCACCGCTTCCGGTGGGTGGCTGACGACCCCTTCAGCGGGTCGAGCCTGTACGCGTGCCGTTGCGGTCAGGTGCGCCCGGGGCTCTGAGCGCTCGGCCGGTGGCACTCCGGTGGCGACGAGCGGCGACGGTCGGCGGAGCGGGCGCCCCTTGAGATCGAGGGGCGTCCGCCGGACGGTCCACGACCGCTCCGGTCAGTAGGCACCGGAGCCACGCAGAACGGCTCCGACGGTCTTCCACAGGATCATCGCGTCGAAGGCCAGCGACCAGTTCTCGACGTAGCGCACGTCCATGCGCACCGAGTCGTCCCAGGAGAGGTCCGAGCGGCCGCTGACCTGCCAGAGGCCCGTGAGGCCCGGCTTGACGAGGAACCGGCGGTGCATGTCGTGGCCGTACCTGTCGACCTCATGCCGGAGGGGCGGTCGGGGGCCGACCAGCGACATGTCCCCGCGGAGCACGTTGATCAACTGCGGGAGCTCGTCGATCGAGTAGCGCCGGAGCACACGGCCGACCCGGGTGACGCGAGGGTCGACCTTCTTCTTGAACAGCACGCCGTTGCCGTCGGTCTCAGCAGCGAGGGCGTCGACCATGCGATCCGCGTCGACCACCATGCTCCGGAACTTGAACATCCGGAACGGCTTGCCGTCGCGGCCCACGCGCTCCTGCCGGAAGAAGACCGGACCGCGGCTCGTCGTCGTGATGGTGACCGCCACGCCGACGAGCAGCGGGAGGAGCAGCAGGAGGCCGAGCGCGGCGCTGGTGCGGTCGAACGCCTCCTTGGCCAGCCGACGCACGCCCTTGAGCTCTGGGCGCTCCATGTGCAGCAGCGGCAGGCCGCTGACCGGCCGGATGCGCACGCGCGACCCGACGAGTTCCGTGACCGCCGGCGCCAGCAGCAGCTCCGACGGCGTGTCCTCGAGTTCCCAACCCAGTCGACGCAACGCCGACCCGTCGAGCTCAGGGCAGGGCAGCACGGCGACCGTGTCGACCTCGTACTCACGGACCACCGCGGCCACCTCGTGGAGGCCACCGAGCACCGGGAGCCCGTTGAAGGCGTCGACGAGCGGGTCGTGTCCGGCCGGCAGGCAGCAGCCGATGACCTTCAGCCCGTGCTGGGCCTCGCGGTCGATCTGCTCGTCGAGTGCCGCCACGGCGCTCCGGTGCCCCACCAGCAGGGTCGTCTGCTGGTACCTGCCGCGGCCGCGCTCCCGGCGCAGCCACTGCCGGTGGGCCACGCGCGCGCCGAGCGTCAGGACAGCGGCGAGGGGCAGGGCCACGACGACGAAGCCCCGGGCGACGTCGAGGTCCAGCCCCCAGCACACCGTCGCGACTCCGGCGAGCAGGAGGACCGCAGCGTCGAAGACACGACGGAACTCGTCGGGTCCGACCCAGAGGAACCGCTCCTCGTAAGCCCGGCCGACGAGCATCGCGAGGACCCACACGAACGGCAGCGCGAGGGCGAACCAGACCGAGGCGTGCGTGACCTCGTTCTGGTTCGAGCCGAAGCGGATGAGGTAGCCGGCGCCTCCTGCCACCGCAGCCGAGAGAGCGTCCATGACGAGCGTGCGGCGCACGTAGGCGCGACGCCACGCACGTCGGGCGACGGTTCCATCCCCCCGCAGGCGGCTGGCGAACGGAGACCAACCGGCCCCGACCGATCCGGTCGCAGGACGGACGGTTCCGTCACGGACATCGAGCAGGGACATGGCCGACCCCCGTACAGCACTGGCCTTCGCTGACCGACAGACGATAGGCGTCGGCCCGCACCATGGGGAGGGTATCGGTCGGAACCGGCTCCCCACAGCGCCGTGAGACGGAGATCACGAGGCAACCGGCTGGCCACGAACCCTGTGGTCAGGCCCACACGGCCCCTCATCGTTCGCCACAGTGAGGTCGTCGTGCCCCGCTGTGACGTCCGGGCACTCGGAGTGGTGTCGCCGGGGGCTCCGTGGCCCAATGACACGGCGCGGACGTGCAGCCTCTGGTGTCCGCCGTCCACGGGGTGAACGGGGAGTGAGCATGTCGGCTACCAGCGTGCACGGCTCGAGACGGACGTCCGTGACGTCGCCGTCCACTGACGGGTGGGACCTCTTCGCCCCCGGCATCCGCGGCGAGGGCACCATCGCCCGACGCGCCTGGCGGCGGAACTACGTCCGACGGACGGTGGCCCTGGATGCTGTGTGCGCCGTACTCGCCGGTCTCGTCGGCTACTGGCTGTGGTTCGAGGTGATCGCCGCACTCGGTCCACGGCCACCCCTGTGGGAGGCGTTGCTCGTCCCGGTCGTGTGGCTGCCGGCGATGTCGGTCGCCCGGACGTACGAGGAACGGTTCCTCTGGATCGGCGTCGAGGAGTACCGCAGGGTCCTCGCCGCGGCCGTGGTCGTGCTCGCGGTCGTCGGGACGGTCTCCTGGGCCCTCCGGCTGGAGGTGGCACGCGGGTTCGTCGTCCTCACCCTCCCTCTGGCCGCCCTCCTGACACTGGCCAGCCGCCTCGTGCACCGGCACTGGCTCCGCCACGAGCGCCAGCGTGGGCAGTACCTGCAGACGACGATCCTGGTCGGTCCGCGTGCCGCCGTCGCGGCGCTCGACGAGCAACTGCAGCGGTCGCCGCACCAGGGATACCGGGTCATCGGCTGCTGCCTGCCGGCCGGGGAGCAGGCGACCGGGGCTGATGCGTTCAACGGCCTGCCCGTCCTCGGCGACGTGGCCGAGGTCGCCGACGTCGTGAACCGGTTCGAGGTCGACACGGTCGCCGTCCTCCCCGGACCCGACCTGCACGGCTCCGTGCTCCGGCGGCTCGGGTGGGAACTGGAGGACACCGACGCCGAGCTCCTGCTGGCCCCCGCGGTCACCGACGTGGTGGGTCCCCGGGTGCACATCCGCCCGGTCGCGGGCCTGCCGTTGCTGCACATGGAGCGCCCCGAGCTCACCGGGGTCCGCCGGTTCACGAAGGAGGTCGTCGACCGCAGCGCGGCCGCCGTGGGACTGCTGGTCCTCGCGCCCGTACTGCTGGCGGTCGCCGTGGCGGTGCGCGTCAGCAGCCCGGGACCGGTGTTCTTCCGTCAGGAGCGGGTCGGGCGGTGCGGCGAGACCTTCACGATGCTCAAGTTCCGCAGCATGGTGCAGGACGCACCTCGACTCGTGGAGCTGCTGGCCGCGGCCGACGAGGGCAACGGGGTCCTCTTCAAGATGAGGGACGACCCGCGGGTCACCCGGGTCGGGAGGACGCTGCGTCGCTACTCCATCGACGAACTCCCCCAGCTGATCAACGTGCTCCGCGGGGACATGTCACTGGTGGGTCCCCGTCCGCCGTTGGCCAGGGAGGTCGAGCAGTACGGGACGGACATGCGGCGGCGTTTCCTGGTGAAGCCCGGGCTGACCGGCCTCTGGCAGGTCAGCGGGCGGTCCGACCTGTCGTGGGACGACTCGGTCCGCATCGACGTCCGGTACGTGGAGAACTGGTCCCTGGCCCTCGACCTGATGATCCTGTGGAAGACCGTCGGCGCGGTCGTGCGCGGCTCCGGCGCCTACTGACGGCTCACCCGCCCGAGGTGGCCCCTGCCCCCGCCGCCTCGTCGAGCGCTCCCTCGACCACCGGTTGCACGAGGCCGGCGAGTGCCGCCTGCCCCTCGTCGGTCAGGTGGACGTCGTCCTCGCCGACCGATCCGGCGTCCTCGGCGAGCCAGCCCTCGGTCAGGGGGTCGACGAACGGCACCGAAGCGGCCTCCGCCGCGGCACGGACGACGTCGCGGTTGTTGCGGACCCCCGCCGGCGGGTCACCACCTGGCCACACGGGCCCGATGACCACCAGTGCCGCATCGGGGGCCTCGTCCCTGACCGTGGCGATGCTCTCCTCAGCGGCCGCGGACACCTGGTCCGAGATCCCCGACGCATCGAAGCGACTGCCGAACAGGACGACGAGGTCGACATCGGAGAGGTCGGCCTCGGCGACGAGGTCGGTCAGCGTCGACTCCTGCGCCGTGGTGGAGACGTAGCCGGAGTCGCCGGTGGTGACGGACTCGATCTCGGCGTCGGGCAGGCGCTCGTCCAACAACGCAGGCCACGCGACCGCATCCTGACCGGTACCGCCCGTGTCGCTGTCACCGATCACGAGGACCCGTGCGCGGTCTGCCGTTTCGTCGGACGGCGTGGCGGACGCGGATTCGGACGGCGTGGGGCTCGGCCCGCTCTCGCCCGTGGTCGCCGGTGCCGCGGTGCCGCTCGAGGCCGGAGCGGCGCGGTCCAGTGCGACCGGCAGCAGCGCGATGGTCGCCACGAGGCCGGCGACCATCGTGATCCACGCCCACGCCGGCGGCTCGTTCCACCAGTGGGTCCCCCGTGCCATGGCGGGAAGGTACCCAGCGCGACGGACCGACGCCCACAGACGCCACCGGTCAGCCGGCGCGGCAGCGGAGAGCCTGGTCCGCCCTCTGACGAGCGCGGTCGCCCGTCAACGGCACCCTCGGGAGCCCGGCACCACGTCGGTCACTCGGCCGGGACGCGGCCGCGGACCACGTCGGGGCGCGCGCTGGGCACCACGGTCGGCCCTTCCTGCGCGGGGGAGGCGAGGCGTTCGAGTACGCGGATGAGTGCGACCGCGATCGCCTCCCCGACGTCCTGGTGGACCTCGACGGGCTGCCCGATCGGGTCCTCGACGTCGTCCTCCGGACCGCTGCGCCACCGCGAGCGGGCAGACGCCAGGTGCTGCACCAGGCGGCGAGCCCGCTCCACGACATCCGCGCTGGCCACGTCGACGTCCTCGCCGATGACGTCGAGCAGGCCTGCGGCCTCCCGGAGCGTGTAGGTCCGGGACAGCGCCCGCGGAGCAGCGCGCAGGACATCGCGTCGGTGCTGCCGGGTCATCGTCAGTGTCAGATCGGCACCGTCTGCCATGGCGCCGACGAACTGGCGGGCGTGGAAGCCGGAGGGGTCTCCACCGAGTCCACGCAGGACGAGCGCGCTGTCGGGGTGCATCGCCGCCCCCGAGACGGCTTGGGTGCCTGCGCTGACCAGCCGGATCCGATCGGCCGTTCCGTCACCCAGGGACTCCAGGTACGCGCGCCCCAGGCGCTCCCCCAACGCCGACCGACAGATGTTGCCCGTGCACACGAGCAGGACGGTGAAGGTCGGCTCGACGGTCGGGTGAGGGGACACCCGATCATTCTCCGGGTCGAGAGGGGTCGACAGCCATCACGGCTCGACCGCAGCGGACGCCTCCCGACGTCCGTGGGGGCGGGAGCGGACCGACCGACCGTCAGGCAACGAGGACCCCGGGGACCAGCCGTGACGGTGATCAGTGCCCTGCCAGGACCGGGTGGGTGCGGTCACCCGTGGCGGGGGCTGTTGTCACGCGGCCCCCGGTGCTTCGCTGCCGTCCCGTACGTGTGCATGTAGCCGTAGTCCGAGACGAGGCCGGGGGTGGGCGGGACGATGTTGAGGATCACGCCCAGCTTGGTCGCCCGTACCCGGTCGAGCGCCGCCGCAGCCTGCTGCACCTGCTCCTTGCGGGTGGTTCCGTGGCGCACCGAGAGCAGGACACCGTCCATGTGCACCGCCAGGCCGGAAGAGTCGGCTACCGGCAACAGCGGTGGGGCGTCGAACAGTACGTATTCGCTCTTCCCACGCAGCTTGTCCACGAGAGCGGCCATCTGGCTGGAGGCGAGCAGCTCTCCCGGGTTCGGCGGAGTGGGCCCTGCGGCCACCACGGAGAGCGGTTCCTCCCCGTACTGCTGTATGACGTCGTCGAGGTCGGCGCTGCCGGCCAGGACGTTCGTCAGGCCGACGTCTCCCACGAGACCCAGGTACTCGGTGACCTTGGGCCGGCGGAGGTCCGCCTCCACGATGGTGACCGAGTGACCCGCGTCGGTCAGGGCCAGTGCCAGGTTGACCACCGCTGTGGTCTTCCCCTCCGCTGGGAGTGCGCTGGAGACCATGATGACCTTGGGTGGCTCGTCCACCTTGAGGAACCGGAGGTTGGTGCGCAGCTGGCGGTAGTCCTCGGCGGTCCGGTTCGTGCTCTGCCGGTCGAAGACGTGCCGCTTGTTGAGCGTCTCGTCACGGAAGACGACGCCGATCACCGGAGCGCCGACCAGTTCCGCGGCCTGTTCCGTGTCCTTGACGGAACGGTCCAACCGGGTCCGCAGCAGGGCCAGGGCGACGCCGATCAACAGACCCACCAGGGCCCCCAGCACCGTGTCGCGCCACGTCTTCGGGGACGTCGGGGACTCCGCGACCTCGGGACGGTCCGTGACCGTGACCCGCACCGGTGAGGCAGCGCCGTCATCGGGTGTCTCGAGTTCGGCCACCAGGCCGGGGAACTCGGCTCCCACGGCCTCCGCGATGTCCCGGGCCTGCGCCGGGGACGGGTCCTCGACCGCGACGTCGATCAACACCGTGTCCGCCACGGCTGTCGCGGTGATCCGGTCGCTCATCTCGGTGGGCGTGTCCTCGACCCCGAGGCGCTCGACGACACGGGCAGCCAGTTCCTCTCCGGTCAGGAGCTCGGCATACGATCCGACGCGCTGCTGCGAGAACTGACCTCCCTGGAAGACATCCGAGGTGGAGCGCGAGTCGGTGGTGGAGACGAACAGCTGGGTGTACGACGTGTACAGCGGCGTCTGCAGGAGGCTGGCCCCCAGCGCCGCGGCCGCCCCTACCACCAGCCCGATGACGGGGAGCCACCAGGCGGCACGAACCGCAGCGAGCACTTGGCGGAGGTCCATGTACGTCCGTTCGTCTTCTGCACCCGTGGTCCCCGAGGGACGCCCCGGGCATTCGGACGATAGGTCATCCCCACGGGGTTGACGATCCGCGGCGGCGGAGGCCTACCTCGGAACGGTGATCCCGATCAGCCCTCGGCGCCGCCGTCGTGACCCGGCGCTCGCCCGACGTAGAGGCCACGGTTCAGTGGGCCCTTCGGGTCGAACGACACCGCGAGGCCGGCGTCGTGCATGGCCGCCTCGTGCTGGTCCCTGGTGAAGAGCCCGATGCGGTGCTGCTCGACGGTGTGCTCCACGCCGTCAGGAGTCCCGACGAGGTAGTGGATGTCGAGCACCGAGACATCCCCTTCCCGCTTGCTCGCGTACATCCAACAGATCTTGAGCTCGTCGCTCTGGAAGTGGTTGGCCGTGATGGTGTCGGTCCAGTAGCGGTCCGGCTCGAACCAGGGCTCCACCAGCAGCAGGCCGCCCGGTGCCACATGGCGCGCCATGGTGGCGACGGCCTGCCGCATCCGGTCGGCCGACTGTACGTAGCCGATCGCGCTGAACAGACAGGTGACGACGTCGAAGTGCCGGGGCAACTGGAAGTCGACCATGTCAGCCTCGTGGAGAGGCACTCCGGGACAGCGTTCCCGGGCGGCAGCGAGCAGTTGTCCGTCGATGTCGAGGCCCTCGACGTCGTAGGAGTCGCGGAAGTACTGGAGGTGCTGCCCGGTGCCACATCCGACGTCCAGCAACGTGGTCGCGTGGGGCGCCTGCGAGCGGATCACGTCCCGCAGACGTTCCGTTGCCGCCCGGTAGTCCACGAAGTGGTACAGCGCGTCGTAGAAGGGGGCCGACTTGGTGAACACGGGTCCTCCGGGACTGGTGGGCGTCAGGGGGTCAGGGTGCGGTCGGCGGGCTGGTCCGTGGCCAGCGCGTCCGGTGCCCGGTACGCGGGGAAGAACCCGGCCCGGTCGGCGGGGTCCTTGCCGGCGGCTCGACAGAGGGCCGCGTACGCCTCCGGCCGGTAGACCTCCTTGAGTGCTCCCAACGGGAGGCGCCGGGCGCCGAACCGCTCCTTGAAGTCAGCGATGCCATCGCCCCGGCGCACGCCTCCGCCCAGGTTGAGCCGGGGGATGCCCATCTCGCTGAGCGCCTCGACCGCGGACCAGATGAGGACGGCGGAGTAGGACCTCCCCTCCGGCCGCGAGATGCCGAACAGGTATTCCGCACAGTGTGGCGTGTGGGCGAACACGCTCACGGCAGCGATCGCACCGTCCGGCTCCTCCACCCCGAGCACGAGGACGTTATCGAGCCCGAGCAGGCTCTCCCAGGTGAGCGCGGAGAAGGCGTAGACGGCGCTCGCGCCGCGCTCGGACAGGAAGCTGCCGACGTTGTCGAGGAACCACCGGGTCAGGCGCTCGCGGTCGTCGATCACCCGGGCCGGCCCATCGGCGAATGCCCGCAACTGGCGGCGCCGGTTCGTCGAGAGCGCTGTGTGCAGCGCCTCGACGCCACGGTCCAGATCGAGGACGTAGACGTCGTTGTGCTCGGTGTACTCCCCCGACCGACGGACCACGCTCGGCGTCAGTTCGGGGTTCAACCCCAGATACCCGCAGACGTACCCGCGGTCCCGTGCGAACACCGACCAGTCGTCCAGCACGTCGAAGTCGAGGCCGACACCGACCACGCCGCCGAACCCGTACGGAGTGACGACGTCCACCGTCCCCCCGTCACCTCGCTCCGAGATCGCACACACGGCGCGCGAGGTCCCGCGCGCCCAGGTCCACAGGTAGGTCGGCCAGCCCGTCGTGAAGTACATGGCACGACAACTGGCCCAGGTGTGCGCGAAGGCGTGCGGAATGCCTGCAAGCGTCTCCTCCCACGCGTTCCGGTTCTCGAGCGGGATCAACTCCTGCCGCGACGAGGGCATCAGGACCACCTGGTCGAGTGTCGAGGCGTCGACAACCGCATCGACAGCCAGAGGGCGAGGCGGAACCGTTCGCCGTGCCCGCGCCCCAACCGTCGCGGATCCGGGGGCCATGTCCGAAAGCTCTCGGCGAGACGACGTCGAGCCGCCTCGCGGTCGCCCCGCCGGAGGTGCTCGCGAGCCAGTCGGGCGAGGACGACCGCCAGCCGGCGCCGACGCCTCCAGTCATCCTCGGGCGGGACCACCTCGTGCATGCCCTGCAAGAACTCCACGTCCAACTCGAAGCGCCGCAGAGCGGTAATGCCCGAGTACATTCCACCGTCGTGCAATCGGTAGACACCCATAACTTCGGGCAGGTAGTGCAACTCCCCGTGCTGGGCGGCGAGGAAGTACAGGGGTAGATCGCCCCACGGAAGGTCGAAGTACCACGGCGGCAGGGGATCGATCGCCTCCCGCCGGAACACCGGGGCACAAGCGGCCACCGGGTTGTAGTCGAAGAGTTGACCGGTCTCGAGTCGTAGGGGCTGGGACAGCGGGGTGTAGAGCGTGTCGGGCACGTTGCCGCCGTCGGCCCGTCGCACGGCGTTGTGGAAGACCATGGAGCACTCGGGATGCCGGTCGAGGTGGTCGACCTGCAGGAGGAGCTTGTCGGGACTGGTCCAGTAGTCGTCGCCATCTAACCCGGCGAGGTACCGGCCGCGGGAGTGCCTCACCAGTTCTCCGTAGAGCACCTTGCCCTCACCCCCCATGTTGTGCTCGGGGAAGACGGGCGTTACAAGATCCGGGTACCGTCGCGCGTATTCGTTGATGACCGACCGCGTGCCGTCGGTCGAGCAGTCGTCCCCGATGAGGACCTCGAACGTGACGCCACGCTGTTCGAGGACCGCGTCCAGCGCCTGAGCGATGTAGCGCGCGTGGTTGTAGCTCGTGATGAGCACGCTGACGAGGATGTCGGACGCCTCAGCGGAGGACGTCATCCGGCGCCGCCGGACACGTTCGTCCGCTCGTCCCGTCGACGTCCCTGGTCGCCAGGCGCGGCCGCCAAGCGCCGAGTCAGCGCTTCTCCGGCGCCCTGGGCCCGCCGGATGATCCCGGTGATGACGGCGATGTCGTCGGTGGTCACGCTGGTCCCGGTCGGCAACGTGAGGACCCGCGCGACCAATCGGTCCGTCTCGGGGAACGTCCTCCCTGCACTGCACGCGGACGCGTACGGCTCCGACCGGTGGCAACCGGGATGGAAGTAGCGGCGGGCGAGGACGTTCTCGGCCCACAGGACGCGCTGCAGGTCATCCCGTGACAGTCCGGCCGAATCGTCGACTTCGATGACGACGTACTGGCGGGTGGTGGACTCCTCGTCGTCGTACGGCGCGAGAGTGACGCCCGCCAGACCGTCCAGCCCCACCCGGTATGCCTCCCAGTTGCGGTGGTTGATGGCGACGAACCGGCTCCTCGACTCCAGGGAGGTCAGGCCCATGGCCGCAGAGACCTCCGTCATCTTGCCGTTGGTGCCGAGACTGTCGACCCGGTCGTAATCGGCGAACCCGAAGTTGCGCATGAGCCGAGCGCGGGCGGCCACCTCGTCGTCGTCGGTCACCAGCGCCCCGCCCTCGAAGGCGTTGACGTACTTGGTGGCGTGGAAGCTGAACACCTCCGCCCTCCCGAAGCCGCCGATCATGCGACCACGGTGGGAGCACCCGAACGCGTGGGCGGCGTCGAACAGCAGCGCCAGTCCGTGGCGATCGGCGATGTCGGTCAACGCCTCGACGTCGCACGGCCGTCCCCAGAGGTGCACGCCGAGGATCCCCGTGGTCCGCGGGGTGATCAGGGCCTCGATCTCGGCCGGGTCGATGTTGTGTGTACGGGGGTCGACGTCGCAGAACACCGGGGTGATGCCCTGCCACTGCAGCGCGTGCGCCGTCCCGACGAAGGTGAAGGGAGTCGTGATCACCTCGCCCTCGAGTCCGACCGCGCGGATCGCGATCTCCAGAGCGAGGGTGCCGTTGCAGGTCGCCACACAGTGCCGGACACCCACGATGGACGCGATCGCTTCCTCGAACTCCGCGACCAGGGGACCGTTGTTGGTGAGCCACCCGCGGTCGAGGATTCCCTCCATCCGCCGCATGAAGGCCTTCCGGTCCCCGAGGTTCGGACCTCCGACGTGTCGCGGCTGCGAGAAGGCCGGCGCCCCTCCCAGGATGGCCAGGTCCGCCTCTGGTGCTCGACGGTCGTCCTCCGCACGGACGGAACCCATGCTGCGCATCAACCCTTCGTCGTCAACTGACCGGTGAGATCGGCGTCGGACGCCCGATAGGCCGGAAACCAGGTCGTGCGCGCCTCTTTGTCCGCACTCAGCCTGGCGTAGGCGCCCGGATCGAGGATCCTGCCGCAGAGATACGCCGGACGGTCACCGTTGGCCCAGCCGCCCTTGAATCGCGAGAGACCGTCCTCGGCGGCGCCCGCGCCGGCCACCCCGCCGAGGTCGACGAGCCCGATGCCCTGCTCCTGCGCGTGCTGGAGCGCGAGGGCGAAGACCGCGTAGGAGGCGCTGACCTCGTATCCGGCCGGCGCTGATGCACCCAGGTGGTAGTAGGCGTGGCGGTCGTCGGCCAGCCACAGCGCCATGCTGACTGTCCGTCCCCCTCGCTCAGCGCGGACGGCAAACATCCCGGGCGTCGACAGTTGTCGTCGGAAGGACTCCCGCGAGAATGCCCGGATCCCGACGAGTCCGTGCCGATCCACCAGACGGCCGTACAGCTCCACCCAGTCGTCGAGGAAGAGTAGGGGGTCGGCCAGGACCTCGACCTCGACCGCTCCCGCCGCGCGACGGAGATGGCGCCGGTGGTGGGCCGGCAGCCGGGCCGGCGCCTCCAGGTCTCGTGTGAGGTGTCGCTTGAACTGGACCAGGCGATCGGGGAAGGCCTCGCGCAATCGCTCCGGGTCCGGGGAGGTCAGCGGGTCGGCTACCACGACCAGGCTGACGGCGTCGTCGATGTCCTCGAGATCGGCAGGCAGAGATGCCCAGTCGACGCAGCTGAACAGCGGGTAGGGCCCCATGAGATCGCGGTGCCCGGTCACGGCAACCGGGCGCTCGAGCAGCCAGCCATCGCTTCGTCGCAGGTGCACCGGGTCACCGAACTCGGCGAGTGACGCCGCATAGACCTGATCGGCATAGGCGGGTCGGCCTGTCACGAGACGTCCTCCACGGCGGGACCACTGTCCAGCAGGTGCTCGGTCTCCCAGGCCAGCTGTGGCCGGACGGCCCCCTCCCAGCGGCCGAACCATCCCTCACGACCCGCCGCGTCGTCGCGGACGTCGAAGACCAGCAGGTCGTCGACCTCGAAGATCACATAGCTCCCGTTCTCGACGACCATGAGCTGGATGCTGTGCATGCCGTCGTTCAGGAGGTTCGCGGGTATGTGGCACGTGTCCCGGAAGAGACCTCGAGGGAACGGCCGCCCCTGCCACACCCGCTCCAGATAGGGGAGGGCATTGAAGACCCGTGTTCCCTGCTCGTTGTAGACGTGCAGACTGAGGTTGAGCCGAGCACCGGGACGCAGGTTCCAGTACTCGATCTCGATCGCGATGGGAGTCCGCACGTCGATGACGTCGGTGTTGGAACCGTCGCTCGGGCGCACTGCGGCGCGGTGGAGTCGGACGGCGTCGTTGCCGGGAGCCGTCTCGGGATGGGGCCACGACTGCTCGCTCATCGCAGAGAAGGACGTCGACAGGTACGAGGAGACCACCTCGGCAGTCGGACCGTCGGCCACGCACCGGCCGCCCTCGAGCCAGATCGACCGGCGACACAGGGCCTCGACCGCTGCCATGTTGTGACTCACGAAGAGGACCGTGCGGCCACCACGGGCCGCGTCGTCCATCTTGCCCATGCACTTCTTCTGGAACTCGGCGTCACCGACCGCCAGGACCTCGTCCACCACGAGGATCTCGGTCTCGAGGAAGGCTGCGACTGCGAAGGCGAGCCGTGCCCGCATGCCGCTGGAGTACCGCTTGACCGGGGTGTCGACGAAGCGTTGGACACCGGCGAACTCGACGATGTCCTCGAGCTTCCGCTGGATCTCCCGACGACGCATGCCCAGGATCGCTCCGTTCAGGAGCACGTTCTCCCGGCCGGTCAACTCGGGGTGGAAGCCGGTGCCGACCTCGAGGAGGGCCCCCACTCGCCCCGACACGACCGCCTCACCCTCGGTCGGTTCGGTGATGCGGGAGAGGATCTTGAGCAGGGTGCTCTTCCCGGCGCCGTTGCGTCCGATGACGCCGAGCACCTCACCCTTGTGCAGGTCGAAGCTGACGTCGCGCAGCGCCCAGAACGTGCGCTCATCCTGTAGTGGGCGGTCATCCGACGTCTTGCTCAGTCTCGTCAACGACGAGCGGACCGCCCGCGACACGACATCGCGAAGAGCCAGGTACGGCTCCCTCTCCCCCAACCGGTACCTCTTCCCCAGGCCGGTCACCCGGAGCGCCAGGTCCTCCTCGCTAGACGGCATCGGCGAAGGACCTCTCCACACGACGGAAGTAGACGAGCCCTCCGGCGAAAATCATGGCCACCGCGGCGATGGACACGAACAGCGCTGGGCCGGGCGCCTCGTCGCCGAGCAGGGCCCACCGGAAACCGTCGATCACGCCCGCCATCGGGTTCAACCCGTACAGCAGGCGCCAGGGCTCCGGCACCAGGGACGAGGGGTAGGCGACCGGGCTGGCGAAGAGCCAGATCTGCACGATGAAGGAGAGCGTGTAGCGCACGTCGCGATAGCGGACGTTGAGCGCGGACAGCCAGAGCGAGACGGCGAGGGCGGTGGCCGCGGCGAAGAGCAGGAACAGCGGCAGGGTGAGGATCGCGACCGTCGGCACGATGCCGTAGAAGAGGATCAGCCCGACGAGGACGACGAAGGCGATCATGACGTCGACCAGGCCGGCGAGGACCGCTGCGGTGGGGACGACCAGACGCGGGAAGTAGACCTTGGTGAGGACTGCCTCCTGCTCCACGAGGCTGTTGCTGCCCTGCACGACGGCGTTGGCGAAGAAGGTCCACGGGACCAGCGCGGTGTACGCGAAGACCGGGTACGGCACGTCACCCGACGGGATGTTGGCCAACACACCGAAGAAGACGGTGAACACCGCCATCGTGGCGACCGGCTGGAGGACCGCCCACGCCGCTCCCAAGGCCGTCTGCTTGTAGCGGACCTTGACGTCTCGCCAGGTCAGGAAGTACAGGAGGTCCCGAGCGAGCCACAGCTCTGACCAGCCGATCCGGACCCGTCCTCGTGACGGCCCGATGATCGTCGACCGGAGAGCAGCAGGTTCAGCTGAGCTCACGTGGCGGACTCCCTGACGTCACGCGGTGGGAACATCCGCACCTTCCTGTCCTCCCTCCTCGACCCACTCAACCGCCGACCGGGAGCCCGCTGAGTCAACAATGGAACCAGCCGGGTCGCCAGCCCTTCCGATCGACGTCCCCCCAAGGGACGGGTCGGGTCTGCCACGTTCGCGGCGGCGTCGGCGGGTCAGTACTCGATGCCTGCGTTCCCCGACGAGTGGCTCCGAGAGATCGTCACCGAGCCGTCGACGAAGTCAGGAGCCCGGAAGTTCGCCCGCCCGAAGTCGTTGTTCTCGTACGCCACGAGCGCACCGTCACCGCCGCCACCCTGGGCGGTCACGGCGAGCCGGCTCCCGAAGGACCCCTCGACCGAGCTGTTGCGGAGCACGAACCGGCCGACCGTCGAATCGGTCCTGACGAGGGGGACGGCCACATCCAGGGTGTCATCGACGTCGACGATGACGTCCCCGTCGATGACCATCATGTCGGGGGCGCCGTCTCTGACCCAGTACAGGCTCTGCACGTCCTGGCCGCCGAGGGAGCCGAACCGGTAGCTGTTGCGGGTCAGCATGACGATCGCGCCCGGTTGGGACTGGTAGGCGAGGATCCCGATGGGCTGGTCCGTGGGGTTGTCCCCCGACCAGTCGACCGTGCAGTTGCTGATCCGCAGGCTGCCCAGCTGGGGCTTCACCGAGTTGTTGTTGTAGACGACGAACGGGATCGCCCGACCGCTGGCGTTGTTGGCGGTGTACCGGATCGTGCACCCGTCGACGTCGATGCTCCGGGCGCCGGTCAGGTAGCAGCTCGTGTTGTACAGCACCACGTCCCGCACGGTGACGCTGTCGAAGGGCACCGCACCACGGGGCTCGATGTCGATGAAGCCGTCTGCGGTGTGGGCCGGTTGATCGCCGGCGAAGGCGCGGCCGTGGGAGACGTGGACGGTGGTCCCCGGCCGCGGTTCGGTGGCGACTGCGGAGACGACCGCCCCGGTCTGCCCGGTGAACCGCGAGTCGAAGTCGAAGTCGATGAGGGAGAACCGGCCGGCGTCGGGAACGTAGAGAGAGCCGTCCACCACAGCCGGTTCGGAAGGGCTGCTCACCCAACGGATGCGACGTGCAGCGAAGTCACGGGGCATGGCATAGGTGAGCTTCGGGGAGCAGTCCCGGACGGTCACGTCCTCCAACCGCAAGCCGGCGCAATCCCGGAACACCGAGAACAGGTTGGCACCGGGAGCCGTGATGACCAGATCGCGGCACGTCAGATCACTGAGACCGTTGATCGCCGACAGTTCCGCACCCCAGGGGCCGGCGTAGGCAAAGTGGAGGGTGGCGCCGTGCCCCGTGATCTGACCGGAGAAGCCGTTGGCACTGAGCACATCCGGCTGCTCCAGGCGGTACACGACTCCGGCCTGCAGATGGACCTCCCGATTGCCGACACAGACGGCCCCCAAGGAGGCGGAATCATCGCCACCGGAGGGAGGAGGCGCATCGACGGCAATCCCGCCACTACCCTTCGGGACTGCCTCCGTTGCAGCACCGGTCTGCCCGGAAACGGCGAGAACGCCCAGTCCTCCCACGATCCCACCCACGCCAGCGGTTCCGCCGATCCGGAAGAGCCGACGACGACTGAGCGAGGAACCGGGGGGTGAGGACTCCTCCACCGGCCGCCCGGAGACGCGCTCGACCATCCCGTCATCATGCCGTCGCTGCGATGAAAGCGGAGGCCGCGCCGTAGGGTTCGTGTCCGTGGAGAGCGCACACCGCTGGAGTCGGCTTGCTACGGCTCCGTGGGTGACGGCGGCAATGGTTTCGGCGGGCATATGCGGCGCTCTGGTGTCCGTCGCGCCGCTCGTGGGCGGCGCCCTGTTGGGGACAGTCGGACTCGTCGGCTGGCTCGGACTGTGCCAACGACGTCCGGAGATCGCCTTCGCCGTGGTCGTCGCCTTCGTGGTCTTCAGCTCTCACCTGTTCGCGGTGGCGTACAATTTCGGGGTCCCCGGATCGCTGATCAGGGTCGCGATCCTCACCAAGGACGTCTTGGCCTGGCTCCTGCTCGCCGTCCTCGCGACCCGGGCCGTCAGCGAGAAGCGCCCTGCTTGGCCCCTGGTGGCCGTCGGTACCTACGTCGCCATCTGCGGCGCCTTCTGGTTCCTGACACCTTCACCGGCGCCGCTCCCGGTCGAGGTCCAGTCGATCCGCAACGCCTTGATCCCGGCACTCGCCCTCGGGTCCGTAGCCCTGCTCACGGTCCGGGAGCGGCGTCGCGTCAGCGTTCTCTGTGTCCGAATGGTTGCCGTGGCCGCAGCCTACGCGCTGTTCGAACTGACGTTGCCCCGTACCTTCTTGACCCAGGTGATCGGCATCGGCCCGTACTGGGCTGAGGTGAAAGACCAGCCTCTGTTCCTCGACCCCGAGACGCAGCTACCTTGGAACTTCGCCATCACGGCCGGCTTTCCTCGATTGACGGGAACCTTCGGCGATCCCCTCTCAGCGGGGGAGGTCCTGGGAGCCGCCTTGATCTTGGCGGTGGCTTACCGGTCGGCACTTCGCCGGGTGAACCTGACGATCTTCGTGATCTCAGCGGCACTGCTCCTGAGCTTCACCCGAAACGGTTGGCTCCTCGCGGCGATGGGCCTGAGCGTGTTCGTGATCCTCCGGTACGGGGTCGGGCGAGCGCTCATCGGCGCAATCGCCACCGTGGCGGTCACCTTCGGGGCGATCCAGGTGGTCAGCCCGTTGAGGACCTACCTCAGCGGGATCCTGAGCGGAGATGACGCGTCGACTCTCGCCCACCAGGAGGCTCTCCAGTACAGCCTCAGTCTGAACTTTCCACTCCTAGGACTCGGCTGGGGGACGGGTGGTTCTGGGGCCTACAACACCTACGCTGCCGCTGTCACGTCCGAGAACTCCTACGTCGTCATCCTCACGCAAGTGGGTTGGTCGGGTTTCAGCCTCCTCGTTCTCCTCGCGGTACTGCTCGCCGGCATGTCCGTCCGGCGTCAGACGTTCGTCGCTGCCGGGGTAGCGGTTCTGCTGGCTCAGGTCGTCACCGGGCTGGTGAGCGAGAACCTCCTGACCTTCAACGGGGGCTTCCTGCCCTTTGCAACGGCTGGCCTCGTTGCCGCCGCCCCTCGGTTCACTTCGGCGCTGCCGCGGAGCAATCAGCTGACCGACGCTCCGGCGACGCTCGCGAAGGCGCGACCTCCCCGATCGGACGCCACGACAGAGGACGGCGCTCACTGCCCCCCAACGTCGACGAGGCTGACGTGAGTCCGGACACCAGCGTCATCGTCCGGTCCCGCAACAAGGCCAAGACGATCGAGGCGACCTTCCAAGCCCTACGAGCCCAGTCCCGGCCGGTGGAGATCGTCGTCGTCGACTCCGGCAGCACGGACGGCACGGTCGAGATCGCGAAGAAGTGGGCGGACGTGTTGATCGAGATCGCCCCGGAGTCGTTCTCCTACGGCCGCGCGTTGAACGTGGGGGCGGATGCGGCATCTGGCGCCATCCACTTTGCTCTGTCCGCCCACTGTAGACCGACGACGAACACGTGGGTCGAGGACAGCCTCAGCTTCTACCAAGACGAACGGGTTGTCGGTACCTGCGAAGCCTTCCGAACCCCGGCCGGTGAACCGATTCAGGGCGTCTATCTGCCGCCCCTCGATGAGGCGCGGAGTCAGCCTGCCTGGGGCTTCTCCAACCATGCCTCCTCGTGGCGAGCTGACACCTGGCGCACCTTCAGGTTCCGCGAGGACCTGCCGGCCTGCGAGGACAAGGAATGGTCGTGGCGGGTCCTTGCCGCCGGCCATCACATCGCCTTCTCACCTCAGCTGTTCGTGCCTTCGGGGCACCGTCGAAGTCAGGGCCTCGTCCTGCTGCGCCGTCGAGTGACACGTGAAGCCCTAGCCATGGTGAGCCTGGGAGTCGCTCGCCCCCCGACCCTGAGCGAGGCCGTCGCGGCATGGTGGGGCTCCTTCTCCGCGGGAAGTGATCGCTCCGTGTGGATTCGTCGGCTCAGTCCCTATCGCTTCGCCGAGCTGGCCGGTGCCTGGGCCGGCGCTCGGCAAGCATCACTGCTGGGCGACGGTTCACCGACGGGAGGTGAAGGGTCTCAGGGCGACCCGTCGACGGGCTCGACTGACGTCCCGCCGTACCTGCCCTGGACGCAGGCCCCGCGACGCTGACGCACTCGGGCAAGGCAATCCCGCGCCCCGCGGAGGGTCCGATCCGCCGCCCGGAAGACAGGCAGTGGGAGGTAGCTGAGGAGGTGTAGGCCGGTCGCGAGAACCCAGCGCTCCCTCCGCCGGAGCCCTCGGGCCCGACGGAGGTCAGTCCGAGCCTCACTGGGCGCGCCGACTCGCAGGTGTCCTGCTGCACGCGCCACCAGTGACCCGGCCACGCGGTGCACGCGCTGACGTTCGTGTGCCGGGTCGAGGAAGGAGTATGCACTGAAGACGGTGATCACTGCCGTCTGTAGAGGGATCCAGTTCATGCTCGTCTGGCCCTCGTGGATGCGGTACCGCACCAGCGGTTCGGCGAGGTGGTACACCCTCCACCCGCCCAGCACGCAGTCGACGTACATGGTCAGGTCGCCGGCCACTACGTCAGGCCACGGCCGCTTGTTGTCATCGAGGGCAGCCCTCCGGAAGACAGACGCCGAAGGGATCAGGGCCACGAACTCCCGTCGCAGGAAGGCGCTGAGCGGGTCGGCCTGCAGGCCGACCGCCATGCCCGACCGGCGACGACCCATGGGACGACCGCTGGCGTCCATCTCGGCCATGTCGACGAGAACGAGACCGATCCGATCGTCCGAGGCCAGGATCTCGAGAGCGGCGGACAGGTAGCCAGGGGCCCAGACATCGTCGTCATGGAGGAAGGCGATGACCTCCCCGGTCGCGTGGTCGAGCGCCCGGCAGTGGTTGCCGGACAGCCCGAGCCGCTCGGAGTTCGGCAGGTACCGGATCCTCGGATCCTGTCGGGACCTGACGAGAGGCTCCAGATCACCGCCACTGTCGTCGGTGATGATGATCTCGAGGTCACCGATCGACTGGGACAGGACGCTGTCCAGCGCCTCGAGGAAGAACTGACTAGGTCGCGAAGCGGGCATACAGACCGAGACCCGGGTCGCCACCGGTCTCACCTCGACCTCGCCACCTGCGCGCGCGACCTCGGACGGTCGCCGTCTCGGCGCATCTCTCGGTTCCGCCGCAGCCGCGAGCACGGCTGCGGGGGGTGGGGAATGCTGCGGAGGACCTTCCAGCAACGCTACCCCTTCTCGGTCCAACGACGGTTGCCGATGACTTGGCCCCTTTCGCGGAGGGACGCCAGCAGTGGCCGCCAATACGTGAGATCGGACAGTACGAGCAGAGTCGCTCCCACCACTCCTGTCACGCCGAGTGCGGCAAGTTGTCCGACCACCGGATACCGCTGCGCGGCCACCCAAGATGCGACAGCGAGGCAGATTGAACACACTGCAGCGGCAAGTACGGCCATGCGCCCCAGCAGACGTTTCGTGTCGTCGGAGACGTGAATCGATCGGCCACGATGGAACAACACGAGGAAGAGCAACGAAGCCGCCACCGTACTGATCCCCGTAGCGACGACTACGCCCAGTGCACCCATCAACAGGCCCAGCCAGATGCTGAGACCCACGTTGAGTGCCGTCTGGACCAGTCCGTAGGCCACCTCCAGACCTGGCTCACCGATGGTCCGGAGATAGACGGTGCCCGGGCCCGTGAGGACGTTGACGGCATGCCCGATGACCAGGGCGAAGAGCATGACGACCGCACCCTCCGGCACTTCGCCCAGCCACACCTGGAGGAACAGCGGAGCCAAGCCGAGGAGCAGGGCCGCCGGCGGCAGGGTGAGCCGGATGATGTGGACGAGACTTCTGTTGATCTGTCCTGTCACGTCGCCCGATGCCGCTTCCGTCGTCACGGCCGCCATCCGCGGACTCAATGCCACCAGGTACTGCGCCGGGATCACGCGCACCAGGCGAGCCATCGTGTTCGCGGCCTCGAACGGAGCAATGGAGCTGGTTGACGCCACAGCGGTGATGAGCAGCTTGTCCGTCTGGGAGTTCAGGAAGCCGTTCCAGCCGTTCAACTGCATCCAGGCGGAGAACCGGAGCATGGCTCTCAGTGAGAGCCTCTCCCGGCTCCCTCCCCGGCCTTCGGCATACTGCCTCCTGACGGCTGCCCGACTCACGTAGACGGCCGTCTGGCAGACGGCTACGACTGCTGTGGCCCAGAGGATCCCCTCGGCGTCCCCGCCCCCGAGGGCAACCGCGGTCGTCGCTACGAGGACGCCCAACTGGCCCGCCAACTGCCAGGAACCCACGAAGCGGAAGTCCAGCAGCGCAACGAGCGCGAAGCGACCGACGGTCAACAGCAGGTAGCACGACATCAGTGCCCAGGTCGCCCACACAACGCTCGTCGGCGACGACGGACCCACGTAGCGGGATCCGACCAGCGACCCCAGTGTGGGAGCGAACACCAGGCAGACCAGCCCGCCAGCGGCAATCAGCACCGACGCGAAGAGGATGGAGTAGCCGTAGGCCACCCGCGCACGCCGTGCATCGCCCTCCGCCATCGCGACCGTCATGAAGCGGGTCGTGGCTGCACCAAGACCGAAGTCGAGCGTCGCTACGGCGGTACCGAGCCCATACGCCAGCGCCCAGAGCCCGAAGTCGGCTGAGGACAACGTCCGGTAGAGGATCGGCGTCTGCAGCAAGCCGAGGAACAGACCGCCCAACGTCCCGACCGACAACCACGCCGTCTGTCGCCCCAGAGTGGTGGAACTCATGACCCGGCGCCCGTCAGTGACGACGAGTAGGTGTCTGTCCACAGGGAGGCGCCAACCTCGCGGCTCGTTCGGTCGGCCCGTGCCTGTGTACTGACATCCCCGGTGCGGGTCGAGTCCCCACCGATCAGTCCAGCCTCGCTCGGCCATCGGCGATCCCTCACGAAGACCCCGAACGGTGGGAGCGTGCGACCGCAGGCCTCCTCGGACGGGCGGGGATCCACGGGCTCTGCCGAGACGCGCTCCGCCCTAGCGCCGTCGGGCGCATCGTGTCACCGTCGACGGCAGCCCGCCTCGCCTCGGATGTCTCCCGGTGTACGCCCGGGAACACGCGACAGTGCTTCCCGTAGGGCCGACCGAGCGGTCGACGTCTGGACGACCCAGTCGTCCTGCCTCGGGGTCGACTGCGTTGGCCCGGGCGTCGACCAGGTCTCGGAGCGGAAGGGCATCGACGTCTCGGCGGATCCGGAGTCCGATGAGGCCGTCAGCACGACTCGCGACGGGAACCGGGAGACCTGTTCCCGTCGACCTCCTGATCACGCCGGCGAAGGCATCGGCGTTGCCGTCCACAGTCCAAAGCCGAATGGCGACACAGCAGCCAGGCACGATTAGTGGCCCCTCAGCTGAGAGATCAGGGACCGCACGAACGCAGCGGTGGGGATCACGTACCTGGGAAGGATGCGCTGAGGATCCAGCGCCATCCGCCAGAAGGCCTCCAGGCCGAGCCTGCTGATGATTGCCGGTGCCCGCTTCTGGTCGCCGCTCAGAAAATCGATGGACCCGCCGAGGCACAGCATGACCCCAGCGGTCAGGCGGCGAGCCAGGAGCGTTGCCAGGAACTCCTGGCGCGGCGTGCCATGAGCCAACACGATGATGTCCGCCCGTGCCGCACGGATGTCATCCGCGAGCGTCTCGGCCAGAGCTTCCGTCACGGTGGGGTGGAAGGCTTGATCGATGACGGTCATCTCGAGGTCAGGGTGAGCCGAACGGCATCGACGCACCGCCCTCTCCGGGTTTCGTCCGCCGATGACCCCCACGCGGAGTCCGGTCGCCGCCGCGCCGGCGATGACGTCCTTGAGCAGGTCGCTACCCGTCACCCGCGGGACTATCCGTCCCGTGGCACAGCTGGCCACGACCGCCAAGGGCCATCCGTCGGCCAGCACCAGATCTGCTCGCTCACAAGCCCGACGGAACTCGGGATGTCGCTCCCACAGGGGGAACATGGAGAAGTTGGGAGTGACCACGAGGCGGACACCCGCACTCGACGACGCCCACTGCAGGATGCGCGCGGTTGCTTCCTGCGGAGTGGCCACGACGATGTCGAAGTACCCCACCCGTTGCCGGCGGAGGTGCCCGTCAGACATGGATCCTCGCGCTGGCATATGCGGCTTGAGCCTTCCGCGCGGTGTCCTCCCAACTCCTCGCCCGCGCTGCGCTCACCACGGCGTCGGGCGCGAGACCTACGTCGACTGCTCGATGGAGCCCGCTCGCGATGCTCTGGGGATCCAAGGGATCCACGAAGATCCCCGAGTCGCCGGAGACCTCGCGCAGGACTGGGATGTCGGAGCAAACGACGGCGGTTCCCTGGGCGAGGGACTCCACCACGGGGAGCCCGAACCCCTCGTACAGGGACACCAACACCGTCGCGGTCGCGCCGGCGTACAAGCTCGCGAGTGCTGCGTCGTCGACGCCGGAGATCAAGGAGGCGCCGGGGGGCAGATCACCCCAGGCCTGACGGCCGACGAGCAGCAGGTCATGGCTTTCTTGCAGACCAGACAAGCGGAAAGCCTGTAGCAGACGGTCGATGTTCTTGCGCGGCTCGATGGAGGCGACCGACAGGAAGTACGGTCGACCTCGCAGAGGAGGCCCTCCCCCCTCGTGCACAGGCAGACTCGACGCAAGGGGCGCGACGAAGAGCCGATCATCGGGCACCTCGAAGTAGGACTGGATCTCCTGCGCAGCAGAATGACTGATGGCCAGCACCGTGCAGCGCTGGACGGCGCTCTCGGCCCACCGCCGGTAAACGGTTCGCCCGAGCCGGGAGGCCGTCTCCGGGTACTTCCACCACGTCAGGTCCATGAGCGTGTAGACGAGTCCCCTCCCGAGTCGTCGACTGACCACGGGAGGCGGTGGAAAGGTGGGATAGTGGACCGGGACCCCCGCGCCCCGTCGCACGACGATTGACGGCTGCACGACGTTGACCGCGGGTAGCACGACCTCACCGCGGATGCGCGGACCCACGTAGTCCACTATGGACATGCGTCCATCGAGCGCCTGACGCAAGCTCCGGCTGTACCGTTCCCAGCCCGACCGCCGGTTGCCGACGGCCGAGCGTGCGTCGAAGACGAGGTCAACCACGGGGGGCACGAGGGCCTCCCACCGCTGCCGCCGGATCTCGTTGCAGTCGACGGACCGCCGCGATCCCGGCCACCAGGCCGTGGAGCGAACGCCTCAACTTCTTCATCCGGTGCTGCTTACTCCTGACCAAGGGGCGCCCGAGCAGGCGGAGAGTCTCGACGAAGCCAGCGCCGACCAGCATCGTGGCAAGCCCTCGCTGAGCCGTCGTCCAGCTCACGATGAGCCGGTTTCGTTGCGCATAGTAGAAGAACATGTCCGATCTGTCGTCCACTGATCCACCCTGCTTGTGCCACAGCCGGGCCTCCCCGACCACGAGCATCGGAATCCCCATCTGCTGGGCTCTGATACTCAGGTCGACGTCCTCCCAGTAGAGGAACAGATCCTCGCGAAAGCCGCCGAGTCGCTCGAACGTGTGTACGCGCGTCATGACCGCAGTTCCGGTGAGAAAGCTGACCGTCAGGTCCGTCGCGGCAAGTACGTCGAGCGACTGCCGGAATCCGAAGTGATGGGACCGCCCCCGACGGACGTCGAGGGAACCCCCGGCGAACCAGATGTACTCATCCGGAGGGAGTCCCGAAGTGATCACCGGGGAGATCATGGCGTCAGGATGCTCGCCCAAGGCCATCTGCAGTCGTTGCAGACAACCCTCCTGAACCTCCACGTCCGGGTTCAGGATCCAGACGCTGTCACAGCCGAGGCTCTTCGCCAGTCTCACGCCCTGGTTGACGCCGGCGCCGAAACCCCCATTTCGCGGGGAGTGGTGGACCGTCACGCGATGGTCGTCGTGCTGCAGGGTCGCGAGAACACGGGCTTCGAGTTCACATTCCGGGTCGTTGTTGACGACCACGATGTGAGGCACCTGTGGAGTCGGGGGAATGGAGGCGACGCAGGTTCGGACGAGTTCCGCAGACCTGTAGCTCACGATCACGATGCCCAGGCGGGACACTGAACCTCACTTCTCCGGTCGGGCAACGCAACCTGTAGAGCATCCCAGACGACCAGATCCCCCGCCCGTCGTGGTGGTGACCCCATCGAGCAGACAGGTAATCGGCCGTTCTCCGCAGGACCTTCGACATGACGAAGGCATTCGACCCGCCGTGTTCGACATGGCCAGGCCCGAGCGGAGGCCGAGCTGCCTCATCTCCCTAGAGGCCATCACCACTGAGTGAACTCGGGGGGTGACGGGGCGCGAGGGGGGAGCACAGTCCCCTCTACGACCTCGAGCCGTCTGCTGTGCCGCTGCGTGTCACAGGGTCCGGATCAGCGAGCAGGGATCACCCTCGACGACCGTCGTCGATCTGGCACGAGGTCGTCGTCGCACAGTGGTGACCTTCCGGATGCTGACTCCGTCCTGGGGCGCAGGGCTCCCAGGTCCCGATGCCACCGACGACGGCCCTCAGGCAGCGGGGCGCCGCCGGTGGTGGGACGACCGTCGTCGCGTTGCGTCGGGACCGCCGGCTGGGGTCGCCCGGGGCGATCCTGGGGCTACCCGCCTCGACTGTGGACCGCAGCCTTGTCCTTCACCGGCTGCCGCGGCGGCGCGGCTCGATCGGCCCCAGCGGTGCGCCGCTGTGTGCGGGCCGGCCCGGGACGAGCAAGGCTCCGCGATGTGACGATGCTCGGCTCCATCCCTCGACGGAGGCTGGTGGCCCCACGGCAGCGTCTCGACGCAGAGCCTGCCCCTCGGAGGACATCTCAGGTCCGCCGCGTCGTCGTCGATGACCTCCTGGAACGGAACACTTGAAGGTGGGGAACTCCCCGGACACCCTCAACCTCCGGCGCGCGACAGCGACACGACCCCCACGTATGCAGGAGCTCCGAGGGGGCAGTCGCGTCCTGCCGGTCCCGTCGCCGCCCATCCGTGCGCGCAGGTCAGCACCTCGCCCCAACCAGTGCGCCTACCCCGTGATGGCCGTAGAGGGTCAGTCCTGGCACACCCACCCCTGGGAGACCACTGGCCTGCTCACGGATGTACGTCCGGTGAGCTGGCCGTGGCCAGCTCACCGGACGACGCGGCCTAGGAGCTGGACCAGACCGTGGTGCCGTCGGCGGCCAGCACCGCCAGCACTCCGTCATCGCCGAGCACGACGCGTGATGCGGTCGATCCGGCTGTGTCCGACTGCCACAGCACCGCACCGGATCTCGACACCAACACCAGGTTGCCGTCGGCGCGCAGCTCCAGTCGTGCCTGCGAGTTGCCGCCGGTCGCGGTGTTCCAGATCAGGACGTCGTTCGCGTCGACGACCACGAGGTCCCCGTCTGGTCGCACGGTCGCCCGATAGACGGCGTTGGACGACACCAGGGACTGCCCGGTCACCAGCGGGGTCCCCGTCACGAGCTCGGTGACCGTGCTCGACCACACGACACTGCCGTCGTCGGCCAGCACCGTGAGTACCCCGTCGTCCTGCAGCACCGTCCTTGCGCCGACCGATCCGGCCGCGGTGACCGACTCCCACAGGACATCGCCGATTCCCGAGACCACGGCCAGACTCCCGTCGGTACGCATCTCGAGCTCGGCCCCCGGATTGCCGACGGTCCCGGTCTCCCAGAGCAGTTCCTGATCCGTACCGATGGCCACGACGTTCCCGTCCGACTGCACGTCGAGCCGGTGGCCTCCGCTCGGGGAGACCAGCGATCCACTGCTGCCGAGAGGCGCCCCCGGAAGCAGTTCGCGCACCGGACTGGGTTGCGTCGCCGGAGCAGGCTCCTCACTCGTCGGAGCCGAGCCCGTCGCCGGAGCAGGCTCCTCACTCGCCGGAGCCGAGCCCGTCGCCGGAGCAGGCTCTGTGGTCGGAGCAG
Source organism: Geodermatophilus sp. SYSU D00696 (assembly GCF_054050235.1). Classification (NCBI taxonomy): domain Bacteria; kingdom Bacillati; phylum Actinomycetota; class Actinomycetes; order Geodermatophilales; family Geodermatophilaceae; genus Geodermatophilus; species Geodermatophilus sp. SYSU D00696. The sequence continues at coordinate 457 of NZ_JBJGYY010000002.1, read as the reverse complement.
GCTCCTCACTCGCCGGAGCCGAGCCCGTCGCCGGAGCAGGCTCTGTGGTCGGAGCAGGCTCCTCACTCGCCGGAGCCGAGCCCGTCGCCGGAGCAGGCTCCTCACTCGCCGGAGCCGAGCCCGTCGCCGGAGCCGAGCCCGTCGCCGGAGCAGGCTCCTCACTCGCCGGAGCCGAGCCCGTCGCCGGAGCAGGCTCTGTGGTCGGAGCAGGCTCTGTCGTCGGAGCCGAACTCGTCGCGGCAGGCTGAGCCACCGGAGCCGGCTGAGCAAGTAGAGCAGCCGCGTCCGCCTGCGTGCTGGCCGCCAGCGTCGTGTCACTGGACCAGACCACGGTGCCCTCGGCGGTCTGCACGCTCAGTACCCCGTCGTCGCCGAGCACCGCCCGCACCCCGCCGGACCCGGCGGTGTTCGACTGCCAGGCCACCGCACCGGCCTCCGACACCACCGCCAGGTTCCC